>JAICNR010000244.1 GCA_025931135.1 Gemmatimonadota bacterium | reverse complement strand
CGGGGTGTGGCTCTCCGGGGGGATCGACTCGAGCGCGGTGGCTGCGCTGGCCGCGCGGATCCTGGGCCGCACCGTGGACGCCTTCAGCCTCGAGTTCGAGGACCCCGAATACGACGAGGTGGGCTCCACGCGCACGCTGGATCGCTTCCCCGGATACGATCTCCGGGGCCATCGGACCCGTCACACGGATCATGACTACCACCTGTATGCGCGTGGGGTGTGGCACGGGGAGGAGCTCGGTCGCGGCTCCGGGAGCCTGCGTCAGACCATTGCGCAGCTGACCGCGTCGCGGGTCAAGGTCGCGCTCGCCGGCGAGGGCTCGGACGAGATGCTGTGCGGCTACGGGTGGTACCGGGAGAATCGCCGGTCGGCGTGGCTCTCCCGGTTCCTCGGTGCCGCCCGTCGGACGACGGGATGGTCGTCCAGCAAGGGGGGGAAGGAGCGGACCCTCCGCATCATGGGCGCGCAGGAGGGTCCCGGACCCGAGCGGTTTCAGGCCGCGACAGGGCCGCTCTGGTCGGAGAGCCGCCGGCGGCTCTACTCGAAGGAGCTCGCGCGGGCGATCCGCGCGAACCCTCCCCCGCCCCCGCCGACGCCGTCGGAACTCGCGCGCCGGCATCCGGTGGAGTGGCTCCAGTACTGGGACATCACCACCCGGATGCACGACCACATCGTGCAGACGCTCGACCGCCACTCCATGGCGTGGTCGATCGAAGTGCGGGTTCCCTTCCTGGACCATGAGGTTGCGGAGTGGTGCCTCGCGATGCCGCCGGAGCTGAAACAGGCGCGCCCGGAAAAGCGGGTGCTCAGGCGGGCGCTCACCGACGACCTTCCCGCCGAGATCCTGCAGCGTCCGAAGCGGGGGCTCAGCGGACCGTCGGGTCGCTGGCTGCGCGGGGCGTCGCCGCCCTTCGTCGAGGAGCTCCTGTCGCCGGAGAGCCTGCAGGCGAAGGGCTGGTTCGATCCCGGGCAGGTGTCCCGCCTGCGGAAGATGCATCGTGACGGAGGCGCAGACCGGAGCCGGCAGCTGTCGGCCGTGCTCCAGGTCCAGGTGTGGGACGAGATCTTCCTGCACGGTCGCTCGCCCGACGACTTCGACGTCGGGGCGCCGCGGTGAGGCTTCCGTCTGCGGCGGAGGCGAGCGCGCGAAGTCCGGTTCCCTAGCCCATGTGCGGAATCTGCGGCATGGCGACGACGGATGTGCGGCGTCCGGTCGACGCGGGTCTGGTCGAGCGGATGGCGGCGTCGCTGGTGCATCGGGGTCCCGACGGTCAGGGGACGTTCGTGGCGGAGGGTGTGGGACTCGGAGTGCGGCGGCTGGCGATCGTGGATCTCGAGACGGGCGACCAGCCGATCGCGAACGAGGACGGCTCGGTGGTGGTGGTCTGCAACGGCGAGATCTACAACCACGTCGAGCTGCGTGCGGAGCTGGAGCGCGCGGGGCACCGGTTCCGCACGCGGTCGGATGTCGAGACGATCGCGCACCTGTACGAGGATCTGGGGACGGACTGCGTCCACCGGCTGCGGGGGATGTTCGCGTTCGCG
>JAICNR010000086.1 GCA_025931135.1 Gemmatimonadota bacterium | reverse complement strand
GAGCTGACCGGCGGGGCGCTCTGCCTCGATTTCGTGAACACGCTGGGGAACCGCCGGGGGCCGGAGCCGCTCGAGGAGCACCTCGCCACGTACGCGGACCTGGTGGAGTTCGCGCTCCAGTCCGGGGAGCTCACGGTGGAGGATGCGGCCGGTCTCGTGGCGGGCGGGGCGGCGCGGCCCGACGAGGCCGCCCGCGTTCTCGCCCGGGCCGTGGCGCTCCGGGAGGCGATCTACCGGGTCTTCGATCCGCTGGCGCGGGGCGGGAACGCGGACTCCGCCGGTCTCGCGGGGCTGAACGCAGAGCTCCGGCGCGCGCTCGGCCATGCGCGGCTCGAGCGGCGGGGCGACGCCTACGCGCTGGCCTGGGACCGCTTGGACTCGGGCGACCCGGCGCTCGACGCCCCCCTGTGGCCGGTGGTACGCTCCGCGATGGAGCTGCTCCTCGACGCCGACCTTTCGCGGCTCGGGGAGTGCGACAGTGACACGTGCGGATTCCTGTTCCTCGACACGACCCGGAACAAGAGCCGACGCTGGTGCGACACCCGGGTGTGCGGGAACCGCGCGCGCGTCCGCGCGCACCGGCGCCGCCAGGCGGGGTCCGGTTGAACGGGCCCACCGCGCGATGAACGGACTGTCGAGCCGCCAGCGGAGCGCGCTACGGGCCATGGCCCACGGGCTCGACCCCGTCGTCCTCGTGGGCAAGGCCGGCGTCACCGCCGCCGTGCTCCGCGAAGTCGACGAGGCCCTGGCGGCCAGAGAGCTGATCAAGATCCGTCTCGCCGGCGACCGGGACGAACGCGAGGCGGCGGCAGACGCGATCGCGTGCCGCGCGCGCGCCGAAGTGGCCGGTCGGATCGGTCGCGTGGCGATCCTCTACCGCCGGCATCCGGACCCCGCCCGTCGCACGATCGAGCTCCCGCCCGACTGACCCGCACCCCGCCGCCGGCCGGTATGGCGGAGCGGCTGCGGCTGTCGCAAGATTGTCCGAGCGCCCCCCAGGGGTGCGCCCGCACCGTCCCCCGAACCCGTCTCAGGAGGAACCGATGAGTAGAGCAAGGTCGTGGATCGTTCCCGGAGCCGTCTCCGCGGTCCTCTGGGTGGCCGCCGCCGCGCCTATGCTGGCGCAGGGTCCGATGGAGTACAGCCTCGGGGGGCACGGCGGCTTGACACTCTTCACCGAGTTCCTGGAGCAGCGCGCGGACGGGGGCGAGCGCGAGCTCATGGCGAATCCGGCCCTTTCGCTCGGCGGCTCGTTCTCGTTCACGCGCTGGCCTCTATCCGAAATCCGGCTCGGCGCGGACTGGACCGGGACGGATATCGAGTTCCAGGACGACTCGGGCGACGAATCCGATGAGCTGGACGAGGAGGGCCTCGCGGACCTCAATCTGGTCCTGCTCCAGCTCGCGGTCGTGCGATATCTCGTACCGCGGGATCAGCCCATCGCACCCTATTTCACGCTGGGGTTCGATGTCGCGGTCTGGATGCTGGACGAGAACGCGGGCGGTGAAGTCGGGGCGGTAGAGGAAACCCAGCTCCGCTACGGCGCGACGGCGGGGTTCGGGATGCTCTTCGCTGTCGCCGATCGGGTCGGGCTCAAGGTCGAGGTCGACCGCGCGACGGTCGGCAACCCGTTCGACGGCGAGAGCGCGTTCCGCGTCGGCGGCGACACATTCGACGAGCCCTCGACGGTGGGGCTCACGCGGCTACTCGCGGGTTTGACCTACACGCTCTGATCCGCGGGATGGTAGGGCCACCCTCGAACGTGAGGTGCGCCCGGATGACGGCTTCGTCCGAGGCGGAGGGGAACCCGTCGTCCCGCTCGTCCCGGACGGTCATGGCTCCTGCCATCGAGCGAGCATCATGGATCTGAACGGGTTCATGGCGGACGTCGAGGCGCGGAGCCCCGGAGAGCCCGAGTTCCATCAGGCCGTCCGGGAGTTCGCCGAGAAGGTCCTGCCGATCGCCAACGCGGACGCCCGCTACGCGGACGCGCGCGTGCTCGAGCGCATGGTGGAGCCGGACCGGGTGATCATGTTCCGCGTCGTCTGGGAATCGGACGCCGGCGAGATCCAGGTCAACCGCGGCTATCGGGTCCAGTTCAACAACGCGATCGGCCCCTACAAGGGGGGCCTGCGCTTCGATCCCTCCGTCAACCTCTCGATCCTCAAGTTCCTGGGCTTCGAGCAGACCTTCAAGAACAGCCTCACGACGCTCCCCATGGGGGGAGCGAAGGGCGGCTCCGACTTCGATCCGAAGGGACGCTCCGACGAGGAGGTCATGCGCTTCTGCCAGTCGTTCATGACCGGTCTCTATCGCTATATCGGCAAGGACGTCGACGTGCCGGCCGGGGACATCGGGGTGGGCGCGCGGGAGGTGGGGTACCTGTTCGGGCAGTTCAAGCGGATCCAGAACGAATGGAGCGGGACGCTGACGGGGAAGGGAGTGTCCTTCGGCGGAAGCCCCCTCCGGACGGAGGCGACGGGCTACGGCTGCGTGTACTTCGCGCGCGAGATCCTGGCCCGGGTGGACGGCGGCCTCGAGGGCCGGACGTGCGTGATCTCGGGCTCGGGGAACGTGGCGCAGTACACGGCCGAGAAGCTGGTCGAGCTCGGGGCGCGCGTCGTCACGCTCTCGGACCGGCAGGGCTTCGTCCATGACCCGGAGGGAGTCACGCTCGAAAAGGTGCGCTGGGTCGAGGAGCTCAAGACCTCGCGGCACGGGACCCTGGAAGAGTACCCGCGGATCTGGGGGGGCACATTTCACGCCGGCGCGGCCCCGTGGTCGGTGCCCTGCGACGTCGCCTTCCCCTGCGCCACTCAGAACGAGCTCGACGCGGACGACGCGCGGCGGCTCCTTGCCAATGGCTGCCGGCTCGTGTGCGAGGGCGCGAACATGCCGGTCACGTACGAGGCCTCGAAGGTGCTCGAGGCCGCGCGGGTCGCGCACGCGCCGGGGAAGGCCGCGAACGCCGGCGGGGTCGCGATCTCGGGCCTCGAGATGTCCCAGAACGCGATGCGAATGAGCTGGACGCGCGAGGAGGTGGATCAGCGGCTGCGCCGCATCATGCGGCAAATCCACGAGCATTGCGTCGAGCAGGGGTACGTCGATGACGGCTGGGTCGACTACGTGCGGGGCGCGAACGTGGCCGGGTTCCTGAAGGTCGCGGAGGCGATGCTGGCGCTCGGCATCGTCTGACCCGCGCTCCGGTAAGACCGCTGACGGCGGGAGCGCGCCCGCCCGTTGTAGGCTGTGGGGACAACCATCCATCGATGGAGGCCCCATGGAACGACTGTCCGACTCTCCGACGATCGCCCGACCCCTTCACCAGGTTCCGCCCGAGCTCGGCGCGTTCCTCGCCGGCGACGCACGGGTGGAGCAGGCGTACGGCCGGTTGACCCTCTCGGGCCGGCGTGAGCTCGCGGACTGGATCGAGGAGGCCGACACGCCCATCGGCCGCCGCGGCCGGGCCCGCGAGGCCGCGGCCATGATCCGCGGACTGTAGCGACGGCATGACGCTGACCGAAGGGGCCTCGCGGCTCGGACGCTACGGGGACATCGCCCGGCTGCTCTGGAAATACGGACGCTCGGACTTCGTCAAGCGCGCCGGGCTCGCGCCGGAGCTGAGGGACGAGGAGGCGCCTGCCGAGGGCGACGTGTTCGGTCGGGCCGCCGAGCTGGCCGACGACCTGGAGGCGCTCGGCCCGACGTTCGTCAAGCTCGGCCAGCTCCTGTCAACGCGCGCGGACCTCCTGCCGCCGGAGTACCTGGCGGCGCTCTCGCGGCTCCAGGACGACGTCGAGCCGGTGCCGTTCGAGACCGTCGAGCGGATCGTCGAGCAGGAGCTCGGCGTCCGGATCAGCAAGGCGTTCTCGATGTTCTCGACCGAGCCGATCGCGGCCGCATCGCTGGGACAGGTCCACGAGGCGGCGCTCCGCGACGGCCGCCAGGTGGCGGTCAAGGTGCAGCGGCCGGCGATCCGGGAGCGGATCCGCGAGGACCTCGACGCCCTCATGGGCGCGGCGGAGCTCCTCGACAAGCACACGGAGTGGGGCCATCGCTATCACCTCCGGGGGATGATCGAGGAGTTCGGGAGCTCGCTCGTACGGGAGCTGGACTACCGCGCCGAAGCCGCGAACCTGGAGGTCTTCGCCCAGCAGATCGCGGAGTACGACCGGCTGACCGTCCCGCGACCCATTCCGGACTTCACCACCGACCGGGTCCTGACGATGGATCTCGTGCGGGGGCGCAAGGTGACCGACATCCCGGACGTGGCGCGGATCGAGCTGGACGGCTCCGAGCTCGCCGAGCAGCTCTTCGAAGCGTACCTCAAGCAGATCCTCGTCGACGGCCGCTTCCACGCCGACCCGCACCCCGGCAACGTGTTCCTGACCGAAGACGGGCGGATCGCGCTGATCGACCTGGGGATGATCGGCCGCATCCCGGACGCCATGCGAAGCGACCTCCTGCGGCTCGTGGTCGCGGTCGGGGAGGGCAAGGGCGGCGACGCCGCCCAGGTCGCCCTGGAGCTCGGCGACGTGATCGAGGAGATCTACGACCCCGAGGCCTTCCGGCGCCACGTGGAAGAGCTCGTCCAGCGCTACCACGGCGCGCGCGTGGAGGAGATCGAGGTCGGCTCCGTCGTCATGGAGATCGCCCGCATCGCGGGCAGCGACGGGGTGCGCGTGCCGCGCGAGCTGGCCATGCTCGGCAAGACGCTGCTCAACCTCGATGCCGTAGGGCGCGCCCTGTCTCCGGAGTTCGACCCCAACGCGGCGATCCGGCGGCACGCCGCCGAGCTGCTCGCGCGACGGATGCGGCAGGAGATCTCCCCGGGCAACCTGTCGGCAGCGATGCTGGACACGCTGGAGCTCGTCCAGCGGATGCCCTCGCGGCTCAACCAGATCCTCGACCTCGTGGCCGAGAACGGGCTCAAGCTGCACGTGGAAGCGATCGACGAGCGCACGCTGGTCGAGGGCTTCCAGAAGGTCGCGAACCGGATCGCGATGGGGCTCGTGCTGGCGGCCCTGATCGTGGGTGCTGCGCTGCTCATGCAGGTCTCCACCTCGTTCACGATCCTCGGCTATCCGGGGCTCGCGATCCTGTGCTTTCTGGGAGCCGCGGCGGGCGGCGTGGCGCTGGTGGGGAGCATCCTGCTCAGCGACCGCGACGGCGCGCGCCGGACCCCGAAGTCCTGACGCCCGGGAAAATCGTTTGTAGTGCGGCCCCTATTGGGTTATCATGGGGACGGGTTTCTGCCCTGCCGGGGAGGCCCGCTCCCGCAACGACGACAGCATCGACGACCGTCCAAGAACCGGAAACGTCTTCCTGGGGAGACGCAACGATGGCTCAAGCGAAGAAGAAGCGGAAGCCGAACCCCTCGTTCATGAAACCGATGCAGCCGGACGATCAGCTCTCCGCGGTGGTCGGGAGCAAGCCGATGCCCCGGACCGAGGTGACGAAGAAGATCTGGGACTACATCAAGAAGAACAACCTGCAGGATGCGAAGAACAAGCGCATGATCAATGCGGACGACAAGCTGAAGCCGGTGTTCAACGGCAAGCGGCAGGTCAGCATGTTCGAGATGACCAAGCTCGTGAACGGCCACCTGAAGGATCCCAAGTAGCGAACCACTCACGGGTCGATCGATCGGAAACGCACCGGGCCCGCGGCGAGCGCCGCGGGCCCGTTCGTTTTCAACTGTCGTGGACGGTCCGGTCGTCCGGCTCCCGCTCCGTGGGCTGGAGCATGGCGACTACCCGCGCCGCGACTCCGAGCGGCACCGCGCGGGCGGTCGCCGCCCCGACCCGGTTCCACGCCCCGGGGATCGCCAGCCGGCGGCCGCGCTCGAGCGCGTCCCAACCGGCCCGCGCGACCGCCCCCGGCTCCCTCCCCCGCTCGCCGCTGAAGAGCCGCGAGGCCGAGACCCGCGCGCGTTCGCGAAACGGCGTCCGGACAGGGCCCGGCGCGAGGCAGGTCACCGTCACCCCGGTCCCCGCTAGCTCGATCGACAAGGCGATCGAGAAGGAGAGCACGTAGGCCTTCGTGGCGTAGTAGACGGCCATCCGCGGACCGGGCTGGAAGGCGGCGGTCGAGGCGACGTTCAAGATCCGGCCGCGTCCCCGCCGGACCATCTGGGGCGCGAACGCCTTCGCGAGGACGGTCGGCGCCGCGACGTTCACGGCGATCATCTCGCGCTCGACGTCGATGTCGGTATCGAGGAAATCCCCGTACAGGCCGAATCCCGCGTTGTTGACGAGCACGTCGACCGGGACGTCCTCGAGCGCGCGCGCGACGGCGTCCGGTCCGTCCGCCCTCGCGAGATCCGTGGGCACGACGCGCGCCGACACGCCGCGATCCCGCTCGATCTCGGCGGCGAGGGCGCGGAGCGCCTCCTCGCGACGCGCGACGAGCACGAGGTCGTAGCCGCGCTCCGCCGCGACTCGCGCCAGCTCCAGCCCGATGCCGCTCGAGGCCCCGGTGATCAGGGCGACCCGGCGCCGGTCCCGGCTCACGACGCCGGCATGCCTTCCCACGAGTTGTTCGCGCGATCTGCGTCGGGATAGCTGCGCGCGGCGTCGATCGTGACGCTCTCGACCGCGCAGTCCACCTCGATCGACGTCTGCCGCAGGCCCGCCAGCCACGGATCGACCGGGATCGTGAGCTCGACCGTCTCGCCGCCCCGGCAGCGGATCGTCAGCGGAACGGGCATCGGCAGGCGGCCGCGATCCTCGACGAAGACGGTCGAGCGATCGCCATCCACGCGCACTCCGCCGACAGCCTGGTCGAGCGTCCAGGTCTCGTAGTACCAGCCGCGCCAGAACCAGTCGAGGTCGATGCCGCTCACGTCCTCGAACGTGGCGAAGAAGTCCCATGGGTAGGGATGCTTGAAGGACCAGCGGCGCAGGTACTCGCGGTACCCGCGGAGGAACGTGTCCTCGCCCAGGATCGCGCGCAGCGTGGCCAGCCCGGTCGCGGGCTTGTCGTACGACGCGATTCCATACCCCGGACCCGGCAGGTGATAGTCCGAGGGTGTCATCAGCGAACCCTCGAGCTCGGCGCGTGCCACCTCGAGGTAGGAGTCCACCTCGGGAAGGTCCCAGTTCGTTCCGGGAAAGAAGTCCTTCTTCGCCTGATTCTCGTTGAACGTCGTCGTGCCCTCGTCCATCCACGCGTAGCGGCGCTCGTTGTTCGCCACGATCATCGGCACCCACATGTGCGCCAGCTCGTGGGCGGTGACCGCGTAGAGAGCGGTGTCGCCGCGCTCGTTGTAGTCGCCGATCAGTGTCATCATCGGATATTCCATTCCGCCCCCGATGATCCCGCCCCCCTCCACCGACGTCATGTGCGGCCAGGGGTAGGAGACCCCCGTGAACTCCGAATGGTGCGCGATCGAGTGGGCGCCGTAGCGGGCCTGGTGCTGCCAGCGGGGCGCGGAATCGCGCCAGATGGAGCCGATCCGGGCGTAGTCGACCGCGCCGTCCCGGTCGCGGTCGCCGACGGGCGTCCGGGTCACGTCCCAGTTCGTGCGACGGGTCACGCTGTATGCCACGTCGTGGACCGAGTCGGCGGCGAAGCGCCACTCGATCCGGCCGTTCCGGCCGGGGAGCGTCACGGGCCGGTCGTAGTCGGCGCTCGACAGAACCCGGATCACCGAATCGCTCGCCGCCGCGGCGTCGAGCCGGGCGCGGACGTCCATCGCCAGGGTCTCTCCCGGGTTCTCGAGCGTGCCGGTCCCGTCGACGAGCCAGTTCGCGGGGGCGTCGATCGTGACCGCGTAGCGACCGAAGTCCGCGTAGAACTCCGCCTGCCCGGTGAAGCGATCCGTGTCCCAACCCGCCACGTCGTCATACACCGCCATCTGAGGATAGAAGTACGCCAGGTAGAACATGTCCTCGCCGCTGTATCCCATCCGGCCCGAGGCGCCCGCCTGGGGGACGGGGAAGCCGAAGTCGAACGCGAGCTCGATCGTCCCCCCGGGCAGGACCGGGCTCGGCGGCCGGATGAAGAGCCGGGTCGAGCTCACCTGCCAGCCAGGTCCCTCGTCATCGCCCTCGAGCGCCGCGAGCTCGGCTCCGGCGACCGCGACGCGGCGGAGCTCCACACCCCCCGTGACCTCCTCCTCGAAGCTCCGCGGCGCGGTCGGCGCGTGGAGGTTCTGGAGGAGCTGGACGACGAGCGCGCGAAGGGTGTCGGGGGACGCGTTCCGATACTGGATCGTCGTCGTGCCGTCGAGCCGGCGCGCGTCCGTGTCGAGCCGGACCGCGATCTCGTACTCCGCCCACTGCTGCCAGTAGCGCGGCCCGGGAGCGCCGTTCGCGGCGCGGGTCCCCCGCTCGATCGCCCGCGCGTAGTTCGCGGGGAGGTCGACCGGGTACGGGATCGGCCGCTCGAGAGCGAGGCGCTGGACCGGGGGCGGAGCCGCCTCGACACTCCGGGCGCTCCCGCCCCCGCTCCCTCCGCCCGAGGCGCAGGCGAGGGGGAGGAGCGCGACGGAGAGGGTCAGGAGTGCGATTCGAGTGCGCATGCCAGGAACCTCCGGAGGAATGGGACGGCCATGTGCTCGAATGTGCCATCGAGTGGACGACCGCGCCCTGCCCGCCGCTCATCCCCGGCGAGACGGTGTCGGCGGGGGCTCACTCGCCGATCAGCGCGAGGACCTCCCGGGGGTGCGCCACGATCGCCGCGGCCCCGTGCGCCACGAGCTCGGCCCGGTCGCGGAAGCCCCACAGCGCCCCGACCGCGAACATCCCCGCCGCCACCGCGGTCTCCATATCCGTCCGGGTGTCGCCGAGGTAGAGGACCCGCGCCGGCTCGACCCCGATCGCGGCGGCGATCTCGAGCGCGGCCGCCGGATCGGGCTTGTGGGGGACCCCCGGTCGCTCGCCCCGGACCGCGGCGAAGGGCCAGGCGGAGAAGAGCCGCTCGACCATCCATCGCGTGGCGACTTCGGGCTTGTTGCTGAGGACCGCCATCGGCAGCCCGCGCAGGCGGATCTCGTCCAGGAGCTCGGGGATGCCGGGGTACGGGGCGGTACGGTCCAGCATGTGTTCGGTATAGTGCGCGCGGAGGTCCTCGAGCACGGCGCCGTGGAGGTCCTGGCGTTCGACCGGCAGGGCGCGCTCGACGAGCCGGCCGACTCCCTCGCCGACCAGATCCCGGTAGGCGTCCGGCGGGTGCGGGTCCACCGCGTTCCGCTCGAGCGCCCAGTTCACCGAGGCCGCGATGTCGTCGAGGGTGTCCGCGAGCGTGCCGTCGAGATCGAAGAGGACCGCGTCGAAGCGCATGGCCGGCAGAAGATCAGGGCCCGAGGGCGGCTTGACAATCCGCCGCCGAGCGGCGAACCATCTCCCCATGACAGGGTCGACGATCGTCATCGCGTCGGCGCTCCTGGCCGCGCTCGCCGCAACTTCCGCGCTGGCGCAGGAAGGCGCCCCGGACTCCGCCGCCGCGGATTCGGTCGCCGATTCGCTTCCCGCCGCCGCGGCGGACTCTCTGCCCGCCGACTCGGCGGCAGCGGACTCGGCGGCCCCAGCGTCCGGCGGCGAACACGTCGTCCCCTCGCTCGAGGGGTACCGCAAGATCGCGATCCTCTACCGCGACATGGCGCCTGGCGCCCCCGGATACGAGACGGCGGTCGAGGTCCATCGGGGTCCCGAGCGGGCGCAGGTGCTCCGATTCGTCACGCGCGGGACGCCGTGGGCGTACGTCGTTCGGCCGTCGGGAGGCGAGGATTCCTATACGCTCCGGGATTTCGATTGCTCGGGCGGCTACGGCGAGGAGCTCGAGGCCGGGACCCCGCTCGTGATCCCCGACTGCGCGATGCCCGAGGCCCCCGCCCCCGCGCCCGCAGAGGACGACGACGACTGAACCTCCTCAGCGGAGGAACAGTGCCGCCGCTCCCACGACGAGGATGACGACGCCGGCCGCCGTCTTGGCGGCCGCCGCGAATGCGCGCCCGAGCACCGCGCCGCACCCGACCCGCCCCGCCGAGCGCAGGGTCCGGGTCTCCCATAAGGTGACGACGGCCGCGCCCGCGAAGGTCCCGAGGAGACCGGCCGCGAGCGGGCCCAGGATCGGAAGCGGGATCGGGAGCCCGACCAGGATCCCGACGATCCCGCCGGCGATCGCGCCCCAGAACGCCTTCCGCGATCCCCCCCACCGGGCGCTCGTTCGCGCCACGATCGTCCACTCGGCGAGCTCGGCGAGGACCGCGACGGGGACGAGGAACAGGAGGATCCAGGGAGACACCTCATCGCCCACGACCGCGATCGCGAGGATGCCGATCATGATCCAGAGGCCGGGGATCCCGAGCGGGATCACGAGCAGAGCGACGACCATGGCGATCACCGCCAGCGCGAGCAGCCCTTCGGTTCCGGCGATCACGGGCATGGGCG
>JAICNR010000089.1 GCA_025931135.1 Gemmatimonadota bacterium | reverse complement strand
TCCTCGCCACTGCGGACGATCACGCAATCGGAGATCCCCAGGGCGGAGAGCCGGCCCGTCGGGCACCAGGCGATCACATTCCGGCAGGCTTCCAGCACGACGTCGCCCACTCGGACGTTCCCGTCGCCATCCGGCTCCAGCCAGCGGGCCAGAGCCTCCCACGAGCCGACGTCGTCCCACTCCCATCCGCGCGCGGGCATCACGACCGCCCGCTCCGTCTGCTGCATGATCCCGTAGTCGATCGAAGTCGATTCGACCGCCGCATAGTATCCCTCGAGAGCGGCGCGGGGGTCGGAGCCCCAGGCGGCGACGGCGGAATCGATCGTCCGTCGCATGAGCGGCAGGTGCTCCGCGTACTCTTCGAGGAAAACTCGGGCGCGGCCGCAGAAGAGTCCGCTGTTCCATGTATGGAGACCGTCCTGGACGAGCGCGCGCGCTGTCGGCGCGTCCGGCTTCTCGACGAACGCCGCTACCTCGTACGCCTCGACCGTGCGCGTCCGGATCGGGTCGGCGCGCTGCACGTAGCCGTAGCCAGTCTCGGGTCGGTCGGGGACGACTCCGAACAAGACGATGACGGATTCCTCGGCCGCCAGCTGAAGGCCCTCCTCGACGGTGCTTCGGAACGCTCTCGAGTCCCCGATGGCGTGGTCGGCGGGCAGGACGAGGAGGATCGCGTCGGGGTCGCGCGCGGCGACGAGCCCCGCGGCGAAGCCGATCGCCGCCGCCGTGTTCTTCGGTTCCGGCTCGCCGATCACGTGGGCGCGAGGCATCTCGGGGAGCTCGGCCGCGACCCGGTCCGCGATCGCCGCCCCCGTCAGCACGAGCCACCGCTCCGGCGGGACGACACCGGCCAGCCGGTCCGCCGTCTCGCGCACCATCGTGCGGTCGGAGATGAGGGGAAGAAGCTGCTTGGGTCGCTCGGGCGTCGAGGCGGGCCAGAACCGCTCTCCCACGCCGCCCGCGAGGATGACCGCGTGATTCACGCGGGCGAACGTAGCCCGCGCGTCGCGAGCCGGTCAAGCGCCACGGGCGGCCCGGGCGAGGGCGGATTAGCCTGATTCTTGCCTATGAATACTTCCATGCGCGTGGCGATCGATCTGACGGCGCTTCTGCCGGAGGGCAGCGGCGTGGACAACTACCTCACCCGTCTGGTGCTGTCGCTGGGCCGGGTCGACCCCGTGAATCGCTACCGGATATACGTCAACTACGAGGACCGGAAGCTGTTCGACGGGCGGCTGCCCCGGAACTTCGCCGTTGTTCCTCTCTCACTTCGTCCACGTCCGTTGCGCTTGCTGTTCCAGCAGGTGGCACTGCCGGCGACGACTCTCGGATGGAAGGCCGACGTCGTCCACTCGCCGTCGTTCATCATGCCGTACTATCGGGGGCGGCAGCGTCATTTGCTGACGGTCTACGACATGACGTTCTTCACGCTTCCGGAATGTCATACCGCTCTTCGACGCAGCGCCCTCTATCGCAGGGCCCTGCTCGACAGCATTCGTCGCGCCCACCTGATCACAGTGCCCTCCCGTTCCACTCGGGAGCAGATCCTCGAGTTCGTGCCGGATCTTCCCGAGGGCAGGATCCGGCTCGTGATTCCCGGGATCGGCGAGGAGTTTCGTGTCTTCGATTCCGCGGAAGTACGGCGCGAGACCCGGCGACTCGGATTGCCGGAGTCGTACATCCTCCATGTCGGCACGATCGAGCCGCGGAAGAACCTGCCACGACTGATCGAGGCGTATCGACGGGTGGTGGAGGAATCCGGGACCGAATCCCATCTCGTTCTGGCCGGCCGACTGGGGTGGAATTACGACGACGTCCTGTCCCGTATGGAGGCGCCCGGGATGAGGGGCCGGATCCACACTCCCGGATACGTCCCTTCCGCCGACCTGCCCTGGTACTATGCCGGCGCCAGGCTGTTCGTCTATCCTTCGCTGCAGGAGGGCTTCGGCTTCCCGCCGCTGGAGGCGATGGCGTGCGGGGTGCCGACGATCTCGTCCCTGTCCACTTCGCTGACCGAGAATCTCGCGGGCGCCGCGGAGCTGGTGCCGCCGGACGACGGGCAGGCTCTCGCCGCCGCGATGATCGCCTTGCTGCAGGACGAAGCCCGGCGCGAGATGCGACGGCGGCAGGGTCTCGAGCGGGCGGCCCGGTTTCGCTGGGAGGAGACCGGTCGGCGGACCCTCGACTGCTATCGATCCCTTTCCGAAGAACCGGCCTCGCCCGAGTCCGCGACCTCGGCCGTTGAGGCCCACCGATGAGCGCTCGATTGTCGGTCGTGGTCGCGACCGGCAAACCGTGGCCGGAAGTTCGCGCATGCCTCGACTCCCTGCGGGACCAGGCGCGGGCCCTGGACGTCGAGATCCTCCTCGTCGACGGTGACGGACAGGGGCTGCCGGATGCTGCGGCGCGGGCCCATCCGAACGTCCGGCGGCTGGAGCGTATTGGTGCCTCGGTCTTCGCGCTCCGGGCATGGGGGCTTTCCCAGGCCTCGGGCGACATCGTCGCGATCACCGAGGACCACTGCCGGGTGGCCCCTGACTGGTGCGAGCGGATCCTCCAGGCCCACCGCGAGCATCCCGAGGCCGCGGCGATCGGCGGTGCTGTCGAGAACGCGGCCACGGAGCATCTGGTGGACTGGGCGAACTTCGCGCTCGTCTTCAGCCCGTTCATGTCGCCGATCCGGGACGGCGCAAGCGAGGAGATCGCGTTGCAGGCGAACATCTCCTACAAGCGCCGCGTGATTCCCGAGGACATGGGGAGGCTCGGCATGATGGAGTTCCTGTTCAACCGGCAGCTTCGGGAGCGTGGCGAGACGCTCGTCGCCGACGGCCGGATCGTCGTCCATCACGACCAGTCGCACGGCTTCCTGAGGACGTACGCTACGCACTTCCACAACGGCCGCTCGATCGCCGGCTTCCGGCTGCCGAACCTGAGCGGACCTGCAAGAATGGCCCGCATCGGCTCGACCGCCCTCCTCCCACCGTTCCTCCTCTACCGCACGCTGAGGAACGTCCAGCGTAAGGGAAGGCTCGCCGGCGGGATTCTCGCCAGCGTCCCTCTGCTCGTGCCGCTCGTCGTCTGCCACGCGGCCGGCGAGCTGATCGGCTACCTGAGAGGCCCCGGAGACAGCCCGCGGCATATCGCCTGACCGGGCTCGGAGCCCCGCGGGGGCCGTGCCCGCGTTCGAGATGCCCGCTAGCCCTGCCGTGCCAGGTCCGCGTCCCTGGCCGCGAGCCGGTCCAGCCAGCGGCGGATCGGGGCGTTCTCGGGCCGCTCGAGAACGGGGTCTCCGTCGACAAGGTCGAACGCCGCGTCCCGCGCGGCCGCCAGCAGGTCCACGTCGCGCTCGAGGTCGGCTATCCGGAAGTCCGGCGTACCGTGCTGACGCGTGCCGAACACGTCACCCTGCCCGCGGAGCCGGAAATCCTCTTCGGCGATCACGAAGCCGTCGTGCGTCGACGCCAGCACGCGCGCGCGTTCGCGCGCGTGGGCGCCCGCCTCCGGCGAGATCATGAGGAAGCAGTACGCGGCCCGCTCCCCTCGTCCCACGCGCCCGCGGAGCTGATGTAGCTGGGAGAGCCCGAACCGCTCGGCGTGCTCGACGACCATGAACGTCGCATTGGCGACGTCGACCCCGACCTCGATGACCGTCGTCGCGACCAGTAGGTCGACCTCCCCTGCTGCGAAGGCCCGCATGACCCGGTCCTTCTCCTCGGGCGGGACGCGGCCGTGGAGGAGGGCGACCCGCGCCGACGGGAACCGCTCGGCGAGCGCCTCGTAACCGGAGGTCGCGTCCTTGAGGTCCGTGGCTTCGGACTCCTCGATCAGGGGATAGACGACGTATCCCTGCTCCCCCGCCGCGAGCCGCTCGGCGAGGAAGCCATAGAGGCGATCCCGTTGACGCTCGCCGATGACCCGCGTCGCCACGGGCTTCCGCCCGGGCGGCATCTCGTCGATCCGCGACACGTCGAGGTCGCCGTAGAACGTCAACGCGAGCGACCGTGGGATCGGGGTCGCGGTCATGACGAGGACGTCGGGCACGGCGCCCTTGCGTGTGAGCGCGAGCCGCTGGGCGACGCCGAAGCGGTGCTGCTCGTCGATGATCGCGAGGCCGAGCCGGCGGAACTCCACGCCTTCCTGGATCAACGCGTGGGTCCCGATCGCGAGGTCGATCGCGCCCTCCGCCAGGCCGGCCGCGATCCGCGCGCGGGACTTCCCCCCCACGCTCCCGGTCAGGAGTGCGGCCTGGACCGGCGCGTCGCCGAGGAGCCGGCCGATCGTCCGGGCGTGCTGCTCGGCCAGGATCTCGGTCGGTGCCATGAGCGCACCCTGGTACCCGCTCTCGATCGCGCGCAGGAGCGCGAGCAGCGCGACGACCGTCTTCCCCGAGCCGACGTCGCCCTGGATCAGCCGGTTCATCGGCCGGGTCGCGCGCATGTCGCGGTAGATCTCCGAGAGAGTCCGGCGCTGGGCTCGGGTCAGCTCGAACGGGAGAGCCCGGCCGACGCGCGGAACGATTTCCCCTTCCGCCCCCATCGCGATCCCGCTCTCGGGTCGACGCCGCTCGACCGCCTTCAAGGCCAGCCGCAGCTCCCACCAGAAGAGCTCCTCCCACGCGAAGCGCCGGCGCGCCCGGTCGCGTGCGAGGGGGCTTTCGGGCCAGTGGAGCTCCGCGAGCGCGACGCCGAGGGGTGGCAGGTCCTGCTCCCGGCGGAGATCCTCCGGCAACGGATCCTCGACACGTCCCAGCCGGTCGAGGGCGGTTCGCGTCCAGCCACGGAGAGCCTTCTGGCTCACGTTGCCGGTCAGCGGATAGATCGGCAGGAGGCCCGCCGCGGCGATCTCACCCTCCGCTTCCTCGACGACGTCGAACTCCGACGGCGACAGCTGGATGCGGCCCTGGAAGCGGCTCACCGCGCCGATCGCGCGGAGGCGTCCGCCGCGCGGCAGCTGCCCCGCGACCCACGGCTGGTTGAACCAGACGAGCGGCACCGCGCCGGTCTCGTCTTCGAGGAGCGCCGAGACCATGCTCCGCCGCGCACGGAGCTTCCGCTCGCCGAGTGTGCGCACGGTTCCCAGGACGGTCGCGGTCTCGCCGGGCCGCAGGTCTCCGATCGGCGTCACGTGCCGGGCGTCGAAATAGTCGCGCGGATAGTGGAGGAGGAGGTCGCCGATCGTGCGGATTCCCAGCCGCGCGAGATCCGCGGCCTTCCGCGGTCCGACGCCCGGCAGGAAGCGGACATCGTCGTCCAGACTCAAGGATCCGCTCAGCGGAGGAGGCCCTCCGCGAATGCGGCCGGATCGAACGCCTCGAGATCGTCCGGTCCCTCGCCGAGCCCCACGAACTTGACCGGCACCCCGAGCTCCCGGCTCACGGCAACGACGACGCCACCGCGCGCGGTCCCGTCGAGTTTGCAGACGACGAGGCCGGTGATCGGGAGCGCGGCTGCGAACGTCCGCGCCTGGACGAGCGCGTTCTGGCCGGTCGTCGCGTCCAGGCAGAGGAGCGTTTCGTGCGGCGCGCCTTCGAGCCGCTTCCCCGCCACCGTCGCGACCTTCGCGACTTCGGCCATGAGGTCCGACTGCGTGTGGAGCCGCCCGGCCGTGTCCGCGAGGACATAGGTGGCGCCTCTGCCGATCGCGGCGTCCACCGCGTCGTAGACGACCGCCGCCGGGTCGCCGCCGGCCTGCCCGGCCACGACCGGGACGTCGAGCCGCGCGGCCCACGCCTTCACCTGCTCGATCGCGCCCGCCCGGAAGGTGTCGGCGGCCGCGAGCAGCACGGACTCCCCTCGGCGCTCGAGGCGGCGCGCGAGCCGCGCGAGCGTGGTCGTCTTCCCGACCCCGTTCACGCCGACCAGCAACACCACCGTCGGGGGTTCTGGCGCTCGGGCCAGCTCGAGGTTCGACCCGGCTTCCCCGAGAAGCTCAACGAGGCGCGTCTTCAGGAAGTCTTTGAGCTCGCGCTCGGTGCGAAGCTTTCCCTTCTTCGCCTCGGTCTCCACCGCCGCGGTCAGATGGAGCGTGGCGGGGACGCCGAAGTCGGCGGCAAGGAGGCGCTCCTCGAGGGTTTCGATCGCTACCGCGTCGATTCCCTTGACCAGGACCGCGACGTCCATGAGCGCGACGTCCTTGATCCGCTGCCAGAGGCCTTTTCTCGGCCCGAATGTCCGGTCCGCCTCGCGGCGCTCGATCCGCTGGCTCACGCCGCTCCTCCGCCCCTGCTACCTTCGGGGGCCATGTCGACCGTCACGTTCCTGTCCGACGTCCACCTCGGCGCCCACCCGCCCGCCGTCGAGGCCGCGAAGGAGCGGGACCTGATCGCTTTCCTCGACCGGCTCGAGCCCGGCTCCATGCTCTACCTCCTCGGGGACGTGTTCGATTTCTGGTTCGACTACGCCGAGCCGCCGCGGCGGCACGGCCCCGTCCTCCGCGCCCTCCAGCGCGCCCGCGCACGCCACGTCGCGATCGCGTTCATGGGCGGGAACCACGACTACTGGTTGCGCGCCGGGCGCGGCCCCGGCTGGCTCGAGCGCGAGCTCGGGATCCGGGTCCTGGACGATCCCTTCGTCGCGCGCCACGACGGGCTCGCGCTCCTCCTCACGCACGGCGATGCACTTGGCGGCGCCGAAGGCGGTTACCGCTGGGTGCGAGCCGTGCTCCGGAACCCCGCGGCGATCTTCGCGTTTCGCCTCCTGCCGCCACGTCTGGGCCACTGGCTGGCCCACCGTACGTCGGCGACGAGCCGGGACCGTCACGACGACGTCGACCTCGCGCGACACCGGGACCGCCTGCGCGCCGAGGCCGCGCGCGAGCTCGCGAAGGGCGAGATCGACGCGGTCGTCGCGGGCCATGTGCATTCGCCCGAACGGAGCACGCACGGCCGCGGCCTGTACCTGAATCTCGGCGACTGGACCGTCCATCGCACGTACGGCCGGTTGAAGGACGGCGTCCTCTCGATCGAGCGGTTCGGCGAGCCGTGACCCGCGGTCCTGCTACCCGGACCCGGCCGCCACGACCTCGACGCCGCCGATCCGCCCCTGCAGGAACCGCTGCCCCACCCGCAAGAAGAGCTCCGGCAGGTCGCTGACCAGGAACCTGTGCGCGGGCTCACCGGCCCCGGCCGCCAGGCCCCGGTCGGAGAGGAGCGAGGCGACTTCGCGCGCCGTCTCCTCCGCGGAGTCGATCAGGGTCACCTGCGGGCCGACCGCCTCCGCGATCACGCCCGCGAGGAGCGGATAGTGGGTGCAGCCCAGGATCAGGGTGTCGATTCCGTCCACGCGGAAGGGGGCCAGGTACTCCTCCGCCACCTGCCGCGCGACCGGGTGGTCGGTCCACCCTTCCTCGGCGAGCGGCACGAACAGCGGGCACGGCCGCGACACGACCTCGAGGTCCGGGTTCAGGGCGAGAAGGTGGTCCCGGTAGGCGCCGCTCTCGATCGTCCCGTACGTCCCGATGACCCCGATCCGGCCCGTCGTCGTGCGCGCCACAGCCGCGCGCGCACCGGGCCCGACCACGCCGACGATCGGCAGGTTGAACTCCTGGCGCAGCACCGGCAGCGCGCGCGCGGTCGCGGTGTTGCACGCGACGACGACGGCCTTCACCCCGTAACCCGTCAGTAGACGTACGTTCTCGATCGAGAACCGGGTGACGGTGTCACGGGACTTGGGGCCATAGGGGACCCGCGCCGTGTCGCCGAAATAGATCAGCGACTCCCGCGGCAGTCGTTCCATCAGCGAGTGCATGACCGTGAGCCCGCCGATCCCCGAGTCGAAGACACCGATCGGACGCTCCGCGGGCGGCGTCTCCTGGCGCCCGTTTCCGCCTGCGCTCGTCACCGGTCTCCCCAAGGAAGGCGCACAGATGCCCGCACGCGTCCGGACGGCTCCGCACCGACGTCGAGCGGGTCTAGCTGCGCGGCCACGTACGCGTCCATCGCGCTGAAGATCACGGCTAGCGCGGCGTAGGCATAGAAGTCCTCCCGATAGCCCTCCGCGTTGTCGAGCTCGGCGCGGATCGTGACCGCCTCGATCGTCCGATCGAACGCCTCCTCGGCGAGGATCGGATCCTCCGGCAGGTCGGGCGGCGGGTCCGCGAAGAAGGCCTCGCGCGCCGCCTGGAGCTCGTCCTGGAGGTTCAGTGCTTCCCGCTGCTGGCGATAGCCGAGCCAGGCGAACCCGACTTCCGCGAGTGCGAAGCCGATCCCGCGAATCGGATGGCCCGTGTGCCACTGACCCCAGCCGGGAAGGAGGAACGACCGGATCGCGGCATTCCGCGGGTTCCGCGGCAGGCGGTCTTCGTCGGGGACCGCAGCCAGCTCGGCCTGTGCGGGACCGCCGCGGAAGCGCGGCGCCAGGACCGGCACCGTGTCCGCCGGCGCGAGCCCGAACTGGAGCGTGTCGATGGGGATCGGCTCGGACGGCCGGACGTCCTGGCCGGCCGCGGGACCCGCCGTCATCAGGAGGAGCGCTGCCACCGCGAAGAGCCGTCGCCGGGGGATCTCTCCCGACGTCCGGGTCAAGTCTTGGGGCCCGAGATCGTGTAGACGAGGTCGACTTCGAGGAACGATCCGGGCTCCACCTCGCATCGCAGCCGGTTCGTGCGGGTCCCCGAGAAGACCACGGTGGTGACCGTCCCGGTGAACGTCGTCCCGCCACTGAGGATCGTGCATCCGGCGGCTTCGAGGAGCCCGTCCAGGAACGGGATCGAGACCGTGAACGTCATCTCTCCACCGCTCGACACCGTGCCGCTGATCGTGCCCTCGCTCGCTACTCCACTGCACTCCGCGGTCTCGGTGATTGTGATCGTGCCGGAGAACGAAGTGCCGTTCTGGGTCGTAATGTCGAGGTCCCCGGGGCAGGAGAGGGCACCCGTTCCGACGATGCTCCCGTTGTGCGTGATCGTGTAGTGGCCGCGGATGTCGCCGGTAGGTACGCCGGTCGGCCCTCCGCCATCGCCGCCTCCGCAAGCCATGGCAACCCAGGCGCCGAACAGCGCCCCACGTGTGACCGCTCTGTTTCTCACGCGAGGAAGTTACCGTTCGTGAACCTGCCCAGCGAGTGCCTCGTTGCGGGAGGGTGTCCCACCGCCAGATTCGTGCTCGTGTCCGCGATTCGCCCCATCGCCGCCGCTCTTCGAATCTCCTGCGGGGCTCTCCTCGCGATCGCGTGCGCCACGATCGAGATCGAGGATCTCTCGACGCCCAGCCCCTTGCCGCCGGGCTCGTGCGTTACGATCGGGTTCCTCGGCGGGCTGGATAGGTGGAACGACCCGTCGAAACGAGCTCGCCGGTTCGCCCTCGAGCTGCGCGACGCTGCCGCGGGCCGGTACGCCGAGACTCTCGAGAACCGTCGCCTCGACGTCGCCACGGCGCTCGTGTGGCGGTCGCTGGACGCGGATCGGGACGGCTCGCTCTCTCCGGCCGAGCGCCAGCGGGCGCGTTGGGTGATCTATGGCCAGAGCCTGGGCGGAGGGTCGGCCACGGGACTGGCCTGGAGGATGGCGGCCCTGGGAATCCCCGTGGAGCTCCTGCTTCTGCTCGACAGCGTCAGCTGGTACGACAAGCCAATCCCCGTGAACGTGCGCGTGGCGGCGGCCCTGTTCCAGGACGAGGGTTGGATGATCCGCGGAGAGTCCGACCCCACCGTCGTCGATCGTCGCACGCACCGCATCCTCGAGGAATACGACTACGACCGGCCTCCCGGATCCGCGATCTCGCTCGCAGGGCTTCCGTGGTCGAAGCTCGCCTTCCGGGTGGCGCACAGTCGCATGGACCGCGACCCGCGGGTCTGGGAGCGCGCCCGAGCGTTGGCGCTCTCTGCCTGCAGCGCGGAGCCCGGCACTTAGAATCGCTCGCCCTTGGCCTCCCGCAGGTGGCTCCCGACAGGTCGGATCCGGGGCCACATCGTCCAGAAGTAGATCGCGAAGCCCGCGACCTGCGCGAACCCGGCGGCCGTCACGAGCCAGCCGAGCCATGGCTGGTCGGCCGCGCCGCGCGCGACTTCTCCTCCGATGCGGAGCGCCGTCGAGATCGTGAGGGTCCAATACGCGGCGTCGATCCGCTCCGGGCGGTAGCGGGTGTCGCCT
>JAICNR010000210.1 GCA_025931135.1 Gemmatimonadota bacterium | reverse complement strand
TCGAGGGCAAGCCGCCCATCTACGTGCTCAAGCGCCGCGAGGATCAGCGGCGGCGCGAGCGGCGGATCAACGAGGACCTGGGCGAGTCACAGGCCCGCGAAGCGTAAGCCGCGGTGGAGGTCTACGAGGTCCGCCTCGTCCGCACCACCGCGGATCCGGACGACCACCCGTCCCCCCCACTCCCCGAGATCGCCTTCATCGGTCGCTCGAACGTCGGCAAGTCGTCGCTGCTCAACACCCTGTGCCGGAACCGCCACCTGGCCCGCGTCAGCCGGACGCCGGGCAAGACCCAGACGATCAACTACTTCGACGTGGGCGGGAGCTGCTACTTCGTCGACCTCCCGGGATACGGCTACGCGGCGGTTCCCGACGCGGTGCGTCGCTCGTGGGGCCCCATGATCGAGGGCTACCTCGAGCGCAGCACGCGGCTGGCCGGCGTCGTGTCGCTGATCGACGGCCGTCACGATCCGACCGCGCTCGACCGCCGGATGATCGACTGGCTCGCCGCGCGGGGGATCCGGACGCTCGTCGCGCTGACGAAGGCGGACCGCGTGCCGCGCGGGCGGCGACGCCCTCGGATCGAGGAGACCGCCGAGGCCCTGGGCGTGGACGCCGATCAGATCGTCTGGTTCTCTTCCCGCACCGGAGAGGGACGCGACGCGATCTTCTCCGCCGTCGACTCGCTCCTGACCCAGGAGGTTCCGTGAGATCCGCGCCGTTTGCCACGATCGCAGCGCTCGTCGTCCCCTCGCTCTTCGCGCTGGCATGCGCCGCCCCCGCTCCCGAGACGCCGGCCGGAGATCTGCCACCCGGCGCGGAAGCGCCCCCTGGTGCGGAGGCGGCACCCCCCGCGACCCGCGAGCCGACCGCGATCAGCTCGACCGGCTATCTCACGTGGGAGGACCTCAGCGTCCGGATGGTCGGCCAGTCGGGTCCCGAGGCGGGGCTCCGGATCGACGTCACGACCCTCCACCCGGACGCGGTCCGGCTCGCCTCCGACGACATCCGGAGTCTTTTGAACGACCATCGCCTCCGGATCGCGGAGCGCGTGACGGGACCGGACGCGGATCGACTCACTGCGTTCCTCGTCGGGTATACGGGGTTCGAGAAGGAGGTGAGCTTCGATCCGACGCGGCTCCAGATCCGCAGCGAGGGCTCGACGTACTACGCCCGCCACGTCCTGCCGCTCTCCCCCCGGTTCGACCGCCGTCTGGTCGGCCTCTACGAGACCGTCTACGGGATCTACCTCTTTCCGGAGGGGCTCGACCTCGTGGCCACGCTCGAGTTCCAGTACGGGGAGATGTCGTCGGGGGGCGCGTGGCGGGACGTCGTGCGGCGCGTCCAGCGCGCGAAGACCCAGCGGGAGAGCGAGCGCGAAGGGAGCTGACGGCGCATCGCCGGCGTCCGGCGGCTACGGCGCCGTCAGCTCGAGCTCTACCGTGCGGCCTTCCCGGTCGACAGTGAGGCGCATCTCGCGCCCGCGCGCGGCCCTCAGGAACCGGAGCCCCCCGGCCTCGGTCACGATCGAGAGCCCGTCGACGTGCGTCACGCGGTCGCCGACCCGCATCCCGGCCCGGTCCGCGGGGCCGCCCTCCCGCACCCCGACGACCGGCGGCGGGCCGTCGTGCCGGTAGTACCGGGTCCCGTCCGACGCCCGCGTATGCGTGCACGAGGGCAGGCAGCCGAGCGCGAAGCCGAAGCGGCCCTGCCCGCTCTCCGTGGGCGGGGTCGGCGGCGTCGGCGGAGTCGGGGCGACCGCGGGGGTCGGTGCGGTCGGCGGGACCGCGGGGGTCGGCGCGGTCGGTGGGACTGCGGCGGTCGGCGGGGTCGGGGAGGTCGGCGGGACCCGGCAGCTGTCGGTAACTCGCACCACGAGATCCCGCCGCGCTCCGTCGCGCCGCACGGTGACGGTCGACCGGCTGCGGGCGGGATACGTGAACGCGTGCGCCCCGGCGCGGGTCGTGATCGGCTTGCCGTCGACGGCCTCGACGATGTCGCCCGGCCGCAGCGGGCTCCCGTCCTCCACCGCGAGGATCACGGGCTCGGCGAAGAACTGGAACGCCGTGGGCGTCCCCACGCGCTGCTCGACACCGCAGTTGGCGCACTGGTAGGCCGTGACGCCGAACGCGGCTCCCGGGCCGGTGGCGCATTCGCGGTCTCCCTGACCGGCCGCCGGGGCGGCCGCGAGCAGGACCGCGGCGAAGGGCAGGGCGGCGAGGCCGCCGATTCCGGGCAGCGCGCGCACGCTCAGTACCAGATCAAGGAGTCAGGCTCCGCGGGCCCCGAGGCGAGGACGGCGGTCAATCGCGGCGTCAGCCCTCCATCCAGATCCGTGCGGGCGACCGCCTGCGCGGCTCCGATCAGGACCTGGCTCGCGACCTCGACCGCGGTCGAATCCGTCTCGGCCACCGCGTCGGCATACGCGTGCGCGGCGCGCACGTACGCGGATCCCGCCCGCTGCAGCACGAGGACCCGCTCGTTCGCCGAGAGGTCCTCGCGATCGATCATCGCCTCGAGCGTGCCGCGCTCGTGGAAGCGCGCCCCGGCCAGCCCGCCGAGGA
>JAICNR010000081.1 GCA_025931135.1 Gemmatimonadota bacterium | reverse complement strand
TTCACGACGAGCTCGTCCCCGCTCAGGATCTCCGGCTCCAGCATCGCCGCGATGTCGTTTAGGTTCACGATCGGGATGCCGCGCCGGTTCGCCTCGCGGATCATCTCGGGATTGTGGGTCACGACGCGGGCGTCGTGCTGGACGGCGTAGTCGAGCACGCCTTCGATCTCCCCGTGGAGCAGGTCGATCTCCCGGATGTACACCGCGCGCATGCGATTCTGCTGGAGACGTCTCAGGCTCTCGAGCCCGCGCTCGCCCCGGAACCGGTCCATCGGGATGTTGCTCGCCGCCAGCTGGTTCAGCTGATCGACAACGAAGCGCGGGACAATGATCTCACCCGACAGGAGGGGGCTCTCCGCGAGCTTGACGATCCGCCCGTCGATGAGGGATTTCTCGCCCACCAGGAAGCGGGCTCTGGCGCCGCTCTCCTGCTCCGGCTGCCGGAATAGGATGAGGTCGTATGTCACCGCGCGAGCGACGGCCGCCCCCAGGTAGCCCAGGAGCAGCACGATCAGGGCGACCCCGAAGGTCGAGACCAGCGTCCCGCTACCCAGCAGCTCCGCGGTGAGCGGGAGACGAGCGAGGACCGCCAGCAAGACGGCGGCGAGGACGAGGCCGAGCAGGAGCCCCACCCCGGCGGCCAGAACCTGCCGTGGATCGCCCTGCCGGATGCGGGCCTCGAGGAGAAGCGTCAACGCGAGCAGCCCCACGCCTGCCCCGACGACCAGATACGTCGACCGGGCGGGCTCGTACACGACGGCGAGCGCACCAGCCCAGACGATCAATAGTCCTACGATCACACGCAGATAGTTCATGGCCCTCCTGGTGTAGCGGTATGCGCCGCCGCCGATGGTATGGGATGATGGGCGACGCGGTTCGCTGCTTCCTCACGATCCCCCCTCCAGGGCGAGGCTCACGGCTTCGGCCACGGACTCAGCTTCGACGAGCGTGAGCCGACCGCCGTTCCCGAACCCGTGCGCGTTCCCGGCGCGCGGGTCGGTTCCCTGAGCGGCGATCACCGCCCGCGAGAACCCCAGCCGTTCGGCTTCGCCGAGGCGCGACGCGGTCATCCGCACGGGCCTCAGCTCACCGGTCAGGCCGACTTCGCCGAACACCACCGTCCCGGGTTTGACAGGCCGGTCCGCATGGCTCGACGCCAGCGCGACCGTCACCCCGAGGTCGACCGCGGGCTCGCTGAGCGTGAGCCCCCCGACCACGTTGATGAACACGTCGCGGGCACCGAGGGCGAACCCGGCCCGCTTCTCCAGCACGGCGAGCAGCAACGCGAGCCGGCGGGAATCGAAGCCTCCCGCCACGCGCTGCGGCGTCCCGTACGGGCTGGCCGCGACCAGCGCCTGGATCTCGATCAGGAGCGGTCGCGTCCCTTCGATGCACGCCACGTGCGCCGACCCCGGGGACGGCCGGGCACTCCGAGCCGGGTCGAGGAAGAAGGCCGAAGGGTTGTCGACCGCCTCCAGCCCAGAACCCGACATGCGGAACACGGCGATCTCGCGCGTCGATCCGTAGCGGTTCTTCTGCGCCCGGAGCACCCGATAGTCGTGGTGGGCGTCGCCCTCGAAGAGCAGCACGGCGTCCACCAGATGCTCGAGCGTCTTCGGCCCTGCGATGCCGCCGCCCTTCGTGACGTGGCCGACCAGGAACGCCGCGGCGCCCGTCGCCTTGCAGAAGCGCTGCAAGCCCCCTGCCGCGGCCCGCACCTGGGAGACCGAGCCCGGAGCGCTTGAGAGCGCCGGATCGTACACCGTCTGGATCGAATCGCAGATCACCACTTCGGGCTCGATCTCCTCGCAGGACGCGAGGAGGGCGTCGAGGGCCGTACCGGCCGCGACGAGCACCCCCTCGCCCGGCACCGAAAGACGCGCCGCGCGCAGCTTTATCTGGCCCGGCGACTCCTCGCCCGCAAGGTACAGGACCCTGTGCCCCCCTGCGGCCAGCCGACCCGCCGCCTGGAGCAGGAGCGTCGACTTGCCGATCCCCGGCTCGCCACCCAGGAGGTAGAGCCCGCCGGGGACGACGCCTCCCCCCAGAAGACGGTCGAGCTCGGGCGTGCCGGTCGAAATCCGAGCCGTCTCCGACGTGTCCACCTGCGCCAGGGGTCGCGACGGCGCCGCCGGTCCGCTCCGCCCTCCGGCCGCGGCCGCGCGCTCCAGCACTTCCTCGACCAGCGAGTTCCACTCCCCGCACTCGGGGCACCGACCCGCCCACCGCAGGGTCGTCCCGCCACAGGCCGCGCACACGAACCGCGAGCGCGTGCGGGCGGTCACACGGTGGCGAACCGCGGGTCATAGTCTTCGAACCGCATGAAGTTTCCGAGCCACGTGAGGAGGATCCGGTCGGTGGGCCCGTTCCGGTTCTTTCCCACGATGACCTCCACGGTCCCCGCTCCCAGGTCCTGCTTCTTCTCCTCGGTCGGCTTCTCCCTGTACAGGAAGAGCACCAGATCGGCGTCCTGTTCGATCGCGCCGCTCTCGCGAAGATCCGAGAGCCGGGGCCGCTGGTCGCTGGTGCGCTGCTCGGGAGCCCGCGAGAGCTGCGAGAGTGCGATCACCGGAACGTTCAGCTCCTTCGCCAGTGCCTTCAGCGAGCGGCTGATCTCGGTGATCTCCTGCTGGCGACTCTCGGACCGGCGGTTGCTCTCCATGAGCTGCAGGTAGTCCACGACGACCAGACCGATGTCCTTCTGGAGCTTGAGCCGCCTCGCTTTGGCCCGCATCTCCAAGGCGCTCAGGATCCCGCTGTCGTCGATGTAGATCGGCGCGCGCCTGAGTCGCTCGCACGCGTCGGACACGCGGCGCCACTCCTCGATGCTGGCGCGGCCGGTGCGCAGGGAGTGGAGCGACACGGGCGACTCCGAGCTGATCAGGCGCTGGACCAGCTGTTCCATCGACATCTCGAGGCTGAAGATCGCCACCGGAAGCCCCTTCTGTGTCGCGAGGTAGGCGGCGATGTTCAGCGCCAGGCTCGTCTTCCCGAGCGACGGCCGGGCCGCGAGGATGATCAGGTCGCTCAGCTGGAAGCCCCCCGTGATCTCGTCCAGATCCTTGAAGCCCGACGGTGCCCCCGTGATCCGCTCGGACGAGGAGCTGAGCGCCTCGAGCTGCTGCACGGCTCCGTGAAGCAGCTGATTGATGGGCGTGAACGACTTCTTGTAGCGCCGTTCGCCGAGCCGGAAGATCTGCTCCTCGGCCCGGTTCAGGAGCACATCGGAGTCCTCGGTCGCGTCGTACGTCTCGCCGACGATCCGGGTCCCTACCATGATGAGCCGCCGCTTTACCGAATTGTCGAGCACGATCCGCGCGTGGTATGCGATGTTCGCGGCCGTAGGCACGATGTCGACGATGCGCGCGAGATACTCCGAGCCTCCGGCCCGGTCCAGGTTGCCCAACTTCTGGAGCTCCTCCCGGACGGACAGCGCGTCGGGGGCGTGGCCCTGGTCGCGCAACCGCTGAATCGCCTCGAAGATCAGACGATGGCTGGGATGGTAGAAGTCGTCGGCGACCAGCTTTTCCATCGCGTAATCGGCCGCGGTCTCCTCGATCAGCATGCCGCCCAGGACGGAGATCTCGGCTTCGTCGCTGTGGGGAGGCATCCGATCCTGCGGGTGTAGCGGGGTGACGTTCGGACCTACCGTCGCCTTGCGGTCATCCATCGTGATTCTCTCGCGCCGTCATCTCGTCGTCGTAGACCTTCCGGAGGAGCTGGACGTCCTCCCACGTCGGCCGCTTCAAGGCCGGGTTCCTGAGCAGGGCCGCCGGATGGTACGTCGCCAGCAGCGGAACGCCTTCGTATCGGTGGATCCTGCCTCGGAGGCTCGCCATCGAGCCCTCGTCCCGGAGCAGGGTGCGGGCCGCGTGCCGACCCAGCGCGAGGATCACGACCGGGTCGATCAGCTCGATCTGCCGCACGAGATACGGCTCGCATTTCGCGACCTGATGCGGCTGCGGGTCCGCGTTTCCCGGCGGCCGGCACTTGAGCACGTTGGTGATGAACACTTCGTCGCGCCCGAAGCCGATCGCCTCGAGGATCTTCGTCAGGAGCTGACCCGCGCGGCCGACGAACGCTTCGCCCTGCTGGTCTTCGTGATAACCCGGCGCCTCTCCGACGATCAGAATTCCGGTCCGCGGAGTACCGCTACCCCACACGACTCGGGTCCGAGTCGAGCAGAGATCGCAGCGTGTGCACACCAGGGCTTCGGCGCGGACGGCTTCCCAGGCGATCTCGTCGAACCCCGCCCCGGCTTGGGCCAAGGGCTCGTCGACGCTCCCGGGCGCCACGAGCGAGCCGGGATCGTCGTCGCCGGATGGGCCCGCCAGGCGATAAATCCGCCGCTCGCCCAGGAGCCATGCCCGATCGAGGAGCTCCCGGGCCTCGCCGGCCGCCGAGCCAGCGTCCATCAGCCCGGGGCGGGCGCCGCCGCGGCGCTCCGGTTCAGGACCCAGTCCATCAGCCGGTGGGCCAGCTCCTGCTTGGGCATGAGCTCGAAGTCGGCGCGCGAGCCGTCGCGCCCGATCACGAACGCGCGATTCGTCTCGTGCCCGAATCCGGCGCCCTTCTCCAGCGGATTGTTCACCACGAGCCAGTCGCATCCCTTCGCCGCGAGCTTCTGCGCGGCGCGCTCTTCCACGTCGTCGGTCTCGACCGCGAACCCGATCAATGTGAGGCCGGGCTCGCGCTCGAGTCCCACCCGCGCCAGGATATCCTCCGTCGGCTCGAGCTCCAGCCTCCCGTCCCACTCTTCCTTCTTGAGCTTGCGATCCGCCGCGCCCATCGGTCGCCAGTCCGAGACCGCGGCCGCCATCCACAGCTGATCCGCTCCGCCGAGCGCCGACCGCACGGCTGCACCCATCTCCTCCGGTGTCCGCACGGCCACGGTCTCCACGAACGGCGGCGGCTCGACGGCCGCCGGGCCGTGGATCAGCGTCACCACCGCACCCTCGCGCCACGCGGCGCTTGCGAGCGCGAAGCCCATGCGACCCGAGGAGCGGTTCGTGAGAACGCGCGCCGGGTCGATGTCCACCTCCGTGGGGCCCGCAGTGACGACCACCCGGCGGCCCGCGAGCCGCCCGCGGCCATTCACGAGCCGGTCGAGAGCCGCCAGGATCGGGGCGTTCCCCGGCCAGCGCCCGACGCCTACCTCACCGCAGGCCAGCGTTCCTTCCCCGGGCGCGAGAAGCGCGTAGCCCCGCTGGCGCAGGGTTTCGCGATTCGCCCGCACCGCCGGGTGGTCGAACATCGTCGCGTTCATGGAGGGGACGAGGACGATGGGCGTCGTCGCCGGGTCCACCGAAACGAGCGTCGTCGACAGCAGGTCGTCGGCGATACCCGTGGCGGCTTTCGCGAGCAGGTTGGCGGTCGCCGGCGCCACGATGAGGGCATCGATTCCGCGTGCGTAGTCGAGATGCGGGAAGCGATCGTAGGCGCCCGCATCCTCCGTTGCCGGCCACGCCCCCCATAGCTCGACCCCCACCCGCTCTCCGGACAGGGCTTCGAACAGCGCCGGCCGGATCAGTTCAGCGGCCGAACGCGTGAGCACCACCCGAACGCGCGCACCTGCGCGCTGCAGATCGCGCATCAGGTCGACCGACTTGTAGCAGGCGATGCCGGAGCTCACTCCGAGCGTGAAGACACGCCCGGCGAACGGCTCGTAGGGAGCTACTCCCCCCCGCGCTTGTCGACGACCGTGTACTCGATCTCTCCCCCGGCCAGATCTTCCAGGGCCCGCGTCGTGTACTTCTTCTTCCACTCCTTGCCGCCCTCCTTCGGCAGCTCGTTCAGCTTGCGCGCGTACGATGATGCCACCATCACAGCCTCGTACTTGTTCCCCTGCGACATGTCCGAAACCTGTCCCGGCGTGAATACTTTCATCGATCCTCCATGTGAAAATTCATTAACGCGCCCGCACGGCCTTCGCCCGGGCCCGATCCGGAAAGTGCACCTCGATCCACTCGTCGAGGTTCTCACGTCGGGTCCGCCGATGCTCCTCCGCGTGGATTATCCGGGAGAACACCTCGACCGTCTTGTCGAGCTCTCGATTCACGATCACGTACTCGTACTGCGAAACCGAGTCCAGTTCCTTCAGCGCCTCCGCCAGGCGTCTCGATATCGCTTCGCCGGTCTCCGTTCCCCGGTGCCTCAGTCGCGCTTCCATCGCGCCGTGGCTCGGCGGCAGCAGGAAGATGGAGACTGCCTCGGGATACGCCGCGAGGAGCGATGCCCCTCCTTGAACGTCGACGTCGAGCAGCACGTGATATCCGTCCTCCAGAGCCCGGTCCACCTCTTCGCGGGGCGTACCGTACAGCCGTCCATGAACGGTCGCCCACTCGGCGAGCTCGCCGGCGTCCCGCGCGCGGGCGAAGCTCTCCTCGTCGACGAAGCGATAGTCCCGCCCGTCCACCTCTCCATCGCGCCTGGGGCGGGTCGTCAGCGAGACCGCGAAGCGGATGTAGGGAAACCGCTTGAAAATCTCGCCCGACACGGACGTCTTCCCCGCTCCGCTGGGTGCCGAAAACACGATCGGGAACGGCCTCGTCCTAAGGCGTACGTCGGCATCGCGATCGATCACGGCTTCACTCCACGTTTTCCGCCTGCTCGCGCATCTTCTCGAGCTCGGCCTTGATCTCGATCGCAGATCTCTGGATTTCCGGATCCAACGCCTTCGAGCCGATCGTGTTCGCCTCCCGGCCGAGCTCCTGCAGGATGAACGTGAGCTTCCGCCCTACCGATCCCGTGCCCGAATCCAGCTCCGCGGCGAAATGGTCGAGATGGGCGCGCAACCGCGTCAGCTCCTCGCTGACGTCCACCCGATCCGCCAGCAGCACGATCTCCGCCTCGATGCGCTGCTCCATCTCGGGAGATGCATCCGCGATCAAGGCGCGAACCTTCTCTCGCAGCCGCTCGCGTTCGCGCTCCTCGCGCTTGGGCGCGAGCTCCTCGACCCTCCTGCGCTGAGCCTCGACCGCTTCCATCCGCGCCCGGAAATCCTCCTGCAGCGCGCGACCCTCGGTCTGGCGACTCTCGAGCAGTTCCTCGAGCGCGGTTACCAGCGCATCCCCCGCCCCTTGCAGGAACGACTCGTCCTGCATGGCGATCTCCTCCGACTGCCAGTCGATCAGACCCGGCAGCGACAGGAGGGTGTCCGTGGACAGACCCTCCCGGACCGTGCCCAACCCCTGCAGATCGCGGACGATCTCCAGGTACCGCTCGAGCACCGCCCGGTTCAAGCGCGGTCCCGACCCGGCATCCTCGCCTTCCCGCTCGAGCTCGATCGAGACGTGGAGATGCCCACGCTCGCAGCGGCTCGAGCAGAGCGCGGCCAGCCGACTCTCGAGATGCGCGAACGCCCGCGGCAGACGCACGCTGAGATTGAGGAAGCGATGGTTGACGGATTTGATCTCAGCCGCGAACCGGTAGCCCGAGGAGACCGCTTCCCCGCGGCCGAACCCCGTCATGCTGCGGATCACCGATCGAGTCCCCGGCCCGAGTACCAAAATAACACCCTGGGGGGACCGGCGCATCGGGCATTCATACCCGACTCTCCCACTTCCCGGGGAGCAGCTGCGCCGCGGCCGACACGCCCGCGCGGACGATCCGGATCACGTTCTCGTTTCCCGGCCAGTGCTCGATGACGATCTGGTCGTCCACCCGGTTCAGGATGCTGTGCAGCGCCAGAAGCGCGATCACGACGTCGTCCAGCTGGCCCAGGCCCGGCACGAAGTCCGGGACCACATCGATCGGGGATACCAGATAGAGGACGGTACCCGCGAGGATCAGCTTGCTCTTCCGCGGAACGCGAGGATCCGAGATCAAGCGCTTGAGCAGGACCACGAAGTTCGGGAGGAACAGGGCGATCTCGCGCAGCGTGTCCCGTGCGGATCGTGGGGATTTCGGAACAGCCTCCAGGCCATCGTCCTCGAACGCACGGAGCTCTTCATGCCCAGGCACCACGTACATCCTCCACGCCTCTGAGCGCGTTGATCCGCGCCGCCGCGAAACCGGCCCCGAATCCGTTGTCGATGTTCACCACGACGACACCCGCCGCGCACCCGGCCAGCATTCCGAGGAGCGCGGCGAGTCCGTCGAACGAAGCTCCGTATCCGACACTGGTCGGCACCGCGATGACCGGAACGCGCACGAGCCCCCCGACGACGGACGCGAGAGCGCCTTCCATCCCGGCCACCACGATCACTACACCCGCGCGCTCGAAGACCTCCGATCGATCCAGGAGCCGGTGGACCCCGGCGACGCCGACGTCGACCATGATCTCGGATGGCTGGCCCAGCGCCCGGACCGTCTCGATCGCTTCCTCCGCCACCGGGAGGTCGCTCGTCCCCGCCGTCACGACGAGGACCGGTCGCGCTCCGGGCGTCGGATCGGGTCCACCGGCGCTCAGTGTGCGCGCGACCGCGTTGTGTCGCGCGGCTGGGACGACCCTGCGAATCGCCTCCGCGTGCGATTCGTCCGCGCGAGTCGCGAGCAGCCGGCCCGATCGTTCCCAGATGCGCTCCGCGATGCCGGCGGCCTGCGCCGGCGACTTGCCGGCGCAATAGACCACTTCCGGATACCCGTTCCTGAGGGCGCGATGGTGATCGATCGTCGCGAACGGGAGGGCCTCGTGTCGCCAGCCGCCGAGCCGCCGAAGCGCCTCGTCGACGTCGATCTGACCGTTCCGGACGGCCAGCAGAGTCGTGCGCAAGAGCAAGTCCATTCTTACCTTGAGTCTACTTCGCCCACCCCTGCCCGACCAACCGGAGGCATCGCCTGGCCCGCACGACGGACACCCGCGCCCCACGCCTCGAACCGGACGAAGTGCACGTCTGGGAGGTTGACCTGGAACGTCCCCGCGAAGAAGTCCTGCGGCTCGAGCGGCTGCTGCCCCTCGCCGAAGCACGCCGTGCGGCGCGGCAGCCGTTCGAGGCCCGGCGCCGGGACCTGATCCTTTCGGGCGTCGCGTTGCGCTCGATCCTGGCGGCGTACCTGGACTCCGATCCCCTCGCCGCCCGATTCGTCGTGGCTCCGGGCGGCAAGCCGCGCCTGGATCCCGCCTGGACCGCGAGCCCCCTGTCGTTCAACCTCTCCCATTCCCGCGGCCGCGCGCTGGTCGCCGTCACTCTCGGGCGCGAAGTGGGAGTGGACGTCGAGCGGCTGCGTCGCGATCTGCCCATCGAGCGTCTTGCGGCGCGGTTCTTCGCGCCACGGGAGATCTCGGCCCTGCGCTCCACCCCCGACACCATTCGCCCCGCCGCCTTTTTCGCCTGCTGGACCCGGAAGGAGGCATTCGTCAAAGCCACCGGGGCCGGCATCTTCCGGCAGCCGCTACAGTCGTTCGCGGTCTCGGTGGAGCCCGGTGCCGGCCCGGTTCCGCTCGAGATCCCCGGCCACCACGAGGTAGCCGTGCGCTGGCGACTCGAGAGCCTGGACGCGGGACCGGGGTACGCCGCGGCCGTGGCGGTGGAGGGGCCCTTCCGGGTCCGGCGCCTGCGCTGGGACGAATGACCCGTGGCTCCCGGCCGCCGGCGCTCGCCATCGTCGCGGCCCTCCTGGCATCGGTCCCGGCCCCCGGGACCGCGCGGGCACAAGACCCTCTTCCCGTTCCGGCCGACACGCTCGCCGTCGCCGATTCCGTCGCGCTCGCGGATTCCCTCTGGCCGGTCGAGCCGATCGGAGACCCTCTGCTCGCGGGAATCGATTCCCAATCGACCGCGTCGGCGTTCCCCTGGATCGTCGAGCTGCTCGGGTGGCGAGGGTTCGGCGTCGAGCACTACAACCGGGTGGACGGCCTGACGCCGTCCTGGGGCCTGCGGCTCGAGCCGGTCGAGCCGGAAACGCGACCGGAGATCGAAGCCCGCATCGCGGCCGCCACGACGCACGCCCAGCTGTACTGGACCGGCTCGATCCGGCAGCGCATCCCGGCGCCGGGGGCGATTCATGCGAGGTTCGAGATCTTCCACCGGTCGGCGACGTTCGACGACTGGAAGCTCTCGACTCGGGAGAACGACATCGCGACGTTCGCGTTCGCATCCGACATGCTCGACTGGTGGCGCGAGAAGGGATGGACCGCGGGCGTCGACGCAGAGACCTCCGACGGCAGGATCGGCGGATCGATCGCTTTCACCGACGCTTCGCACCGCTCGATGGCGGACCGCTCACCATTCGCGCTCTTCGGCGGGAACTATCGCGACAACCCGCCCGCCGACGAAGGCGATTTCCACGGCCTCTGGGCCACGCTGCGGGTGGACACGCGGGACATCCAGAGCCCGCTCCTGCCGTCGCCGGGCTGGTGGCTGCGCGTCGACGCGGAGGTCGCCGGTGGGGCCATCGGCGGGGACATCGACTTTCGCCGCGGCGCCGTCGACCTGCGCCGTTTCACGCGTTTCGCGTCCGATTCGTGGTGGAACTCGCATATCGTGTGGATGGGCCCTCTGGACGGCGATTCGCTCCCCGCCCAGCGCCACTTCATGCTGGGAGGTCCCGGATCTCTGAACGGCTTCCGTGGCGGGAGCTTCGTCGACTCGCAAGGCGTCCAGACATCGACCGAGATCCACTTGCCGCTTCCGGTCGGACGCAGGATCGCGCTCCTGTTCCTAAGCTGGCACTGGGTAGCATTCGCCGACGCCGGCGCGCTCGGCGACTACGAGGAGTGGCACGCGGACGTGGGAACCGGTATCTCGGGCCTCACGCTCCTGTCCCAGATCGAGCTTCTCTTCGCCCAGCGGGTGACCGATCTCGACGAAGACGGCAGCGGACCGCGTTTCGTTGTCAGGTTCCGACGCGACCTGTAACTTGCGATT
>JAICNR010000026.1 GCA_025931135.1 Gemmatimonadota bacterium | reverse complement strand
GGCCGGAGCCAGCCCCGCCGAGCCCGCCACCCGCTCCCAGGATCCTGTACCTGTCGGCGGTCGAGTCGGCGGACGTCGCGGTCCGGCTTTGCGCCTCCGCGCGCGGAATGCTCTCGAGCGTGGGGATCGCGGGTCCGCCCGCGCGCGTCCGGGATTGCTCCGCACTCCTGGCCCGTGCGGGAGTCGAGCGGATCGCGCCGCTCGGACGCATGCAGCGGCCGCCGGCGGACTGGAGGCGGGACGGCAGGGCGACAATCGCGGATCTCGTGCGCTGGGTGGATCGGGAGGGATGACGCGGGGGAAACGCGAAGGGGCCGGTCGCCTCAGGCGACCGGCCCCCGCGGAAGCGACGAGCGCTCGCCGCTCAGTCGAGGCGCGTGACCTTCACCGCCTGCGGCCCCTTCGGGCTCTGGCTGACCTCGAACTGGACCTTCTGACCTTCGGTGAGCGTGCGGAACCCGGATCCTACGATGTCGCTGTAGTGGACGAAGATGTCGCTTCCGTCCGGCCGCTCGATGAACCCGAACCCTTTTTGAGCGTCGAACCACTTCACGGCGCCGTGCTCCGACACGGCTTCGGGCTTGCCGAACAGGTTCTTGAGCATCCGGCCGAACGAGAAACTTCCATTGGAACCCATCGGGAGGACCTCCCCACGAACGGACGAGAAGACAGTTGAGATGATGACCGTAAGCTGCTTGAAGATCTCGCACTTACAGTCCTCGTGGAATTCCTGCCTCAGCGAGACGCGGAATGTTCGCGAATATATCCCGCGCGAAACCGCCGGGCAAAGCGGCGTTGGTTTCCGTCCTCTCGGCGGTCTAGATTTCCTCGCATGGAGCTGACCGGACAGGAACGGGAGCGGCTGCTGGAGCTGGTCGAGGCAGCCCGACGGTATGACGCGGGCGATTCAGTTCTCGCCGCGCTGGCCGCCAAGCTCACGGCTGGCGGCGGGCCGGCGTTCGCTCGTTACTCGGAGCTCCTCGACGCTAGCGGGGAGATGGATCCCGCGATATCGCGTCGGGTTCGGGACGCGGTGGAGTCCGCGGAGCGCCTGCGGATCCGGTATACCTCGAAGTCGAGCGGCGAGACGACAGAGCGGGTGATCCGGCCGTTCAACATCCACTTCTACGACGGCCGGGAGTATCTCGAGGCGTTCTGCGAGCTGCGCGGGGCGGACCGGCTGTTCGCGGTCGCGGGGATCGAAGCGATTCTGGAGCCCGCCGTTGCCCACGCCACGGTGAGTACCGCGGAGAACGAAGAAGGCCCCACCGAGCCGGCGGGGCCTTCCCCTCAAAAGAAGTCGCAGGACTGACGGTTCGTTACATCGAGCCGGTAGTGTCGGCCGCCGCCTCCTCCGCGGACACGTCCGGCGCGAAGGCCAGGCGATCGACCTTCCATTGCCCGTCCACCATCTCAAACCCCGCCACCCAACGCATCGTCTCGCTCATCTCCTCGCCGTCTTCGCCGGTCACCGTCACGGTCGAGGTGCCGGATCCGTACGCCACGTCACCGGACTCGGCCACCTGGCTCTCTTCGAAGTCGATCTCGAGAGTAGCGCCTTCGGGGGGCATATTCGCGCTGTCCGTCATCATCGCCACCGCCTGATCGTAGCCGATGACTCCCTCGGGTCCGATCTCCTGATAGTCGGAGGTCATCATGCCCGAAATCGCGTTCCAGTCCCGCGCCTCCCACGCCGCCTCGTAGCTCATGCGGAGCGAGTCGAGCTGCGCCTCGGCGGAAACCGCCGCCATGGTGTCCGCGGTGCCCTCCATCCCGCCGGTGTCCTGCGCGGGCTGCTCGCACGCCGCGAGCGTCAGCGCGAGCCCCGCCACGAGCGGCGCCGAGATCCGAAATCTGATCATGCCATTCCTCCATCGCTGGTGTGAACTCGAGAGATCCTGTCGACTCAAGATAGCGTTCCGTCGAGTGTCGGGCTTGGCGGTTGCCCTCCCAGGACGAGACCTCGCAATAGCCGGGTCCTCTCCTCGGTCGGGGGATGGGTGCGCAGGAGGCCGGCGGCCCGCTTCTCGAAGCTCTTGATGGGATTGACGATGTAGAGCGGGGCGGTGGCGCGGTTTGCGGCCTCGAGAACCTCGGAGTCGGCCTCGATCTTCTCGAGCGCCCGCGCCAGCGCCTCGGGATAGCGGGTCATCTCGGCGCCCCCCAGATCGGCCAGGGTCTCCCGGCGACGCGAGACCGCCGCCTGGAGCAGCCGTGCGGACAGGGGAGCCAGGACCGCCACCAGCACCGCGAGCACGACCAGCAGCGCCGGAGCGTCGCGGTTCCGCGATCGCGTCGGTCCCGCCCACCACATACGCCGAAGCGCGAAGTCTGCGAGGAGAGCGATCGCGCCGACGGTCACCGCGACCAGCGTGGTGTAGCGGATGTCGAAGTTCCGGACGTGCGCGAGTTCGTGCGCGATTACTCCCTGGAGCTCGTCCCGATCAAGCTTCTGGTAGAGCCCCGTCGTCACCGCGACGACGGCGTGCTCGGGATCGCGCCCGGTCGCGAACGCGTTGGGGGCGGAATCGTCGATGACGTACACCTTCGGCACCGGCAGGCCGGAGGCGATCGCCATCTCGTGGACGACGTTGAGGAGAATCTGGTCGCGGGCCGGATCGGCGGGGCGCGCGGAGCTCGCCGCGAGCGTCATCGAAGCGCCGCCGAACCATGACATCAACAACAGGACGGTCGCGACCGCGATCGCGACCGCGAGGCCCGCGGACGGCTCGCCGTAGAGAGCTCCGAGCGTGGCGCCGAAGACGCCGAGCACGACGGCGAGAGCGACCGCCAGGAACATCGAGCGGTGTCGGTTCGCGGCGATCTCGCCGTAGAGGCCGCGGTTCGCCATCCCTCCCGCGCTCTAGCGCAGGTCGACCTTGACCGGCTCGCGCTCGGCGTCGTCGTCGGTGGCGAAGAACTCCTGGGCCGTAAAGCCGAGCATCCCGGCGATGATGTTGGTCGGGAACGTCTGGAGGCGCGTGTTGAAGCGCATCACCGCGTCGTTGTAGAACTGACGTGCGAACGCGATCCGGTTCTCGGTCCCCGTCAACTCTTCCTGGAGCCGCATCACGTTCTCGTTCGCCTTGAGCTGGGGATAGTTCTCGACCACCGCGAACAGCTGGCGCAACGCGCCCGTCAGCGCATTCTCCGCTCGCGCCTGGGCGGCCGGTCCCTGCGCTGATACGGCAGCCGCACGAGCTTCGGTTACGCGGGTCAGCACCTCCTGCTCGTACTGCATGTAGTCCTTGACGGTCTCGACCAGGTTCGGGATCAGGTCGTAGCGCCGCTTGAGCTGCACGTCGATCTGCGCCCACGCATTCTGGAGCTGGTTGCGGAGCGCGACGAGCGCGTTGTACGTGAGAATGCCCCAACCCACGAGCAAGACCACGAACCCGAGGATCACGAGCAGGACGAGGCCGATTCCGACACCGAGCACGCGCGCCTCCTGGCGAAAGGTCGGAAAAGGTCGAGGCTACGCGGGAGGTGTCCGGCTGTCAACGAATTGCGCATGCAGGCAGTGGAATGCACGCGTACCGCCAGCGCGGATCGCATGGCGAGCGCAAGTCACGAGGATATATTGCGCGCCATGCCGATCGCGCAGCAGATCTCCGTCTTCCTGGAGAATCGGCCGGGTCGTCTGGGAACGCTGTGCGAGGTCCTCGCCGACAAGGGCGTGAACATCCAGGCGATCATGGTGCCGAGCGGTACCGATTACGGGATCGTCCACGTCATCGTCGACCGCCACGAGGACGCGTTGCAGTCCTTGGAGGAGCGCGGCTACAGGACCTACACGAGCCGGGTGCTCGACGTTACGCTGGGCGACCATCCCGGAGCGCTGGCGGACCTCGCCGATCGGCTGGCCGCGAACCAGATCGACGTCAAGTACGCCTACTCCGCCGTCGGGGGTCACGGGCGGCTGATCCTGGCCGTCAACGACGTCGAGCGAGCGCAGGAGCTGATCTAGGCCGGGTCGCGCCCGTCCGGCTCGCGGCGCTGCTGTTCGGGAGGGTAGGCGAAGGCGCCTTCCGCCACGCGCACATCGCAGTCCGCCTCGACGACGAGCAGACAACACAGCCGCCAGCCCGATTCGATGCGCGCGCCCAGCTGGGCCCGCTCGCGAGCGTCCGGCGGCGCGAATCCGGAAGCTCCGGACTCGATCCGGACCTGGCAGGTGCCGCAGACGCCCTGACCGTCGCAGTCGTGGACGATCGAGACGCCGGCCCGGGCTGCCGCGGTCGTGAGCCACGCGCCGCGCCGGACGCGTGACTCCCGCCCGGACGGGAGGAACCGCACCCGGACATCGCCGCTCAACGTCCGCTCCCGCGCGTGGACACCGATGCCGCGGAGGGGCCGGACAGGGCGGCCGCCGCCGCGGCCTCCCCGCTCCGCACCGCGCCTTCCATCGTCGCGGGCCAGCCGGTGTCGGTCCAGTCCCCGGCGAGCCAGAGCCCCTCGAAGGGGCCGCGCGGCCCTGGGCGCGACCGGGTGCAACCGGGTCCGGCGCGGAACGTGGCGCGCGGCTCCTTGACGACCGCCGACGCCCGGAGCTTCGCGCCGCGGCGCCGCGGCAGGACGCGGGCGACGGCCTCGTCCAGGCGCTCCGCGATCTCCTCCTTCGACAGGTCGATCCACTCGTCCGCCGCGCTCAGCGAGATTCCGAGACAGGGGCCACCGGAGCGCCTCGCTCCGAGCAGCCGCTCGCGATCGAACACCCACTGGAGCGGTGAGCCGAACGTCCCTGCGAAGGGGCGATCGGCGACCGCTCGATCGTACCACAAGAATGCGTTGACGATCGGAGCCGCCCCGAGCCGGTCGAAGCCGTGCGTGCCGGGCAGAGCGGCGTCGAGCTCCCGCGGAGGGAGTGCGGATACCACCGAATCGGCGGCCACGACCTCGCCGCCGCCGAGTGACACTCCGACGGCACGGCTGTCCTGCACGACGATGGCGTCTACTCGCTCTCCCGACCGGACGACGACGCCGGCCGCTTCGAGCGCGCGCCTGGCGGGCTCGCCGATCGCTTCGCTGGGGCCCAGGCGCGGCAGCCACAGCGCCCCCTCCGAAGGCCCGCCCCAGAGCGCGCGTTCCAGGAAGAAGGCGGAGAGCGGAAGGTTCGCCTCCGCGACGCGGACGTTCAGGGCGGGCGTCACGAGCGGCTCCCAGAACCGTTCGATCGCGCGCGGGGAGACTCCGCGACGCGCCAGCCATTCGCCGAGCGGGACGTCCTCGAGCGCGGCACGGTCGTCGAGGCGGGCGAGGGCCGCGGCGTCCCGTGCGACCGCCAGCCGGTCGCGCAGCCCGAGGTGGCGATAGCGGAGGAGCGCGGGCACGAGATGGAGGGGCGCGGGGAGTCGCGCCGCCGAGAGCGTCGCGGCGCGGCCGGCGCCGTCGAGGATCGGGATGCCGAGGGATGGCTGACGCGCGAACGCGTCGGAGGGAGATCCGATCCGCGCGAGGAAGGCGCGGAGTCTCCGGCAGGCTCCCACGAGGACGTGCTGGCCGTTGTCGACGATCGCGCCGCTGTCGGGGTCGCGGAACGAGAACGCTCGGCCGCCCAGGAACGGACGGCGCTCGAAGAGCGTGACCTGCGGCGTCTCCCGGGCGAGGCGGAAGGCGGCGGCCATTCCCGCGAGCCCGCCTCCGACGACGACCGCGCGCACCGGCGTGCGGGGCCTCACGCGCTTCCGCCGCGAGGCATCAGACCGCGAGCGCCCGGGCGGTCTCGCCGAGCGCCCGCGCGATCTTTCGAGGCGCTCCGAGCGCGACGCGACCACGGAGGACCTGAAGTGGATCCGAAGCGATCCGCTCGAGGAGTCCGCGGTAGACAGCCGCGAGCGCCGCCGGGCACGCGCGGGTCGAGCGCGGCAGATGGGGATACAGCCGCGCCCCATCATCGTAGAGCGCGCGGGCGCGCTCCGCCTGGTGGAGGACGAGCGGCACGAATCCGGCGCCAGGCTCGCCCGCCGCGACGCGCGCCGGGTCGACTCCGAAGCGCCGGGTCTCGTCGAGGGGCAGGTACCAGCGTCCGCGCTCGCCGTCCTCGCGGACGTCGCGCAGAATGTTCGTGAGCTGGAGCGCCTGGCCCATGCGCTCGGCCGCTCGCTCCGCCTCCTCGCCGGCGCCACCGAAGATGCGCAACGACACGAGCCCGACGGCGCTCGCTACCTCCCAGCAGTACGCCTCCAGCGAGGGCCAATCGGGGAACCCCACCGGCTCGAGATCCCGGCCGACGCCGTCCAGAATCGAACGCAGCAGTTGCGGTGGCACGGCGTAGCGCCGAGCGGCGTGGTCGAGCGCGGCCCAGCGCGCATCCGCCGGGAGGCCGGAGAGCGCGTCATCCAGACGGCGCCGGATTTGCGCGAGGCCCGTGCGGGCCGCATCCGGATCCGTGGCCTCGTCGACCGTGTCGTCGGCGAGGTTCGCGAACCAGTAGACCGCAGAGAGCGCCCTGCGGCGATCGGCGGGGAGGAGCCGGATCCCGAGCGCGAAGTTCGCCGCTGCGTCGCGGGTCATCCGCTCGCAAGCCGCGTAGCCCGCCGCGACACGGTCGGGTACGGACATCACGACGCTGTTGCTCATGCCACGGTCGGAGCGGGAACCACGGTCCGCCAGGCCCGCGCGTATTCCGAGAGCAGGAGGCGTCGCCGCGCGCGCGCGGACAGGGAGGGTCGGCGCGTGAGCGTGTCGTGATCGAGGGCCGCGATCGCGTCGCAGATCGCCCAGCCTCCGCGCGTGAACGCGCGGACGAGCGGCCGCCAACGGACGGGCAGCCGTTCAGCGAGGGGCCACCCGCGCGCCAGGTGCTCGCGGGCCCACGAAACCTCTTCGGCCACGAGGGAACGGAGCGCCGGGGAGGCCGACGTTCGCGCGAGCTCGACCTCGGGATCGACGCCGTGCCGGTCGCAGTCCTCGAGCGGGAGATAGCAGCGTCCGCGGCGGTGGTCGCCGGCCAGGTCCTGCCAGAAGTTCGCGAGCTGGAGACCGATGCAGGTCGCGTCCGAGAACGCGGTGAGGTCCGCCCCGCGAGCGCCGGCCACGCCCAGGACCATCCGCCCGACCGGGGTCGCGCTGTGCCGGCAGTATTCGAGGAGCGCCTCACGGTCGGAGTACCAGCTTACTTCCTGATCGCGCCGGTTCGCCTCGACGATGCGAAAGAACAGGTCTGCCTCCAGCCCCCGCTCGCGCGCGGTTCGCGCCAGCGCGACCAGGACCGGCTGGCCGGCGTCCGGACGGCCGACGAGCGCTTCCTCCAGCTTCAGCCTCCATTGCGCCAGGAGCACCCCGCGATCGCCTTCGGCTTCGTCGCCCAGATCGTCGGTGGTCCGGCAGAATGCGTAGACGGCGGCCAGGTCGCGCCGTTCGGCGGACCGGAGGAGTGGCCCGCGGACCGGGAAGTTCTCGTAGTGGGAGCGGGCGAGTCGGGCACATGCCGCGTGAGCGGCCCGCTCGGCGCGGTCCTCTGCGCGCGGGGCAGGGCGGGAGTCCGGCATCGGTTGCGCGAACCTAGAAGCGCTCCCTCCGACGGGCAACGCGACGGGTATGCGATCAGACCGTCGGGTCGAGTCGCCGGAGGATCTTCTGGAGGCTCTGTCGATGGAGGCCGAGCGAGCGTGCTGTCGCCGAGACGTTGCCGCCGTGGCGCTCGAGCGCGGCCGCGAGGAACGAGCGCTCGAACGCATCCATCGCTCGATCGCGCGCCTCCGTGTAGGGGAGATCGGCAAGCGCCGCGTCGACGGGTCCGAGAGCCGACGTCGCGCCCGTCATCCTCGGAGGAAGCGCGGTGACGTCGATCTCTTCGGTTTCTGCGAGCACGACTGCGCGCTCGAGGACGTTTCTCAGCTCGCGCACGTTTCCGGGCCAGTCGTACGCTACGAGCGCGCGCCGCGCTGCGGCCGAGAGAGAGCGTACCGGGCGATCGTAGCGCCCCGCGAGCTCCGCCACGAAGTGGACCGCGAGCGCTGGGATATCGGCACGGCGCTCACGGAGCGGAGGCAACCTCAGCGTGACGACTTGGAGACGATAGAGGAGATCCTCGCGAAACTCCCCGCGCGCGGCCATCTCGTCGAGCGGCCGGTTCGTGGCCGCGACGAGTCGGACGTCGACGGGACGGGAAGCGGTCGTTCCGACCGGGGTCACTCTCCTTTCCTCTACTGCCCGCAGGAGCTTCGCCTGCGCGGATGGAGCGAGATCGCCGACCTCGTCCAGGAAGAGCGTCCCTCCGTCCGCGGCCTCGAACACGCCGGCGCGATCCCGATCGGCCCCGGTGAACGCGCCTTTCACGTGACCGAAGAGCTCGCTCTCGATCAGTTCGCCTGGCAGCGCCGAGCAGTTGAGCGCGATGAACGGGCTGCCGGCGCGTCGGCTCTCCGCGTGGAGCGCGCGAGCCGCGAGCTCCTTCCCGGTCCCGCTCTCGCCGGTCACGAGAACGGTCGCGTCCGTGGACCCTGCGCGGCGGATCGTTTCGGCGACTTCACGGATCACCGCGGAGTCTCCCACCATTCCGCGGAACTCGCCGGCGAGCTCGCGCCGAAGCCGGCGGTTCTCCTCACGCAGCGAGAGCACCTCGTGGGCGTGACGGACGACGGCGCGGATTTCCTCGTTATCGAACGGCTTGGGAACGTAATCGTAGGCGCCGAGCTTGAGCGCCTGCACCGCGGTGCGCTCGTCGCCTTGCGCCGTGATCAGGACGACGAGGGAGTCGGGGAAGCCCGAGCGGACCGCCTCGAGGAGGCGCATCCCGTCCATGCCCGGCATGCGCAGGTCGGCGAGCACGAGATCGGCCGGCGCGCCTTCGAGGGCCGCCAGCGCCTCGCCTCCGTCGGCCGCCTCGCGTACGGCATGACCCTCGGAGCGGAGGAGCTCCCCGAGAGCCATGCGGATCGTCTCTTCGTCGTCGACGACGAGGATCCTCATGTTGCGCCGCTCGCTGCGGGAATCTCCGCGGCCAGCGGCACGTGGAGCCGGAACTCGGCGCCCCCGCCCGGAGCGTCCGTGACCTCCACGCTCCAGCCGGACTCCGAAGCGATCCTGCGGACCACGGCGAGGCCCAACCCGCTCCCGCCACGCAGGCTGTAGAGCGGCTCGAAGATCCGTTCGCGATCGGCGACCTCGACACCCGGCCCCTGGTCCCGGACGACGATGTCGGCGAACCCGTCGGCGAGGTCTGCCCTCAGCTCGACGCGCGTTCCCGGGGGCGAATGCTCGACCGCGTTCAACATCAGGTTCAGGATCGCCTGGGCCAGCGTCTCACGGGACGCGGCGACATGCGCCTCGCCCGCATGGACGCGGATCTCGACTCCGCCCCGCTCGGCCCGCGGGGCGAGGAGGATCCGAAGGTCGTCGAGCAGCGGTGCCAGCTCGGTCGGGCCGTGGCTCGCCGGGCGAGCGGCGGCGCGGCGGGATACACCCAGCAAGTCGGCGACGATCTGCTCCACGCGCCCGACCTCGCGCACGATCACCTCGGCATAACGCCGCCGCGCGGGCTCGTCCACGTCCTCCTCGGCGAGTCGCTGGGCCAGCGAGCGGACCCCCGTCAGCGGGTTCCGGATCTCGTGAGCGAACGAGGCGGCGAGTTCGCCGACCATCGCCTGGCGCTGGAGGGCCGACGCGTCCGAGGCGAGCTCCCCGCGGCGCGCAGAGCTCGATTCGAGATCGTAGAAGCGAAGCTGTGTCACTCCGACGAAGAGCGCGATCTGGATCGCGACCGTCACCAGCGGCATGGCGTAGACGAAGAACGAGTCGTTCGTGACCCATCCCAGGACGACCGATGCCGGGACCACGATGAGAAGGAACGCGAGAACCACGATCCGCGTCTTTCGGCGCGCGCCTTGCGCCAGCGCGGCGGGCATTTCCCGACGGACCTGGATGGCCGATCCCAGCACCCACCCCACCACCTGCCAGATCATGGCCCCGAGCTCGGCGACCTCTCCGCCGTCGCCGTGAATGGCGCCCAGGGAGAGCGGAGAGGTCACAGCGGCCAGGGCCAGCAGGCCGAGGATCGGTTTGAGGCCGATGTCCCGGGTGTCGATCAGCGCGTCCATCACGAACAGGAGGGGAAGCAGATGAATCGACAGGGCGAACGCGGAAAGAAGCACCGGCGACTCGCTCGCGGTCGCGTACATCCATCCCTGCAGCCCGAGCCAGACCATGATGTCGAGCTCGAAGAGCGCGAACCATCGCAGCGCGCGGCTGCGGGGCTGGAGGAGCAGCAAGTAAAGCGTGCCGAGGAGGTTGGCCCCGAGGGCGAAGAACGCGATCGCGGCCGGGAGGACGCCGCTCATCGCAGCTGGATCTCCACGCCCGCGACGAGCGTGCGGGCGGAGAAGACCGAGCCCAGCGTTCGGGGATTCTCCCAGTTCGCGTCGTACACCAGTGCGGAGGCGTTCTCGTGGTCGAGCACGTTCAGGACCTCCAGGTAGAACACGGTGAACCGATCGGCGATCCGCTGAAACCGCGTGAGGCGCGCGTCCACCCGGACGTAGTCGGGGAGTCGGCGCGACATCGCCTCACCGTAGACCGGCTCCGGAAAGCCCGGTCCCTCCGACGATCCCACGACGGGGGTGTACGGTCGCCCGGTCGCGTAGCGTGCTGTCCCGCCGAGCTGCCAGGATCCGAGCGAGACCATCCCGACAGCGGTCAGAGAATGCGTCACGTCGACCTCGGACGAGGCCGTGCTCCCATCCGCGAGTTCGAGACGGCCGTCGAGATACGAGTACGAGATCCAGCCCCCCCAGCGCTCGGTCTGGGTCCAGCGGACGAGCGCGTCGGCGCCTGTCGCGCGGCCGCCCTCGATCTCGAGCGAACCATCCTCCGGAACGTAGCGGTCGTACGACTTGACGAACGTTTCGACCCGCAGGGACGGACGCCCCTCGCGCTCGACCGCGAAGGCCGCGTGTCGCGCGCGACGGGGAGTTCCGGCAGGCGCTCCGCCGTTCGGAAGTTCGTAGCCGACGCGCCACCGACCCTGCTGAAACGTGCCGCCCGCGAGCCGCCAGGTCCAGTCGCCGGATCGCAAGGCGACCGCCAGCCGCGGGTCGAGTGTCGCGGCATCCTCGCCGGGGAGTCGGTCGACGCGGGCTCCCGCGACGACGGCGAGGCCGCGCACCGGATGGACCTCGGCCTCGACGAATCCGCCCGCGTGGGCGGTCGCGTCGCGGTCCGCTTGGAGGATCTCGAACGGAGAGCCGGGAGCGAGCCGCTCGGTCGTCGGCTGTCGACCTTCTTCCAAAGAGGTGAGCCGTGCCGACTCGAGCCCGGCGCGGAGCTGGCGGCTCTCGCCGCTTCCCAGGCCCGCCTCGATCCTCAGCGCCACACGCTGATCGGTGCGCTCCCGATCAAGGACCCCGAACTCGAAGTCGCTCGCGCGGCGGGTCCAGGAGGCGGTCGCGCGAACGCTCATGGCGCCGTCCGAGGAAAGGGCGCGGGCCGAGAAGAGCCCCAGCGCGGTCCGGCCCCGGCTCTCGAACGGGCCTCGCCAGCCGATCGCATCGATCTCGCGGGCGGCATTGTCGCCCTCGGCCAGCGCCAGCGCCTTGAGCTCCACGCCGCGCCGGGGCGCGAACGTCGCCCCGGCCACGCCCTCGAGCGCGACGGGCGCCGCGGGGTATTCGTCGGTTTCGCCGTGAAGCGCATTGAGGAGCGAGGTTTCGGTCACGCGAATCGATGTCCAGGCCCCTCCGCGACTTCCGATCGGGCGCCGGACCGTCGCCCCGCCGCCGACGAAGTTGACGCCCAGGCGTGCCTGCGCGAGGGTGGGAGCGCCGTCGGTCTCGAGGTCGACGATCCCCGACAGCGCGTCCCCCCATCGCGCGGAGAAACCGCCGCTGGAGAAGTAGGCGCGGCGTAGCACCGACGGGTCGAGGATCCCGAACACGCCGCCGTGCAGCGTCTCGAAGACACCGGGATAGAGGAGTCGCGCGCCCTCGACGAGGACGGGCGTTTCGGCGGGATCTCCGCCGCGCACGTAGAGATCGCCGCCCTCCGTGACGCGGGTCACACCGGGGAGCATCTGGAACACCTGGAGGATGTCGGCGGTCCCGCCGGGGGTCATGTAGACATCGAGCCGGCTCAGGCTCGCGCGCTGTCGCGCGTCGTCCATCGCGTAGCCGCCGTCGACCCTGGCCACCAGCGGTTCCATGTCGTAGTCCACGCGCGGCTCCGCGCCGATGTCCGCGGAAGAAGTCGTGTCGTCCGCCGCGGGATTCGTCTGGCCAGCGGCACCACCGGTGCGCTCTCCCGCCAGTCGCTGCGTGAGTTGAGTATCGCCGGGGAAGAGCGCGGCTCCGCGCTCCCACGTCGCGCGCGCGTCGTCGAGCCGCCCCGTGCGGGTGTAGAGATCCCCAAGATAGACATACGGCGCCGCCAATTCGGGAACGTCGGTGCGGTCACCCTGCTGCTCGAGCAGGGTCTCGAACTCGGCGATCGCGTCGTCGGTCAGCCCCATGAACTCGGGATTGTGGAAGTAGTTCACGCCGAGAATGAAGCGCGCCTGCCAGTGAGCCGGATCGAGCGCGAGCGCCGCGCGCAGGATCTCGGAGGCACGGGCCGAGAGCGCGCCCTGCTCCATGAAGGCCGCGAACGGCAGCCGGCACTGAAGGAGCACCTGCGCCTGACCCACCAGCGGCTCGGGGTCGTCGGGCCGTGCGGCGTGCCATGCGTCGAGGCCGTTCCACGCCGCGTCGGCGGCGAGGAGGGCGTCGTCCTGGCGCTTGTCCCCGGCGGATGCGATGCAGCTCTTCAGTGAATCGATGGCGGCCGATCGCTCCGGGGCGAGGTCCGAAGCCCCCGCCTGAGCGGCCGCCGAACCCGCGGTCAGCACGACCGCGGCGAGGGCGGAGAGAGGGGTTGGAAGTCGTGCGTACATGAGTCCTCCGTTCGGGTTCGGAATCGTGGTCGATCGCGGTCGCCCAGTATGGAAAGCACTTCCCGTGCCGTATACGAGTTTCTGTTGATTACAAACGACTTACGTAAGTCGATGTGAGGTCGTTTCTGCAGCCGATCGGCTTCTGTGCAGCCCGCCGGCTGCGCCCTATCGGCTCTCGTGGGGGGCCGCTATCTTGGGGCCGTCCCCCGACCGAGATCCGAACCGGAGGTCCGCCAAAGGTGGTCGCGTCCCAGCCCCCGCCGCGCCGCGGATCCGCGCGCGCCACTCTCGTCGTCATGCTGGGGATCGGGGTGAGCCGGATCTTCGGTCTCGTCCGGGAGCAGGTCGTCGCATTCTATTTCGGACGCTCGGCCGCGTATTCGGCTTTCGTCGCCGCCTACAAGGTCCCGAACCTGGTCCGCGTCCTTCTCGGGGAGGGAAACCTCTCTGCATCCTTCATTCCCGTGTTGGCGGGCGGAATGGCCGCGGGCGACCAGGCGGATGCCCGGCGTCTGTCGCGAGGAGTCCTGGGGCTTCTGCTGGTTGTCGTCGCCGTCCTCACCCTCGTCGGCATGGTCGCCGCCCCCGGACTCGCGTGGCTCGTCGCACCGGGCTTCGATGCGGGGCTCCGTTCGCTCGTCGAGCGTTTGATCGTGATCCTCTTCCCGACGATGGCCTTCATGGTCATCGGCGCTTGGTGCATGGGCGTCCTCCATGCCCACGGGAGATTTCTGTGGCCGAACCTGGCCCCTCTCTTCTGGTCTGTGGCGTCGGCCGGGGCCCTGATCGCGTTCGTCGGCCGGGTCGACATGGACCCCGTCTACGTCCTGGCGTGGGGGGTGGTGGCCGGGAGCGCGCTACAGCTCGCCGTCCAGCTGCCCGCAACGCGCGCCGCGCTGGGAACCCTCGCGCCGGGAGGCGGGTGGCGCGACCCGGCCGTCCGCAAGGTGATCGGGCTGTTCGTCCCCATGCTCCTCGGGACCGGAGTCGCTGCGCTCTCGACGCTGATCGACGTCCAGATCGCGACGTTCCTCGAGGAGGGGAGCGTGGCGACGCTGGCGTACGCGCAGCGGCTCTACCTCCTGCCGCTGTCGCTCTTCGGCGTGGCGATCGCCCAGGTCGCGTTGCCGACCCTGGCGCTCGACGCAGCGGGCGCCGGCGAGCGGGTCGGAGCCGAGCTCGGCGCATCGTGGCGGCGCATGTCGTTCCTCCTGATCCCGGCCGCCATGGGACTCGCGGTCTTCGGCAGGCCGGCGGTGAGCCTCCTGTTCGAGCGCGGCCGGTTCGACGTGACCGACACGACGGCGGTGACCAGAGTCCTGAGTGCCTACGCGATCGGCCTTCTGGCGTACGGGGCGGTCCGGCTGCTCGCGACCGCGTTCTACGCCTTCCAGGACACGCGCACGCCCGTGCGGGTGGCGGTCGTGGCCTTGGGCGTGAACGTGGCGCTCGGGATCACGCTCGCGTGGCTCATCGGAACCCCCGGAATCGCGCTCGCGACCGCAATGGCCGCGATCGTGAACGCCACGCTGCTGGGAACGCTTCTCCGCCGCCGGGTGGGGCGGCTCTTCCCGGGATCCGCCGGCGCCGACGTCGGCCGCATGGCGTTCGCGGCCGCCATCGCCGGAGTTCTTGGGATCCTGCCCTATCGCTGGGTCCTGGCCCGGTGGCCGGAATGGGAGCTCGCGGCGCGGATCATCGGCACGGTCGGACTCTACGGCGGGATCGCGCTCGCCTACTGGATCGTGGCCCGAGCCCTGGGGGTGGACGAAACGCGACGGGTGTGGGAGCGGATCCGACGGCGCCGCGCTCGTACGCGGAGCGCCCTGTAGGCCGTGCCTGCGATCACAAGTCGCAGTAAATTAAGCAGTTATGGGACAGCTCGAAGGGAAGGCCGCGACCCTGCCACGGAAGCCCGGCGTCTATCTGTTCCGCGACGGGAAGGGCCGGATCCTCTACGTCGGCAAGGCTCGCGATCTGCGCTCCCGCGTGCGCTCCTACCTGCAGCACCCGTCCGCGCTCCCGGCGAAGACCCGCGTGCTAATGGGGCACGCGCGCGACCTGGACTGGATGGTGACCGGTACCGCGGCGGAGGCGCTCCTCCTCGAGTCGAACCTCATCAAGGAGCACGACCCGCGCTTCAACATCGTTCTGCGGGACGACAAGTCGTACCCCTACATCAAGGTCACCCTGAACGAGGACTTTCCGCGCGTGTACGTAACCCGCCGGGTCGTCGACGACGGCGCGCGCTACTTCGGCCCGTTCACGCAGGTCAAGCTCCTGCGCCGGAATCTCGCCCTGGTGAAGGACCTGTTCCCGGTCCGTTCGTGCCGGTATCGACTCCTCGACGAAGCGCCCTCCCGACCGTGTCTCGACTACCACATCGACCGCTGTGAGGCGCCATGCGTGGAATTCGTGTCGCGGGAACAGTACCGGGCGATGATCGGCGAGGTCGTGCGGTTCCTCGAGGGCGACACGCGAGCGGCGGAGCGCGCGCTGGAGGAGCGCATGCGGCGCTCCTCGGAGCGACTCCAGTTCGAGCGCGCAGCCGGATACAAGCGGCAGATCGATCAGCTCGAGGAGATCCGCGCGGGGCAGCGGGTGTCCAGCCTCGGCGGGGAGGACAGGGACGTGATCGGGTTGGCCCGCGTGGGCGACGACGCTTGCGGCCTGATCCTCGACGTGCGGGACGGACGGATGCTCGGAAAGGAGCATCACCTCCTGGGAAACGTCGAGGGCGCCGACGAGGGCGCGATCCTCTCGCTGTTCCTGACCCGCTATTACCTGCGACGCGAGGAGTTTCCGTCCGAAGTTCTCCTGCCGTTCGATTTCGAGGATCGGCCGTTGGTGGAGGAGCTGGTTCGTCAGCGGTCCGGTCGCGCGGTCCGGCTGCGCGTGCCCGCGCGCGGGGAGAAGGCGCGTCAGGTCCGGCTCGCGAATCGGAACGCGAGCCTGCTTCTCGAGGAGCGCCTCCTGGCGGCGAGTCAGGAGACCCGTCGCGCCCGCGAGGATGTGCTGGAGCTTCAATCCACCCTCGGGCTCGCGCGGATCCCGCGACGGATTGCATGCATCGACATCTCCACGATTCAGGGCCGCGATTCGGTCGGCTCCGTCGTGACCTTCGAGAACGGCGTTCCTCGCAAGGCCGGGTATCGACGCTTCAAGATCAAGTACGTCGAGGGCCAGGACGATTTCGCGATGATGGCCGAGGTCACAGAACGGTACTTCAGGGGACTGCTCGATCACGGCGAGGAGCTTCCGGACCTGCTCGTGATCGACGGAGGAAAGGGGCAACTCGGCGCCGCGTGTGCCGTTCTCGGCGAGCTGGGCGCGCTGGAGGAGATCGACACGCTGGGCCTGGCGAAGCGCGAAGAGGAGATCTGGCTGCCCGGCCGGCGCGACCCGCTCTGGCTCCCGCGTCGCTCGCGCGCCCTTCAGCTCGTACAGCACATCCGGAACGAGGCGCACCGTTTCGCGGTGACGTACCACCGCTCGCTGCGCTCCAAGCGAACGATCGCCTCGGAGCTCGACCAGGTGCCGGGGATCGGTCCCAAACGACGCGCCGCGCTCCTCCACCACTTCCGCTCGGTCGACCGTATCCGCGACACGTCGGTCGACGAGATCGCCCGCGTGCCGGGCTTCTCGACCGCTCTCGCCGCGCGGGTGAAGGAGGCGATCGCGAGGAACCCTTCGGAGGATGCGGCGTGACGCCGGCGGAGCTGTCGCAGCGGATCAAGGCCGAAGCGCGCGACCTGGGGTTCGAGCTCGTCGGCGTCGCTCGGGCGGAACGCGTGGACGAAGCGGATCGGCTGGCGGAGTGGCTCGCCGCCGGACGGCACGCTTCAATGCACTGGATGGAGGGCTGGTTCGAGAAACGCGTGGACCCGCGGCTCCTGGTCGAAGGCTGCCGCTCGGTCGTCTCGGTCGGGCTGGTCTACCGCCAGCCCGCCACCCGCGCGCCGCAGCCGGCGGGGACCCGCGTCGCGTCGTACGCCTGGGGGGAGGACTACCACCGGGTCCTCAAGGACAAGCTGGGGGAGCTCCTGGCGCGCGGACGGGCGATCGATCCGACCTTCGAGGGCCGCGCGTTCACGGATTCCGCCCCCGTGCTCGACCGCTACTGGGCCGAGCGGGCCGGGCTCGGGTGGCGGGGGAAGAACACGCTCGTCCTGAACAAGCGGCTGGGATCGTACCTGTTCCTGGGCGAGCTCCTCGTCCGGGCGGAGCTGGAGCCGGACGAGCGGGGGACGGACCACTGCGGCAGCTGCACGCGGTGCATCGAGGCGTGCCCGACGGGAGCGATCGTCGAGCCGCGTGTCCTCGACGCCCGGCGCTGTATCTCCTACTGGACGATCGAGCACCGGGGCGAGCTCGCTCCCGAGGAGGAGGGAGCGATGGGGGAGTGGCTGTTCGGCTGCGACGTGTGCCAGGACGTCTGCCCGTGGAACCGCTCGGCGGCGGAAACGACCGAGTCTCGGCTCGCCCCCCGCGGGAAGGCCTGGCCCGCGTCGCTGGACGATCTGCTGAGCCTGACCGAAGAGGAGTTCGTGACGCGCTTCGGAGACTCGGCGGTCGAGCGCGCGCGGCGGCGCGGGCTCGTTCGGAACGCGGCGATCGTGGCGGGCAACACCGGGCTGGGCTCCGACTCCGCGCTCGAAGCGGCCGCTGCGGACGCCGATCCGGTGGTCGCCGCGGCCGCGCGCCGCGCCGTCGACCGCCGGGCGGCCCCCGCCGCTCCCTAACAGCGGCCGGGCGAGTCGGGCGCAGTCCTCGCCACGAACGCGTAGACGTGGTCGCCCAACGGGCTCTCGTCTCCGTTCGCGGCGTTCCCCGCGACGTGGAATGCGACGGTGCCGGACCCGCGAGCCGGCGCCGTCCAGCGCACCGTCCAGCGAGTCCGGCCCGGGACCGGCGGGTGCGATCCCGGCTCCGTGTGATGCGCGTACTGGATTCCGGCCGCCTCGGTGACGGCCGCGCCGGGGTCCGGCGCCGCGAGGTCGCCCGCCTGACCGCCGGACTCGCACCCGTCCGCGAACCGCGCGGCCAGCTCGAAGCCAGCCCGCTCGAGGCCGGGTCGCTCGAGCTCGATCGAGACCTCGTACTCCACACCGAACGAATACGACGTGGGGATTCCGCGCACGATCAGGGTGCCCGCGACGTCGGGCTCGCTCGGCGCGAAATGGCACATCACGCAGGTCGGCTCGCCGAACCCGCCCGTCATCCCCGGGGGCGGAGCATCGGGGTACGAGGCGCCGCGGAAGGCCGCCAGCGGTGCCGCGAACGACAGCCCGAGCCCGACCGCGGCCGCCGCTCGCTTCACGGTCCGATCCGGGCGCGTCCGATCGTGTTCGCGTCCGTGCCGAACCAGAGCGACCCCGTGGCGGCATGGAAGACCATGTGGCGCACGGTTCCTCCGCCGCTCGGGATCGCGGTCACGCCGAAGAACTCCTCCGACGCGGGGTCGAATCCCACCAGACGGTTCGGGTCCGCCCCGGTCTCGACGAACCAGATCCGGTCCCGGTCGTCGACCGCCATCGCGTAAGGTCGCGAGCCACGCCCCCCCGGCGCGCTCCATTCGACGGCGACTCCGGTGTCCGGGGTGAGGCGTCCGAGGGTGCCGCGGGCGTAATCCACGTACCAGACCGACCCGTCCGACGTCACGCCCAGCCGGCGGGCACGTGCGTCCGTCCAGGGGAGCTCGTGCTCGACGAGCTCCATGGTAGTGGGGTCGGCGGTCGCAATCCGATTCGTGCCGAAGAGCGCGATCCAAGGCCGCCCGTTCGCGTCCACCACGATTCCGTACGGCCTCGCATCCGCAACGGAGGGCTGGATCAGGTCCACCTCTCCCGTGGCGGGATCGAGCCGCCCGATCCGGTTCGCGCCTTGCGCGGTGAACCAGAGCGCGCCTCCGGGAGCGAAGAACAGTGTGTGCGGATCGGAAACCGGAACGTCGAAGCGGGTAATCTCCCCGCTGGCGGAGTCCACGCGGCCGATGTGAGCGTCACCGTTTCCGGCATACCACAGCCCGCCATCGGGTCCGACGATCACGTTGTGCGGGAGGGCTCCGGTCGGGAGGTCCTTGCGTCCGAACTCGCCGGTCTCCGGGTCGAGGGCGGCGAGGTAGTTCCCGCGCTGGCCGACGAACCATACTCGCCCCAGGGGATCGACGATCGGATCGCGCGGCCGGGTGCTCTGCCACGGCACCGCCCATTCTCGGATCTCGACGGAATCGGCGGCCACCGGTTCCCTGACGTTGGCGCGGGGTGCGTCGCGGACGGTGGTTGTCTGCGAGGTCGAAGGTCCGGGAATCACGAGGGCGAGCACGACGAGGGCGAACCGGGGGCGACAGAGGAGCGAAACGGGGATCATGGCGAAACCTCCATCCGACGGAGCCACAGGGGTCGGTTCGACTGCGAGCCGAAGATCATTCACCGTCGACCCCGCGGCCATCTCGGCGCGTCGATCCAGGTGACTATATTCCTCGTTCCCCGATGCCACCGACATCCAACTCGCCGCGCCCCGATTGCTGACGATCCGGCGCCATCCCGTAGGACCCTACCAGGCGAACGCCTGGCTGGCGTGGGACGAGGGGACAGGTGAGGCGTTCCTGGTCGACGCGGGCGCGGAGCCCGAGAGGCTCCTCAAGGAGATCGAGTCGCTGGGGGTGACCCTTCGCGCGATCCTCCAGACCCACGCGCACGCGGACCATATCGCGGCCCTACCCGAGATCGCGGCGGCGACCGGGGCGCCGGTCTACCTGCATCCCGACGCGGAACCGATGCTCCATTCCGCCGAGGAGAATCTCTCGGCCCTGGCGGGAATCCCGATCACCGCGCCGGTGCCGTATACGCCGGTCCACGACGAGGAGCGCCTGGAGGTTCTCGGGCGCGAGGTGCGGGTCTACCACACACCCGGCCACGCACCGGGGAGCGTGTGCTTCCATCTGCCGGAGGAAGGCGTCGTGTTCACCGGCGACGCCCTGTTCCAGGGATCGATCGGACGCACGGACTTCCCTGGCGGCTCGCTGGAAACCCTCCTGAGCGGGATTCGCGGGAAGCTCCTCGTCCTGCCGGACGACACGCGGATCCTCGCCGGTCACATGGGCGCGTCGACGATCGGCCGCGAGCGGCGGACGAACCCTTTCCTCCAGGGGGATGCCCCCGAGCGGGGCGCGCGCTGAGGGATCCGGTCGAGCGCTGGTCCGAGCATCTCCTGCTCGAGCGCGGGCTCTCGCGGAACTCCATCGCCGCGTACACGTCGGACGTGAAAGGTTATCACGCGTTCGCGGCCGAGCGGGGAATGGAGCCCGACGCCCGCGCCACCGTGCGCGCCTGGCTGGGGGACCTGGACCGGCGGGGGCGCACGGCGTCGACCTCGGCGCGGAAGCTCGCGTCGCTGCGCGGCTGGTTCCGCTGGAGGGTCGCCGATGGCGATCTCGACGCCGACCCCACCGAAACGCTGGAAGGCCCGCGGCTGGGCCGTCGCCTCCCCGGGGTTCTGAGCGTCGAGGAAGTGGAGCGCGTGATCGAGGCGGCGGGGCGCGCGCACCGCTATCCGCAGCGCGACCGCGCGATGATCGAGTTCCTCTACTCGACCGGCGTCAGGATCTCGGAGTTGATCGCGGTGCAGCTCGAGGAGTGCGCCTGGCGAGAGCGGGTCGTGCGTCTCGTGCCGCTCGAGCGACGGGTACGCCGCCGGGGCGGAGGTCGGGGCGCGGTCGCGGTGGGGCCCAAGGGCGAGCGAGCGCGCGTGGTGCCGGTCGGCGCCCGCGCGGTCGCGGCCGCGGCCGCGTACATCGAAGGCGAGCGCGCTGCGCTCAAGGGCGCCGCATCGGAGGGAAGCCTCTTCCTGAACTTCCGCGGCCG
>JAICNR010000050.1 GCA_025931135.1 Gemmatimonadota bacterium | reverse complement strand
GAGCGCGGTTTAGAGCGGCGGGTCGCTTGTGCGCTCCGTCGCGCGCAACGTAGACTCCGGACACATGGCGCACGCGCACCCGCATCCGAGCCCCCGCGTCGACCGGGCGACGGACCGGCGGCGGCTCGGCATCGTGCTGGGACTCACCTGCGCGTACATGGTCGCCGAGGTCGTGGGCGGTCTCTGGACGGGAAGCCTCGCGCTCCTCGCCGACGCCGGCCACATGCTGACCGACACCGGCTCGCTCCTGCTCGCGCTCGGCGCGCTCTGGATGTCCGGACTGCCGCCCACCACGCGGCATACATGGGCCCTCGCCCGGGTAGAGATCCTGGCCGCGCTCGTCAACGGTCTCTTCCTCTGGGTCGTCGTCGTGTGGCTCGTGTGGGAGGCGATCGAGCGGTTCGGAGATCCGACCGACGTCCTCGCCGGCCCCATGATTGGAATCGCGGCCGGGGGTCTCGTCGTCAACGGGATCGCGCTGCTCGTCCTGCGCGCGCGTAGCGACGAGTACGAGGGACGGAGCCTGAACCTGCACGGCGCCTGGCTTCACGTCGCGGGCGACCTGCTGGGCTCGCTCGGCGCGCTGGGCGCGGGAGCGGTGATCTGGGCGACCGGGTGGACGGGGGCGGACCTGGTCGCCACGCTCGCGATCGGCGCCCTGATCGTCGTCTCCTCGTGGCGCCTCGTCCGCGAGGCGGTGCACGTGCTCCTGGAGGGAGCACCGAGCGATCTGGACGTGAGCGCGCTGATCCGAGGAGTGCTGGAGGTGGAAGGCGTGGATGGCGTCCACGACCTGCACGTGTGGACGATCACCTCCGGCTACTCGGCTCTGTCCATGCACGTCACGTGCGCGCACGGCGAGCCGCGCGAGATGCTGCTCGCGCGGGTCAACCGTATCCTGCGCGACCGATTCGGGATCGAGCACACGACGATACAGATCGAGCCGCGGATCCCGCCCGAGTGCGACCTCCCGATGACCCGACCCGTGCAGCGCATCGAATGACTGCGGCCGAGCGACGCCAGGGCGCCCGCCGCGCCACGCTCACCGGGATCGCGGGGAACTCGCTCCTGTTCGCGGTGAAGGGTGCGGTCGGAGTCGCGAGCGGGTCGATCGCGCTCCTGTCCGACGCTTTCAACTCTCTCGTCGACGTCGTCGCTTCGATCGCGATCTGGTACTCCGTCCGGGTCGCGCATCGTGAGCCTGATCTGGACCACCCGTTCGGGCACCAGCGGGCGGAGACGATCGCCGCGCTCGGCGTCGCGATCTTCACCGCCATCCTGGGCTTCGAGATCGGCCGCGCGGCGGTCGAGCGGCTGATCGCCGGACCGCGACCGATCGAGTTCGCCGGCTGGGCGATCGGCGCACTGGGGTTTTCGATGGCGGGAAACCTCCTTCTGGCCCGCTACCTCCGCCGGCGTGGCGAACAGCTCGAGAGTCCCGCGATTCTCGCCAACGCCGTCGAATGCGAGAACGACATCTGGACCTCCTTGGCCGCGCTGGCCGGCGTCTCGGCCGCCGCGGTGGGGATCCAGGTCGTGGATCCGCTCGCGGGGATCGCGGTCGGGATCTGGATCGTGTGGGGCGGCTACCGCTTCGGCCGCCAGAACATCGACTACCTGATGGGCAAGAGCCCCGGCCAGGAGCTGGTCGACCGGATCCGGGCGTTGACGCTCGACACGCGGGGCGTTCGGGGAGTCCACGACGTCCGGGCGCACTACGTGGGTCACAGGATCCATGCCGAGGTTCACGTCGAGGTCGATCAGGAGCTCTCCACCCGCCAGTCCCACGATGTCGGCGGGAACGTGCGGGCGGCGATCGAGCGGTTGCCGAACGTCGAACGGGCGTTCATCCATGTCGACCCAGTGCTCGGAGCGACCCGCGCCCTCGAGACGCTGGCACGGATCGACCGCGCGGCGAGCTCTACCTACGACGCATTCGCCCGCCAGCACGCGGACCGACCGGAGCTGGCGGCGCTGTGGCGCGCGCTCGCGACCACCGCTCAGGCTCGCGTCGACCGCCTAGACGTGGTCCGGCGGTTGCGGGCCGCTGGCTGGCATTTCGCGGACGACGACCTGCCGGTGGAACGACTGGAGAAGCGCTGGACCAGGGCGCGGGCGGCGGCGGAGGAGGCGGGGGTCGGCGACCACTCGCCGGCCGAAGCGCTGGATCTCGCGCTGGAGCTCGAGGGGCAGGAGGCGCGGGCCGACTTCGAGCGCGCGACGACCCCGCGGGACGGGACGATCCGGCCTTCGCTGGAAGCGTCCTCCCCTCCGCCGCCCGCCCGGGGGGCGATCCTGGGACGGATCGCGGCCGCCCGTGCCGGGGTGGATGACCCCGGGGCTGCCAGCCGTCTGGACCGTCTGGCGCGCGAGCTGGCGGAAGAGACCGCGGCCGGGGCTTGACACGACCCGGGGTACGGGCGAAGTTTAGTCTAGACTAATTATGCGCCCCGATTCCGATCCCACGCCGGTTCCCGCCCTGCAGGCCGAGACCCCGACCGAGCCCCCCACAGGGGGGATCAGCCGTCGGACGATCCTGCGCGGAGGCGCGGCGCTCGGAGCAGCCGCCCTGGGGGGCGCCGCCCTCGGAATCGGCTCGCAGACGTCCCCGGCGCTCCGCCCCCGCGTGGAGGTGCCGCACATCCACGGTGCCGGCGGCAGCGGTCCGGTGCGGGACATCCAGCCCGGCGGATTCGACCCGACCGCCTTTGCCACCCGGTTCGACACCGGCGTCGTCTCGACCCTCCCGGACGGCCGCACCCTTCGTCAGTACCACATGGTCGCAGTCGACCGCGAGATCGAGATCGCCCCCGGCGTCTGGTTTCCGGCATGGACCTATAACGGCGGTGTGCCGGGTCCCACGATCCGCTGCACGGAGGGCGACCGCATCCGCGTGCGGTTCCAGAACGCGGGCAGCCATCCGCACACGATTCACTTTCACGGCTTCCATCCGGCGAACATGGACGGCGTCTTCGAGGTGGTCGATCCCGGGCAGACATTCGTGTACGAGTTCGACGCCGAGCCGTTCGGCCTGCATCTCTACCACTGCCACACGACGCCGCTCCGACGCCACATCCACAAGGGCCTGTATGGGGCGTTCATCATCGACCCGCCTGGGGGCCGTCCGCCGGCGCGCGAGTTCGTCATGGTGATGAACGGGTTCGACACGGACTTCGACGGCTCGAACGAGTTCTACGCCGTGAACACGGTCGCCTTCCACTACATGCGCCATCCGCTGCATGCAAAGGTAGGGGAGAAGGTCCGACTGTTCGTCGTGAACACGCTGGAGTTCGACCTCATCAACTCGCTCCACATGCACGCGAACTTCTTCGACGTGTATCGCACCGGGACCCGGCTCGAGCCCGACGAGTTCACCGACACGATCATGTTCTGCCAGGGCGAACGGCACATCCTCGAGCTGGAATTCCGCCATCCCGGCCGGATCATGTTCCACGCCCATCAGAGCGAGTTCGCCGAGCTCGGCTGGATGGGGTTCTTCGATGTCTCCGAAGGGTAACGCCGGTCTCGCGATCGGCCTGGCCGTTGCCGCCGTCCTCGTCGGATTGCTGGCATTTCTGCTGGCGCGCGGCGTCGGGCTCGAGCGAAGCGCGCCACCGATCGAGGAGCTGACTTTCGAGCGGATCGAGCTCCCGCGTCCGGGTGCCGTGCGGCTGCACGTCGTAAACGGCGGAGTGGACCCGGTGACGATTCATCAGGCGATCGTGGATGACGCGGTGTGGTCGTTCACGATCGAGCCTGGCCCCACGATCGGGCGTTTGCGTGGCGCGACGATCGAGATTCCCTACCCGTGGGTCGAGGGCGAGGCCCATCTGGTCAAGCTCGTCTCACGGAACGGAGTGGCGTTCGAAGCGGAGATCGCGGTCGCCACCGAGACCCCGCAGGCGAGCGGTGCATGGTTCCTGCGACTCGCCCTCCTCGGCCTCTATGTGGGCGTGGTGCCCGTCGCGCTGGGTCTCGCGACCTATCCGGCGCTCGCGCGGCTGGGGCGTCGCGGCATCGACTTTCTGCTCGCGCTGACCGTCGGACTGCTCGTGTTTCTGGCGGTCGACACGCTCGGCGAGGCGCTCGAGCTCGCGGGGGAGGCCGCGGACGGCTTCCACGCGCCCGAGCTCGTATGGATCGTCGCGCTCGCTACCCTCGGGGGTCTGCTCGCCTTCTCGGGCCGGCGGCGGCGGCGTGGGGAGATGGGGCCGCTCGAGATCGCGTTCTTCATCGCGCTCGGTATCGGGCTCCACAACCTGGGCGAGGGGCTCGCGATCGGTTCCGCGCTAGCGACCGGGGCGGTGGGACTGGGGACCTTCCTCGTCGTCGGATTCACCCTTCACAACATCACCGAGGGCATTGGAATCGCGGCGCCACTGCTGAGAGCGAAGCCCGGCTTGCGCCACTTTCTGGGCTACGCGCTGCTCGCCGGGGGGCCCGCGATCCTGGGCTGCTGGATCGGCGGCTTCGTGTTCGATCCGCTGTGGGCCGCGATCTTCCTCGCCGTCGGGACCGGGGCGATCGCACAGGTCGTGATCGAGGTCGGGCGGCTCCTGGTCGTCGGCCGCGCGGGAGCTGCCGCCGACCCCTGGCGCGGGGAGGTGCTGGCCGGCGCCGCGGCGGGGCTCGCGCTTATGTACGCGACCGCGCTCCTGGTTCCGGCCTGAGCCCCGGCGCGGCACTCCGCTCCTGAACGCTCCGGAGTCCAGGAGCCTGGCGGGCAGGACTGTCGTGGTGACCGGCGCGAGCCGCGGGATCGGTCGCGCGATCGCGCTGCGGGCGGCGCGGGACGGCGCGAACGTCGCGATCCTCGCCAAGACCCACGAGCCGCATCCGAAGCTCCCCGGGACGATCCATTCGGTGGCCGCCGAGGTCGAGGCCGCGGGAGGCATCGCGCTCCCGATCGCCGTCGACGTACGGGACGCGGGCCGGGTCGAGGCCGCCGTGGCGCGAGTGGTCGAGACGTTCGGCGCCGTCGACGTCCTGGTGAACAACGCGGGCGCGATCCGGCTGACGGGGACCCTGGAGACACCGGTCGAGCGTTTCGATCTGATGTGGGGCGTGAACGCGCGCGCGACCTTCGTGTGCTCGCGCGCGTGCCTGCCGCACCTGAGGCGCGCCGCCAACCCCCATGTCCTCACGCTCAGTCCTCCGATCTCCCTCGATCCCCGATGGCTCGCCCCGCACGGAGCGTACACGCTGTCGAAGTACGGCATGAGCCTGCTCGTGCTGGGGATGGCCGCCGAATTCGCGCCGGATGGCGTCGCTTTCAACGCGCTCTGGCCGCGCACGGTCATCGCCACGGCGGCGCTTTCGATGCTCGGCGGCCTCGTGCGGCCCGAGAGCTGCCGGTCGCCGGAGATCGTGTCCGATGCCGCCCACGCGATCGTGACGCGCGACAGCCGGTCCTTCACGGGACGCCTGGTGCTCGACGAGGAAGTGCTGGCAGAGGAGGGAATCCGCGACTTCGAACACTACCGGGTCGACCCCGAGTCCGCGCTCGCCACGGATCTGTTTGTCGGTGAGGGATAGGACGAGGCCACGCTCGGATCGAGGTGGAGGCGGCGGGCGGATTCGAACCGCCGAATGGGGGTTTTGCAGACCCCTGCCTTACCACTTGGCTACGCCGCCTCGATGCCCGCGATCAAGACGAAGGCCCTTCCACCTGGAAGGGCCTGTTGTTCGACGGCGTACACTCGGAGGCGATTGGAGCGGGAAACGGGGCTCGAACCCGCGACCTCAACCTTGGCAAGGTTGCGCTCTACCAACTGAGCTATTCCCGCCCGAGACAACGAAAAAATGTATCGGCGGCGCCGAAGTCGGTCAAGCGAGAACGAACTTCGGACTTTGCCGGGTGTATCACTCATCCACGATGCGAAGATCGGACGCGGTCCGATCATTTTTTTGCCTATGATGAGGGGATGAGGGGAGGGGATGCGGGTGTTCGGCAAACATTGGGTAGATGGGAATCGATTACCTTGTGGGGCCTTGATCGTGGCGCTGGGGTATGGCGCGATCGCGCTCGCAGCGGGCGCAGAGGCGCGGGCGGATCGATCGATCGCGGTAGAGCCGCGGCCGTTGGAGCGCGCGGAACGGGTCGTCCTTCACCCTCACGCCGAGCGGCTGGCTCGCCGATTCGGAATCGGTGACGATCTGGCTGCGCTGATCTACAAAGAGGCGCGGCTCGCGGACGTCGAGCCGGGAATGGCGTTCGGGATGATCGCCACGGAGAGCGGTTTCGATCCGGCCGCCGTCGGTCGCCAGGGGGAGCGCGGCTTGATGCAGATCAAGCCATCCACGGCGCGGGCCTACGACGCGCGGGTCACTCCGGGCGCGTTGCACGATCCGGAGCTCAACGTGCGTCTCGGCTTGCGGCATCTGAAGCGGGAGGTCGAATTCTTCGGCGACCGGAGCCTGGGTCTCATGTCATACCACATGGGGCGCGCGCGTCTGAAGCGCGAGCTGGCGGACGGAGTGCCGCCGCGGAACCGGTACGTCGATCGCGTGCTATCGAGCTGCGGATCCGACTGCGGCTGATCGGAGTCGCGGCGGCGCTCGCGCTACTGGCCGCGGCGCCGCCGACCGACGGACAATCCCTCAGCTACGCGCCGACACAGGGGGAAGCTTTCCGCTACCGGACGCGGAATCAGCTCACCGTCTCACAGCAGATCCTCGAAAGCGAGAACTTCTATACGCTGCGCGCGGACGGCATCGTGCGCCTGACGCTCATGAATCCCGGCCCGCGGCTCCTGTGGCGCCTCGGCTACGAGGAGCTGAACCTGCGGATCGAGGGCGCGTTCCCGACACCGCGGGCGGAGGGATTACGGGGGGCGGTCGTGACGCTGGCTACCACGCCGCAGGGGGAAGTGCTGGACGCGCTCGCGTCCGGCGTGGTGTCGCCGGGAATCGGGGGGCAGTACGTGGAGCGCGCCGCAGCCGCGTTTCTGCCGCGCCTTCCCGAGCGGTCGGCGACGCCCGGAGCCATGTGGACGGATACGCTGCTGGTCACCGAAGTGCTCCAGGGCGTGACCGCGCAGGTGACGACGGTGCTCCGCTACACCATTTCCGACACGAGTGCCCTTGCGGGGCGGCCGGTGGTTCCGATCGAGTATTCGGGGACGATCTCGGTGACCGGTTCGGGCGTCATCGAAGGGTCTCGGGTGGAGGTCGAAGGCAGCGGGCGGGTGAGCGGGCATTACCTGTTCGATCCCGCCGATCGGGTCTTCGATCTGCACGAGCAGGAGCAGGTCCTGGAGTCGACCCTGATCCTCATGAGCCCGGACCAGCGAGCGGTGGGGATCCCGAGCCGGCAGGTGCTCCAGGCCCGGTCGGAGCGGCTGTTCTGAGCGACTGATGCCGACTATACTGGCGCCCGGTTCACCCTCCCGCGCCTGGCTCGCGGTGGCCGCGTGGATGGCCCTGACCGTGATCCTGTCGACCTTTCCGATCGCCGGCGTCCAGCCCTCGGTCCCCGACGCGGACAAGCTCGGGCACGCGGCGGTGTACGGCGTCCTGGCGTTTGTCACGGCGCGCGCCTGGGGGCGGCACGGGAGCTCTCAAGCAGCGGTGGTGGAGCGGACGATGGCGACAGCGCTGCTGTTCGGCGCCGTGATGGAGCTCGTGCAGGGACAGATAGGACGCGACGCGAGCCTGGGCGACTGGATCGCCGACGGCCTCGGCGCCGCGGCAGGAATGGGCTTCTGGAAAGCGTGGACAATCGTGGCGGCGATCACGCCGGAGCGTCGACTATGAGAGATCCGCTGGCAACCACGCTACGGAGCGGAGCCGCCGGCGCGTTGAGGATCGAGGATGCCGGGCGGACGGTCATGCTCTGCGGCTGGATCCATCGGCGTCGCGATCACGGCGGGCTCGTGTTCTTCGATCTCCGCGACCGCTATGGGCTCGTGCAGTGCGTTGCCAACCCCGAGACCCTGGCGGCGAGCTCGTTCGCGGTTGCGGAGAAGATTCGCGCGGGCGATGTAGTGCAGGTCGAAGGCGCGGTCGCGCGCCGGCCGGAAGCCAGCGCGAACCCGGACTTGCCGAGCGGCGGCATCGAAGTCCGCGTTTCGGATTGTCGGCTCCTGTCCGAGACAGCCACGCCTCCGATTCCTGTCGACGCTGAGAAGGACAGCGGCGAGGTAGCGGAGGATATCCGACTCCGCTGGCGCTTCCTCGAGCTACGACGACCGGGTCTCACCGGCTCCCTCGGCATGCGGCACAAGATTGCGTTCGAGACTCGCCGCTGGTTCGACGGGAGGGGCTTCTGGGAGATCGAGACGCCGATGCTGACTCGGCGCACACCGGAAGGCGCGCGCGACTATCTCGTCCCGAGCCGCGTCCATCCGGGGAACTTCTACGCGCTTCCGCAGTCGCCACAGCTGTACAAGCAGATGCTGATGGTGGCCGGGTATGACCGCTACTTCCAGATCGCGCGCTGCTTCCGCGACGAGGATCTGCGCGCCGACCGGCAGCCCGAGTTCACGCAAATCGACGTCGAGATGTCGTTCGTCGGGCAGGATGACGTGCTGGAGACGGTGGACGGCCTGTTCCGGCACCTGTTCTCGAGTTGTCTCGGAGTCACACTCGGAGAGATTCCCCGGCTTACCCACGCAGAATCGCTGCGCAGGTTCGGGACGGACAAGCCCGACCTCCGCATCCCGAACGAGCTCGTCGAGATCACCTCCGCGTTCGAGGGCAGTGGTTTCCGGATCTTCGATTCCGTGATCGGATCCGGGGGTCTGCTGGTTGCGTTGCGTGTGCCCGGCGGTGCGGAAGCGAGCCGCAGCGTGATCGATCGCTGGACGGAGAGCGCCCGCGCCGCGGGAGCAGCCGGTCTCGTGTGGGCGCGGCGTGGGGCGGAAGGGTGGTCTTCTTCGATCGACAAGTTCGTGGGCCCGGAGCGCTGGTCGCTCGCCGGCGAGCGCGCCGGCGCCGCGCCGGGCGATCTCCTGCTCGTCGTGGCGGATCGTCCGCACCCCGCCCGTACGGTGCTCGGAGCGCTGCGCTCTCAGTTGGCGCGCGAGCGCGGCTGGATCCGGGATGCGGACGACTGGCGGCTCGCGTGGATCGTCGATTTTCCGCTTTTCGAAGCGGCGGAGGCCGGGCGCGTCGCTCCCAGTCACCATCCGTTCACCGCACCGACAGGAGGCATGGAGGCGCTCGCGGGGGATCCGCTCGCGATCTCTGCACAGGCGTACGACCTGGTGCTGAACGGCTACGAGCTTGGTAGCGGATCGATCCGGATCCACGAGCGTGAAGTCCAGGAACGTGTGTTCGAGCTGCTCGGCATCGGAGCGGAGGAGGCGAAGGTGAAGTTCGGGTTCCTACTCGAGGCGCTGGAGTACGGCGCGCCACCGCATGGAGGAATCGCGGTGGGCTTGGACCGCATCGCGATGCTCTTCGCCGGTGCCTCCAGCCTTCGCGAGGTTATCGCCTTCCCGAAGACGACGAGCGCGAGTGCCCTTCTGGAAGGCGCGCCTTCGCCGGTTTCGGAAGACGAGCTCTCCGAGCTCCACCTGCGCGTGATCCCTCCATCCGGTCCGGCTTGACGCCCCGAAGCGCGCGGGGCTAAACTCGATCACCCTCATGCCCCCCACCGACACGTCTGCCATCCGCCGTTCCATTCCTCTCGCCGGCATCGATCAACTGACCCTCTTCGGGACGCAGGACCAGAACCTCAAGCTGGTCGAGAAGCTGAGCGGCGCGCGACTGATCGTGCGCGGCGGAGAGCTGCGACTGTCGGGTGACGCGGAGCCCGTGGACCGGGCAGCCGCGCTGCTGGAGCATCTCATCGAGTTGATCCAGACGGGCTCGGGGTTCGACGTCTCCGACATCCGGCGCTACTGGTCCGAGCTGGAGAGCGGTCCGGCGGAATCGCTCGCGCGGCTGGAGGCCGGCAAAGTCGTCATTCGCGGCACGCAGAAGATCATCAAGCCCAAGACCAGCGGTCAGGAGGAATACCTCCGCGCCATGACCCGCCACGACATCGTTGTCGGGATCGGACCGGCGGGAACGGGAAAGACGTACCTCGCTGTGGCGATGGCGATCGACGCGCTGCACAAGAAGACGGTGCGCCGGATTGTATTGGCGCGTCCGGCGGTCGAGGCCGGGGAGACGCTGGGATTCCTCCCCGGCGATCTGCAGGAGAAGGTCGACCCGTACCTGCGGCCGCTCTACGACGCGCTCGAGGACATGCTGCCGGCCGACAAGGTGCGCAAGCTGATCGAGTCCCACGTGATCGAGATCGCGCCGCTCGCGTACATGAGAGGACGCACCCTGGCGGATGCGTTCGTGATCCTCGACGAGGCGCAGAACACAACGACCAACCAGATGAAGATGTTCCTGACGCGACTAGGCCTGAACTCCCGGGCCGTCGTGACCGGGGATAAGACCCAGATCGACTTGCCACCGCGCGAGGAATCCGGCCTCCTTCAGATCGAGCGTATCCTGCGGGGGATCGAGGGCATCGCCTTCGCCTACCTCAGCACGCGGGACGTCGTCCGTCATGCCCTCGTCCAGCGAATCATCGATGCATACTCGACGGGCGCGCCCGGCTCGGACTCCCACGCCGGAGGGGAATAGGATGCCGCATCCTGAAGGACGCGGGAGCCTGTCGCGTAGAGCGCGCGCGGCGGTCGCGGCATGGCGCCCGTCGGGTGATCCGACCTCGCCTCGCGACCTCCTGTTGCGCATCGCTTTGGCGGCCGGGCTCGCGCTCCTCACCCTGACGTTGTTTCCGCCACGCGGCGCGGACGAAGTGCCGCGCATCCGACAGGGTGTAGTGTGGCCCGAGGACGTCATCGCCCCGATCGATTTCCCTGTCCTTCGAAGCGACGATGAGCTGGCGCGTCAGCGGGAGATCGCGGCCCTCTCCGTTCCGCCCGTGTATCGCACGGATCCGACGGCGGGCGATTCGGCGCTGGCGCGCGTCGAGCGTTATCTCGCAGTTGCCGAACGGATCGCGGAGGACGAGCCCACGAACCTGGCCACCCTCGATCGAGCGGACGGGCTGAGGATCGGCCTGGGTCCCGCCGATCTGGATCGGCTCGCGAGGCGGGAAACGCGCGAGGCGCTGGCTTCCGTCGCGAGGAACGCGATCCCCGGTATCTACGAGCGCACCCACTTCCTGGACCCGCGCGAACTGACCCCTCTGTCGGCTACCCGCATCACGGTCCAGCGCGGGACGGATGAGGAAGAGATCGTTCCCAAGAGCGAGGTGGTGGCGATTCGTGCGGGGGCGGAGATCCCAGGACTCGCGGCCATCGCCAGGTCCCTGGCGCCGGAGGACCAGCAACTGGCACTGCTGCTCCTTCCCGCACTCATGGCGCCCGACCTGGAGGCGCGTCCCGGAGTCACCGAGCTGCGGCGGGATGAAGCTCGCGCCTCGGTAGAGGCCGTGAAAGGCGAAGTGCTCCGCGGAGAGCTGATCGTCCCCGCTCACACTCGCGTCACGGCCCAGCAGGAGGAGAAGATCGCCAGCCTGGCCACCGCGCTCGAGCAGTCGCAGACCGGATTCTCCCCGGCGGACGCTCGTGTCGGGCTCGGGACGTTCTTCCTCAACGTCGTCCTGCTCTGCCTGTTCGGTTTCTATCTGTTCCTGTACCACCGCGAGACGTTCGCGGACTTCCGTTCGCTCGCGGTGCTCGCGATCACGTGGTCGATCGTGACGGCGCTGGCCGCCTTCGCCGACAGCACCGAGGGCGTGCCCTCCTATGCCGTACCACTGGCCTTCGCTTCCGTGCTCGCCGCCGTGCTCTGGGGAGCGCGGCTGAGCGCGGCCATGACGTTGTTCCTGGGGATCTACCTTCTCGCACAGGGGGAGCTGGGATTCCCCTTGCTGTGGGTCGGTCTGTCCAGCGGTCTGGTCGGCGCCTGGAGCGTGCGTCTCATCCGGCGGCGTACCCATTTCTACGAGAGCCTGGTGTTCATCGCGGCCGCGAATATGCTGGCGCTGGGAGGTCTCGCCCTGATCGAGTTGTGGACCTGGCGGGAGCTGTTGGTGGCACTCGGCTGGGGGTTCGGGAGCGCCGCCGTCGCCGTCTTCCTGGCCATGGGACTCCTGCCTTTCCTGGAGTGGGCGTCGGGTCGCACGACCGATCTGACCCTCCTCGAGCTGGCCGACCTCAACCGGCCGCTGCTCAAGCAGCTCCTCGTCGAAGCCCCGGGCACATACCACCACTCGATCATCGTCGGCAACCTGGCCGAGGCGGCGGCGGAGGGGATCGGCGCGAACTCTCTCCTGGCTCGCGTGGGAGCGTACTATCACGACATCGGCAAGCTCCGCCGGCCGGAGTTCTTCGCCGAGAACCAGCGTCAGGAACCGAACCCTCACGACGCGTTGCCTCCTCAGGCGAGCGCGCGGATCATCAGTCGGCACGTGGAAGACGGCATCGAGATGGCGCGCCGCGCCGGGCTTCCCGAGGTGGTAGTGGACGTCATCCGCGAGCATCACGGTACCACGCGGTTGTCGTTCTTCTGGCATAAGGCGGAAGAGGAGGGGCCGGCGGAGAGGCCGCTCGTTTCCGACTTCGTCTATCCTGGCCCGCGGCCGCGCTCCAAGGAGACGGCGGTCGTCATGCTCGCCGACTCGGTAGAAGCGGCTAGTCGCGTCATGCGCGACGCATCTCCGGAGGTCCTGCGCCGGCTGGTCCGACGGATCGTCGAGATGAAGCTCGAGGAGAGCCAATTCGACGAGGCGGACCTTACGTTCCACGATCTCGCCGTCGCTCAGGAGCGGCTGGTCGGAGTCCTCGTCGGCATCCATCACCATCGCATCGATTACCCGACCCTCTCGCTTCACGTGCCAGAGCGGAGCGACGATGCTTCGGATACGGTTCCATCCATCGGTCGCTCCACCCCCTGACCTGAAACCGTTTCCTGGCGCAGTTCTGCGCGAGATGTTGCGCGCGGAGGGCCTGGCCGATCGCGGGGAGGTGCATTGCGTCCTCGCGGGCGATGCCGAGATCGCCGATCTGAACAGCCGCTTCCGGGGCAAGGCAGGACCGACGGACGTGCTCGCGTTTCCCTACGACCCCGCGACTACCGACGGCGTGGTGGGCGACATCTACGTCTCACTCGACCGGGCGCGGGAGCAGGCCCGCGAGCGCGGGGAGCCGATCGGACGTGAGGTGTGGAGGCTGTTCGTGCATGGCGCGCTCCACCTGGCGGGCCGCGATCATGACAGCGACGCGGCCGATCGCGCGATGCGAGCTTGCCAGGAGGTATGGGTGGATCGCGTTTTCCCTCGCGATGGGTCCGCAGGCGGCATGTGAGCGAGACCCTGTTCATCGGCATGGGGATCCTGGCCGGTCTGGCGGTGGCCGCGTTCTTTGCGGCCTGCGAAGGCGCGTTCTTCCAGCTGACGTTGCCGAGCGACCGGGACGGCTTGGAGCCGCCCGCGGGCAGCTCTCGACTGGCCAGGCTCCTGGATCGACCGGACCGCCTCCAGGGGGCGCTGGAGCTCGGTCACCTGCTCGGTGTGGTCTGGACGGCGGCGCTGATATGGGCGCTCGTGCGGCATTGGCTGGGCGGGGCCGCGGGCCCCCTCCAGTGGATCCTGGCGATCCTCGCGGCGGCGTTCCTGGTCGTGGTGGTCGGCGAGCTGGCGCCCAAGGGATACGGAATGGAGCGCGCCGGTACGTGGGCGGCGCGGACGAGCGCGCCGGTGGCCGCGTGGCGCGCTCTCCTCACTCCGCTGATCGCCTTCGCCGCCGCGCTCTCCCGCGTAACCCAGCGGATCATGCCCCCCGCTCCGCAAGCTGCGCGGATGGAGAGCGAAGAGCTGCGCACGATGGTGGCGGAGACGACGGAGAGCGCCCAGATCGAGTTGGGCGAGCGCGAGATGATCAGCTCCATCTTCGCCTTCGGCGAGACGACGGTTCGCGAGGTCATGACGCCACGCACGGATATCGTGGCGATCGAGGCCACCACGCCCTGGGAGGCGGTGATCGCGTACGCCCGGGAAAGCGAGCGCTCCCGCATACCTGTCTATGAAGAGACGCTCGACGCGATCCTCGGCGTCGTCTACGCGAAGGACCTGCTTGCGATCGCCCACGGGGCCTCCGAAGCACCGGATCGGCTCACGGACATCCTGGTGGAGGCCACCTTCGTGCCGGAGGCGAAGAAGATCGACGAT
>JAICNR010000034.1 GCA_025931135.1 Gemmatimonadota bacterium | reverse complement strand
CACGCGGACTTCTTCTCGTTCGGCACGAACGATCTGACCCAGACCGCCTTCGGATTGTCGCGCGACGACGCGACGGCCTTCCTGGGCCTCTATCTGGAATCCGGCATTCTCTCGCGCGACCCCTTCGTGGCCCTCGATCGCGAAGGAGTCGGCCAACTGGTCGAGATCGGAGTCGAGACGGGGCGCGCGACGAACCCCGCGCTCGTGATCGGGATCTGCGGCGAGCACGGCGGCGACCCCTCGTCGATGGAGTTCTGCCACCGCGCGGGGCTGGACTACGTGAGCTGCAGCCCGTTCCGCCTCCCGGTGGCCAGGCTCGCCGCCGCCCAGGCCGCGATCGAGGAGCGGCGCGGAGCGGAAGCGGCGTTCGGGGACCGCTAGGGAAAGAGATCCCCCTGCCCGGGCGACTCCGCCGCCACGCCGGCCAGCTCCTTCGGATAGGCGGCTACGAGCGGTTCCGGTGCGGGGACGGGCCGCCCTGTGCTCCAGGACTTCAGCTGGAGCGCGTTCACGGCGGCCTGTCCCTGATAGTGGTTGTTCGTGATCGCCACCACCGCGTTCACGCGCGCGTCTTCCGCGGCCGCCGCGATGCGGGCGGCCCAGGGCTCGAGCTCGGTCCGGTCGTAGAGGTAGTCGTAGCGCTCGTGGGTCGGACGCCCTTCCGCGAACCACGCCGCCCAGTTCCGCCCGTGGAACCGGTAGTAAGCGACCGGTCCCGTGCGCCGGTCGACAGGTCCCAGCGACCCCTCGTGGAGCGGCTGGTCGATCGTCGCCAGGCTCACCCCGCGCTCTTCGAGCCACGCGAGCGTCTCCGGCTCGTCCCAGGAGGCGTGGCGCACCTCGAGAACGAGCGGGTATTCGACGAACGCCTTCACCACGAACGCCAGCCAGCGCCGCTCCTCGGGGCCGTTCTTGAACGACCACGGGAACTGCGCGAGCACGGCGAGGAGACGATCCTCTTCGGCGAGCGGGTCGATCCCCTCGCGGTACTCGGCGATGTCGGCCGCCGCCGGCGCGCCATTCCGCTCGTGCGTGAAGCCGCGCCAGAGCTTGGCCGTGAAGCGAAAGCGCGGGTGGTCCTCCACTCGTTTGGCCCAGGACCGCGTCCACGCCGCAGGAGGCACCCGATAGAAGGACGAATTGATCTCGACGACGTCGAAGAAGCGGGCGATGTATTCGAGCGGATCGAACCGCCGGCCCGCGCCGGCAGGATACACCCTCCCCTTCCAGTCCTCGTACGACCACCCCGCGACGCCGATCCAAGTACGCTCCTCGTCGCCGCTGCCGATCGCGCTCCCCTGCGCCGATTCCACCGGTTCGGTCATTCGCGCTTCGAGTGCGCTCCCTCGCGCGAGACATGGCTCGCGCCGGCGTCGCGCGCCAGGAGGATCGACGAGCCGGCGCGGACCGCGCCGAAGCCGAAGCGGTCGCGCAGGCCGTCGAGCGGGGCGATCAGCCGCTCCCACGCGAGCTCGCGCGGAGCCGCGAAGAGGTCGAGCTGGGGCGCGGCCGCCACGAGGTTCGAGAGGCCGACGCCGAGGAGCCGCACGCTGACCCGGCGCGCATAGGCGGCGCGGAACAGGTCGCGCGCCACGCCCGCCACCCGGCGCTCGCTGTCAGTCGGAGTGGAGAGGGTGTGGCTGCGCGTGATCGTCGTGAAATCGCGGTAGCGGAGCTTGAGCGTAACTGTGCGCGCGGTGAGCCGGTGCGCGCGAAGGTCGCGCGCGGCGCGCTCGCTCAGGTACCAGAGCATCGCCTCGCAGAACTCGACGTCAGCGGTGTCCTCGTCGAACGTGCACTCGCGACTCACCGACTTGGGCGGCTCGTCGCTCACGACCGAGCGCTCGTCCCCGCCTCGCGCGCGTACCGACAGCGACGCGCCGTAGTCGCCGAAAACACCGGTAGCGAGCTCCGGGTCGAGCCGCGCGAGGTCCCCCAGCGTGCGCAGGTTGAACTGCCAGAGCCGCTCGCGGGTCGCCGGGCCGATGCCCGGCATGCGGTCCAGCGGGAGCGGCGCGAGGAACGTGGCCTCGCGTCCCGGCAGCACCTCGAGGAACCCTTCGGGCTTGCACAGGTCCGAGGCGATCTTCGCCACTGCTTTCGTCGTCGCGAGCCCCATCGACGCGGGCAACCGGGTCTCGTCCCGGATAGCGCGACGGATCCGCTCGGCAGTGCCGCGCGGCGGCCCGTGCAGCCGCTCGGTCCCGCTCAGATCGAGATACGCCTCGTCGATCGAGACCGCCTCGACCGCGGGGGTGAAGCGCTGGAGCACCGCGCGGACGGCCCGCGCCGCCCGCCGGTAGAGATCGGGACTGCCCGAAAGCCACGCCGCGTCGGGACAGCGCCGGTACGCCTCTCCGATCGGCATCGCGGAGCGGATTCCGAACGCCCGGGCCTCGTACGAGGCGGCTGCCACGACTCCACGTCCCTTCCCGCCGCGCGGATCGGCGCCCACGACGACCGGCCGGCCCGCGAGTGACGGGTCGCGCAGCCGCTCCACGGCCACGAAGAACGCGTCGAGATCGACGTGGAGGATGGCGCGGGAGGGCACGACTCGAGGATACCCGAACAAAAACCGAACGTCAAACGACTCCCCGCGATGCGGACGCCCGTGGCCTGGGGAACCACCCCGGAATGGAGTTGCGATAGCGGACGTAGAGGCCGTCGAACCGGCGCTCCAGCTCGCGCTCCTCGTGGCGCGACCACAGCACCGTGGCCAGCGCGAGGAGCGCGACGAAGACCAGGAACACGACCGAGCGGAAGAGCAGCGCTTCGCCGGCGAAGAAGGCGATCAGGCCGACGTGCATCGGGTTGCGGATCCAGCGGTACGGCCCGGACACCACCAGCTGCCGAGGAGGATCCAGCGGAAGCGGTGTGCCGTCCCCGCGCGCGACCAGGACGACGGTCGCCCAAACCCACAACCCTCCGCCGGCGAGCGCCAGCGCGAGCCCCACAGCCTGCGCGCCCTCCGGCAGGACCGGAGCCCCGCGCTCGAGGCCGAGCGACAGGAGCGGGAGCCCGACGATCAGCAATCCCCCGATCGCGGCCTCGTAGACGACCGCACGCACGGCCGGTATCATCGCCCGCATGCCTCCCTCCCCCATCCACGCCTTACTCGACGACCTGTTCTTCCGATCCCGCATCGAGGCTACCGCGGAAGCGGCCGGTGTTCCGCTGCTCGTCTCCCGCGACCTGCCTCAGCTCCTCGGACGGATCGACGCCGACGGCGGCAGGGGGGTCCTCGTAGACCTCGCGCTCGACGTCGCAATCGAGGCGATCGCCACCCTCAAGCGGCGCGCCGAACCGATCGTCGTCGTGGCGTGGGGCTCCCACGTGGACCAGCCGGCGATGGACGCGGCGCGCGGGGCGGGAGCGGACCGCGTGCTGCCCAGGAGCGCCTTCACCCGCCGGCTCCCTGACATCCTGCGCGAGCTGTCGGAGTAGGGGCGTTCCCGAGCCTCAGTTGCCGGGAATTTCCATCCCGGGAATCGAGTTCACCCCCTCGGAAGCTCCCAGCGTCCAGGCGATCGCCAGCACGACGGCGCGCGAATCGTCGCCGCCCTCGGTGATCTCGGCCAGCGCTTCCCGGTGTTCCGCAGCGAGATCGAGGTTCTCCTGGGGGATGCCGCTCGTCTCTGCCGGCTGATCCAGCGAGGCGTACGCCTGCGTCAGTGCCATCCCGGTCCAGATGTACTCGCTCACCGGCATGTCGTGGTCGGCCAAGGCGTCGGACAGCGCGACCCGGGACCGTCCCAGGCCCTGAAGCCCGGCCATCGCGTCCCCGAACCCCGCTTCGCCGCCTCGATTCTCGATGTCTTCACCCCGATCGCGCATGTCTTCGACCCAGTCCTGCATCTCCTCCCAGGCATCGTCCGTCACGGCGAAGAACTTGTCGGCGCGGTCCGCCTCCAGGACTCCATTCGCGGGCGGAGTGAACGGGTGCTCGCGCTCCAGCTCGTCGATCGTCTCGGTCGCTTCCTGCTGGGCATCCAGACCGCCGGTGAATTCGTTCGCTTTCCGCCAGCAGGTCATCATGCCGAACGCCACGATGGCGATCCCGAGTAGCGCGACGACGCCGCAGCCGATGGCGACCTTCGCGCCGGTGGACATGCCCCCCTTGCCCGGAGGAGGCGCGGCGGCCGGCGGCGGCGGTGTCGTCAATGGAGCCTGTGGGTCGGCCATGGTTCACCTCCTGGACGTCAGGGCGAGAACGGTCAGCCCGCCGCGGCCGTCGTTGGCTCGGTCGGGCGTGTGATGAAGCGATTCACGGCGTCGAGAACGGCGCGTACCGCGGCCTCGTAGAGGTCGTCCTTCACGGCAGCGGTACCGACCATGCGCATCCGCTGGCGTCCGCGCCGAGCCTCGATCAACACGACGAGGAGTCGTTCTTCGTACACGCGCATCTGCTCGAGACCGGCAAGGTAGAACGCCATTTCCTTCTCGGTGAGATACTCCAGAGCTTCGATGACGGCCCGCGCGGCGGCATAGACGCGCGCCTCGGGAGTGTCGGTGTCGCGGTGGCTCCCCTCGAAGATCACGTCGCCCAGCTTCAGCTCCACGTGGGCGGTGAACTTGAGGGATTCGGCCTGGACGATCCGCAAGCGGTGGAAGACGACCCGCGTGCCGGGGCTGGTCGCGGTCGTCGTGCCCGTCGTCGTCGTCCCGGTGGCCGCTCCCGCCGGACGGGGCGGCCGCTCCGCCAGCGCCTCGCGCGCGCTTTCCCGTCCGGCGTCATCGACGTCCGCGCCCTCCTTCAAGACCGCGATTGATACGATCCGATGGTCGATCGTGAGATCGAAGGCGGTCTTCAACAGGGTTTCGATGTTCCGTACGATCTGCTTCGGCGCAAGGGCCCCGTCGCTGAGGACGTGGATCTCCCTCAGCTGTCGGCCCTTCTCGTCGGGGCGCACGCGCGCGCGCACCACACCGGTCAGGGTCTCGAGCAACGTGTCGATTTGGCTCGGATCGAATTCAGGCATGCGTCCCCTGGCGGGGGGTGTTAGGTTGCCGCAGTATAGTCGGCGCACGGGATCTCTAGCAAGCGAATCTTGCTCGGGCGCCGGGTTTTGCCGATCTTCAGCGAGTTCCGGACAGGCCATGCCTTCCGGCCGGCTCATTCAACGTGGAGAGGGAGTTCCGTTCCATGACGTACGTCATCACGCAGCCCTGCATCGGCCTCAAGGACGCGAGCTGTGTCGAGGTCTGCCCCGTGGATTGCATCTACGAGGGCGAAGAGATGTACTACATCCATCCAGACGAGTGCATCGAGTGCGCGGCCTGCGAGCCGGAGTGTCCGGTCGAGGCGATCTTCGCCGAGGAGGACGTCCCACCGGAGTGGCGCCACTTCATCCAGGTGAACGCCGACTTCTTCGTCAACAAGTAGTTCCTCGACTCATCGCCGCAACAAGTTCCTCACCACGAAGGACACGTTCTCCTTCCGCTCCCTGAGTCGCCGGTAGAAATACGGGAACCATTGCTTCCCGTACGGTACATAGACCCGCATGTTGAACCCGCGCCGGACCATCGCTTCCTGCGTTTCGCGCCGGACTCCGTACAGCATCTGGAACTCGAACCGGTGGCGCCCGATCCCCCTCTCGATCGCGTAGTCGATCGCGTGCTCGATGCGCTCGTCATCGTGAGTCGCGATGGCGGGATACTCTCCGCGATCCAGCAGCCTTTCGGCCATGCGGTCGAACGCCGCGTTTACCTCGAGCTTGTCCTCGAATGCAATCGACTCGGGCTCCTTGTACGCGCCCTTTACGAGTCGGACGCGCGCCCCGGCGACAATCAGGCGGTCGATGTCCTCGTCGCTGCGCCGCAGCATGGATTGGATGACGATACCGACGTTGGGGTAGCTCTCGAAGACCTCGAAGAACAGGTCCAACGTCGCCTGCGTGTACGGCGATCCCTCCATGTCGATACGCACCCAGTTGTCAGTATCCCGCGCTGCGTCGAGGATTGCGACCAGATGGTCGCGGGCGATTCCCCGTTCGATGTCCAGCCCCAGCATCGTGAGCTTGATCGAGATGTTGGAATCGACCCCCGCGTCGGCGATCCCGCGAAGCAGGGCCACGTAATCCTCGCGCGCTCTCCTCGCCGCCTCGCGATCGGTGACGTTCTCTCCGAGCAGGTCGAGCGAGCCCGCGATCCCCCGCGTGTTGAGTTCCCTCACGGCGGCGATAGCGGACTCCTTGGTCTCTCCCGCGACGAAGCGCGTCGCGGGCCAGATCAGCATCGAGTGCGACCTCCGGCCGGTCGCTTGCCGCCCTGCGCCGCCCTCACTACAATTCCGCCCATGTCGATACCGGTCCTTTCCGCCGTCTCGCCCGCATTGCCGCGGATCAATGTTCGTCCGGCCGAACGCGTAACCGCAGTGCTGGCGTTCGCTCTGCTGACCGCCCTCGGCGCGTTCGTGCGGATCCCACTCCCGTTCACGCCGGTGCCGGTCACGCTCCAGACCTTCTTTGTTCTGGCCGCCGGAATCTATCTCGGGAGTCGGGACGCCGCGCTCTCCCAGTTCGGATACCTTGCCTTGGGCATCGTCGGGTTTCCCGTGTTCGCGGGGGGCGGCGCGGGTCCGGGCCATCTGCTGGGTGCGACGGGAGGGTACCTGATCGCGTTCCCCATCGCGGCCGCATTCGTGGGCGCGGCGCTCAAGCCAGGCGACTCGGCAGCTCGTGCCACCGCCGTCTGCGTAGCCGCAACTTTGCTCGTCCTGACCCTCGGCGCCGCCGGACTTGCGCTGTTCCTGAGCGTCGGAGCCGAGCGGGCGATCGCTCTCGGCGTGCTCCCCTTCCTCCCCGGCGGCGCGCTCAAGATTGCGGCCGCGGTGGGACTGGTCGTGCGGGCGCCTCTGACGCGCTGACGCCGGGGCTGCTTCGCCCTCCTACTGCCCTTCACGCTCGAGCTGGCCCGTCAAGTTCTCCGGAGACAGGATCCGGTCGAGCTTCTCCTTTCCGAGATCCGTCTCCTCGAGCGCGACATCCGAGACGCGGCGATTCTCCGCGAGGGCCTTCTTCACTATATCCGCCGCCTTGGCGTAGCCGATCACGGGGTTGAGCGCGGTGGCCAGCGACGGGCTCTTGTGCGCGTAATCCTCCATCCGCGCGCGATGGGCCACGATGCCCTCAACGCAGCCGGTGCGGAAGACATCGAGAAAGTTCCGGAGGATCTCGATCGAGAACAGGATCTCCCAGATCATGACTGGCTGCATCACGTTGATCTCGAGCTGCCCCGCCTGCGCGGCGAGCGCCACAACCGTATCCGCGCCCACCACGTGGAACGCGATCTGGTTCAGGCACTCGGGCATCACCGGGTTGACCTTGCCCGGCATGATCGACGACCCGGGCTGCCGTGCGGGGAGCGAGATCTCCTTGAGGCCGGTGAGCGGACCCGAGTCGAGGAGCCGGAGGTCGTTCGCGATGCGGATAAGCTCGACCGCCAGGTTCCGGAGAGCGCCGGAGACGCCGGTCATCGGCTGGTGGCTTTGCAGCCGTTCTCGCGGATCGGCCGCCTTGAGCAGCTCGAATCCGGTGAGCTGGCTCAGGTGCCGCAGGATCGTCGAGCGGTAACCGTCGGGTAGGTTGATGCCCGTGCCGGCGGCGTTGCCGCCGATAGCGAGCTCCGCCAGGGCGCCTACCGCACCGTCGATCACCGCCACACTCCGGTCGAGCGCCGCGCCGTAGGCGTGCATCTCCTGGCCCAGCGTAACCGGGACGGCGTCCTGCAGGTGCGTGCGACCCGACTTGATCGCGTCCGCGAACTCGTCACCTTTCGCATGGAACGCGTCGGCGAGCTTCTCCAGGACGGGCTCGAAGTCGCGCCACGCCAGCATCACCGACAGATGCATGGCCGTCGGGAAGGTATCGTTGGTCGACTGCGACATGTTCACATGGTCGTTCGGGTGCAGGGGCCCGTAGTTCCCGCGTGGCTCGCCGAGGATCTCGAGCGCCCGATTCGCGAGCACCTCGTTCACGTTCATGTGGAACGAGACGCCCGCGCCCGCCTGGAACACGTCGACGACGAACTGGTCCCGGAACCGGCCCGCGAGTACCTCGTCGCACGCCTGCGCGATCGCCGAAGCACGTTCCTGGTCGAGGACACCGAGCTCGGCGTGCGCCAGGGCCGCCGCCTTCTTCACATACATATACGCGTCTATCAGCCAGCCGCGCTTCCGCACGGTAACCGGGAAGTTTTCGGTCGCACGAAGCGTCTGGATGCCCCAGTACGCGTCGGCGGGCACCTCTCTCGTGCCCAGGCTGTCCTTCTCGATGCGGGTCTTCATCGGCCTCCAAAGCCCGTTCGAAGTACACGATCGCCGGTTGAGCGGCCGGAAGATACACCGCTTGTGTCCCTCGCGCAGACGGTCCCATATTGGGCCATGGGCAAGGTCCTCACGCCGCAGGACATCCATGCGCTCATCCACCTGCTGGGTGACGAAGACGCCTGGGTGAAGGAGCAGGCTCGCTCGACTCTGCGGGCCGCCGGGGATCTGACCACTCCCTACCTCGCTGCGGCTTCCGCCGACAGCGGGGAGCCCGGCATCCGCAGCGAGTCGACCACGCTGCTGGAAGACATCCACGTCGACGAGATCGAACGTGACTGGGTGGGCCTCCAGGCCACAGTGGACGGTGAGGCGCTCGAGGAAGGAGCGTTCCTGCTCGAGCGGATGATCCTGCCGGACACTGCCGATCGCGTCGAGGCCGCCCGCGCGGAGCTGCGCGAGCTCGCGGCTGGCGCGCGCGAGGCCGTCCCCGAGCACGATCTTCTCGAAGAGCGCGTCGAAGCGTTGCGACTCTACCTCCACGAGTCGTGCGGCTTCCACGGCAACACGGAAGACTACTACGACCCCGACAACTCGTTCTTTTCGAGCGTCCTGATCCGCCGGACCGGAATCCCGATCACGCTGGCGCTCGTGTATCTGACGGTGGGTCGTCGGATCGGAGTCCCACTTGTGGGGATCGGGATGCCGATGCACTTCCTCGTCGGCTACCGCGCTACGTCGAGCTACCGCTATCTGGATCCGTTCTTCGCAGGCCGGGAAGTGAGCCGCGGGGAATGCCTGCTCCTACTGGAGCGTGCCGGGTTCGAACCCGCCGAGGACTACCTTCGCCCGGCCCCCGTCGTGGGGATCCTCGAGCGCATGGCGAGGAACCTGACGGTGATCTACCAGAACAGCGCGCGGGAGCGGGAGCTGCGACTCGCGCGCCGGTTCGTCACGCTCCTGACCGGCGAGGTCGCCTAGCCGCCCGGCGGAGTGGTCCGATCAATATCGGCCGCGGGCGCGCTCCTTCTGCGGCAGGACCTCCAGGCACGTCGTCCACCAGCCGGTCTCGATCGTCTCCGCGAACTCCTCCGGAAGCCCTTCCTCCCGCATCTCGGACGCCAAAGCGGAATGGTCGTACGCGACCCGGCGCCACTCGACTCCCGGGGCCCCGCCCTCCGGCGCGGCGGTCAGGATCGCGTAGACGACCCGCGGGTCCCCGTCGTTCGCCGGCCGGCCGATCGCCCCCACATTCACGACGCGCCGGCCTGGGGGCAGCTCGCGCGTCCACGGGAGGCCCGTATGACTCACGCAGAGGGCCGCGGCGTCGCTCGTGTCCAGGAGCCAGGCGAGGAACGCGTCGGAGGTGGAGCTCTCCCAGAGGAACTCGTTCGCGCGGCGCGGGCTCCCGTGACAGAGAAGCGTCTCGCAGCCGTCCAGCGAGAGGCGGATCGCCGGCGGCAGGTCCCGCATCCACGCACGATGCGTGGGCGCGGTGCGCGCGTAGGTGTAGCGGTACGACAGCGCGGCGAACCGGTTGTCGCGAGGGTCGGTATACCCGCAGCGGCAGTCCGGCAGCCCGTGGCCGAGCGAATGGTCGTAGTTCCCCTGGACGACCGCGATCCCGGCCTGGCGCACGATCTCGCAGGCGCGATCGGGATGCGGCCCGAACGCCCCCAGGTCGCCGAGGCAGATCGCCTCGTCCGCGCCGGCTGCGGCGGCATCCGCCAGGGTCGCCTCGAGCGCCAGGTGGTTGCTGTAGACGCCGCCGAAGATCGCGACGCGGCGGGCCGAGATGCGGATCACGTCGCCGCTCCGGCCGTTGCGAACGGCGTCTCCGGCGCCACCACCCCGGGGTTCGAGCAGATCGCGCCGTGGAGCCAGCACGTGTGACACGCCGCGTGGGAGAGCGCGAACGGGGCGCGAGCGGCAACGGTCAGATCGTCGCCCAGGTTCCCGTCCGGCGCGTCCAGCAGGATCGGGCAGACCCAGATCCCGTGGTCGGTCACCACGCGCGCGTGCGCGCAGACGAGCTGGTCTAGGTCGTAGTCGTCCAGCATGCCGCTCACCACCCGTTCGTCCGCTGCGTAGCCGCCTGATCGTTGCGCCTCGGCGCCGATCCGAAGCGCGGGCATCGTCTTGACACGGGGCTTTTCGCATCCGCGCTCCCGCAGCATGGCGACGATCCGCCGGTAGACCTCGGGATCCGCCTCCGTTTCCCACGTCCGGACCACGGTCACGATGGGCAGGAACCCGAAGGACACGAGCAGATCGAATCCCTCCATCGCGCGCTCGAACGAACCTTCCCCTCGCAGGCCGTCGTTCGACGCCGGGTCGGGCCCGTCGATCGAGATCCGGAACTCCAGCGAGAAGCGGCCCGCGGCCGCCGCGGCGAGGAGCTCGACATGGCGGGGTTTCAGCAGCGTTCCGTTCGTAAGCACGGTCGTCGGGCCGTACGAGAGCGCGAGGGTCAGGATGTCCACGATCCCCGGGTGCAGGAAGGGCTCGCCGCCGGTCACGTAGTACTCGCGGACTCCCAGACCGACGCTCTCTTCCAGACGGCGCCGGACGTCCTCGATCGACAGCAGCCCCAACGCGCGGTTGTCCGGCCCGCAGGAGATGAAGCAATGGCCGCAGCGCAGATTGCAGAGCGTTCCGGTGACCTGGAGCCAGAGCGCGTCCAGATGGCCCGGTTCGAGGATCGGGGGCGCCGTGGGGTCGGGATGCGACCGGGCGCGGGGCCGGCTGTGTTCGAGCGACATTGCTGGCATACCGGGGTCGATCAGTCCGTCCCTCGCGCGCGGGACGGTCCCGCCGGCACGAGCGGAACGCGATCACGGACCGCCGCGACCGCCTCGTCCACGCCCTCGACCCACGTAAAGAGATCCGCGCCGACGCCCAGGTATGGACCCTCCTCCAGGCGCTCGAAGATCGACCGCCACGGATCGCGCCACGCGACGAGTGGCCGCGGGGGCAGAATCCCCTTGCGCAGGCACTCCCACGCAAGCGAGATCTCGACCAGGGTACCGTTTCCTCCCGGGAGCGCCACGTAGGCGGAGGCCTCACGCACGAGCCGCTCGAGTCGCGCGAACAGGGTCGGCGCCTCGATGACCTCTGACAAGTGCGAGTTCGGGCCGGATCGGAAGGTGAATTCGGCGCACGTCACGCCGATCGCGCGCCCGCCGGCCTGGCGGGCGCCCGCCGCGACGGCCTCCATCGTTCCGCTGTAACCGCCGTTCAGGACCGCGAAGCCCGCCCGAGCCAGCCCGGCGCCCAGCAGCCGCGCCCGCTCCAGGTCCTCGGGCGACCCACCGCCACTCCCGAACACCGCCACCCGCGCGTCGGGTGCTCGATCATCCATACCCTCAAGTTATCGCACCACGGCGGCGCCCGAAACGCCGCGAGCCCGCCGAAGCGGGCTCGCGAGACTCTTGCCGATTCATGAAGCTGTGGAGGTCGATCAAAACGACCCAGATTCAAGGCGCGCGACGACTGGACTCCGAAGCGTACGAAAATACACGCCGCAGGAGGACAGGAGGAGCGCAACGCAGAAGGACCCGCAAGCGGGTGCCCCCCGTTTTCATCGACCGACCTAGTGAATGAAATAAAGGAGCTGTTGGCCGGCGATCGACGCCACCCGCCGATCCAAATACGCAAAACCGTGGCTCTCGGACTCGATCTCGGTAACCAGCATACCCAGCACGAGCGACCGCAGCTGCTCACGCGTCGCCCGTTGCCGCTCGAGCCGCTGCCGATCGGCGTCGGCCGGCGCCCCCGGGCCGGCCACCATCCCGCTGGGAAGGGAGCGTCGGAACACGTCCATCGACGGATCATGATCCGTCGCGCGATATGCGACCAGGATACTCTGCATCTCGTCGAGGTACGAGGCGAGCCGCGCCTCGTTGCCCAACTCCGTCCGGACCGCATCCTCGACCCGCGCCTGACGATCAGCCGCAGCCGAAGTATCGCCGTCGGAACGCGCGACGCGCATGGCGACGGCGCCGAGACCGAATCCCAGAACCAGCATCGCGGCGAGGCCGACGATGCTGCGTCCCCAGCGGGCCCACACCCGCGATACGGGGGTGCCGTGGATTTCCCGCCACAGCCGATTCTCGAATCCGTCCCAGATGTCCGCCGGAGGCTCCGGATCGGTGAGCGACCGGCTCGCATCGATGAGCTCCGCGACCGCGCGCCGCTCGGACTGGCAAGCGGGACATTTCGACATGTGCTCGACCAGGGTAGGCGACAGCGAGGCCGGGCCAGCGCTCGCGGCCCGCTCCCACAGCGCTTCCTGTACGGTGTTACAGTGCAGTGGACTCATTCGACATCACCTCGGGCTCCTCCGTTCGCAGGATCTGCCGGAGTCGCCGAATCGCATGAAAGCCATTCGCCTTGACCGTTCCTTCCGCGCATCCCAGGACCGCGGCGGTCTCCTTCACCGAGAGCTCCTCCCGGTAGCGCAGTACGAATGTGGCGCGCTGCATCTCCGGCAGCATCTCGATGGCATGCGTCAGTCGCTCACCAATCTCCTCACGGGCCACATCGTCCAGCGGCGACGCGAGGTTGCTGGGTGCGTCGGGATACGGGGTCTCCTCGATCGGGCTGACGACCCCGTAACGCCGCTTTTCGCGCTTCTTCCACCCCAGCGACTCATTGACCGCAATCCTGTACAGCCACGACCAGAACGGCGCCCGCGGTTCCCAGCGCTCGATGTTCTGGTATACCTTGATGAAAACCAGCTGGAGCACGTCCCGCGCATCCTCGTAGTTCCCGACGAACCGGTACGTCACCCGCAGCAGATCCTGCCGGTAGAAGCGCACGAGTTCGTTGAAGGCGGCGGCGTCACCGCCCTGTGCGCGCGCGAGGATGTCGGGAGCGATCTCGGCCATTGGCCTGTCTCCTGACGCGAGGGCTGGTCTCGCCTGTGAAACGGCCGTAGCGGGGAGCCGGTTTAAGGCTCCCCGCCGTCCTCAGCTCCGCCCGAAGCCACCAAAGCCCGCCGCAATCGTACATTGTACGACGCGGTCCAAGCCAGATATGCCACGAGGAGACCGAAGAGGACGATCTCCGAATAATAGTACACCGCGGCGATCACAAGAGCCGCGCCGAGCATGAGCAGATGCGGGGAGCGGGAATCGACGAGGAATCGCTTGATGTTCGGGAACGCGACCCGGCTCACCATGAGGCCGGTCACGGCCAGGAGCCCTCCCGCCCAGACCATCGCCCATGGCCAGTCCCGGAACGGGGTCTTGAACAGGTGGACATGCACCGCGACCACGGCTGCGGCCGTCGGTGTAGGCATCCCGATGAAGGAGTCTCTCCGCGGGGCGACGATCGCCGCGTCGTCGCTCGTCATCACGTTGAAACGCGCGAGCCGAAGCGCCGTCGCCGAGAGGAACGCGAAGCAGGCGATCCATACAAGGCGGCGGGCGTGGGGCGAGCCGTCCGGGTCGAGCCCCGCAACGCCCCAGGCCATCGCCAGTAGCGCAGGCGCGGCTCCGAACGTGACCACGTCGGCGAGCGAGTCGAGTTGCACGCCGATCCGGGACGATGTGGCGACGAGTCTCGCCACGGCTCCGTCCAGCCCGTCCAGCACGATCCCGGCGCCGATCGCAATCGCGGCCAAATCATAGTCTCCCGCCAGCGTGGCGTTGATCGAGAAGAAACCCGCGAACAGGTTCCCGAGCGTGAACAGATGAGGCAGGAGATGGACGCGACTGCGCAGCCGCTCCCGCCTCCGCTCGCGACGCAGCCGCCGTCTCGACACTGCTCCGCCAACGCTTTCCTCGGGCTCCGTCATCGTCACACCCGTGCCTCGCTGAACTCGTGCTCCCAAGCTCCCAGCCGCGCGCGGAAGCGCTCTTCGGCACCCTCCCGAACGATCGCTACGATCCGATCCCCCTGTACCAGTCGAAGCCCGACATGACAGACCTGCGCCTCGCCTTTCCGCAAGACGAGCAGCGGAAGCACATCCGGCTCGAGCTCCGCTTCCCCGATGGTCCGCCCAGCGATGGCTTCACCCGTCTCAGCGTTCGCGACCCTGGCGACCTCCTCCGCCAGATCGTGATTCCACCGCGCCACGTCCGTCTGCCAGGCGAACGCGATCTCGCCGCCGATTCCTCGGAGCAGCTCATCGCGCGGCCCTCTTTCCCTATCGACCAGCGCCGGATGGGCGTGCGGCGCCTGGTACTCGTCCCGCGCCAGCTGGCAGGCGAGGAAGTTGACTTCCTGATTCGCGGTCACTGCGACCAGGACGCTCGCGTCCCCGATCCGTGCCTCGTCCAGCACCGCGCGATCGAGGGCGTTTCCAAGGATCGCCGCGAATCCAGCTCTACGGACGCGCCCGACGCTTATGGGATTCGCATCGATGAGTAGCGACTCCCACCCCTGCGCTCGCAACTCCTCCGCGAGAGTGCAGCCGAGCCGGTCGGATCCCACGATCACCGCGTAGCGCGTGGATCCGGCCGAGACCCCGAGCAAATCGGCGACCGCCCTCGCGGAGATTCCCTGGACGACGACGGTAATTGCGATCGTAAGGAACACCAACGCCATCAGCGCCTCTCCGTCCCCCGCTCCCAGCCCGGAACTGCTCAACTCAGGCGATCCGGTCTGGATCAGGATCGCGATGAAGGACGAGATCGAGATCGCGACTACTCCGCGCGGGCTGATCCACATCAGGAACAGCCGCTCGCGCCAGTCGTGGCGGGTACGCCAGGTGGAGACGAGGATGTTCACGGGCCTCACTACCCACATGAGGATCAGGACGACCAGCACGCCACCCCAGCCGACCGCCGCGATCGTGGAGAGTCGGAGGTGCGCGGACAGGAGGATGAAGAGCATCGAGACGAACAACACGCTCAGCTCGCCCTTGAAGCGTCGCAGCAGGTGCGGCTCCGGTATCGATTCCCTGCGCACGGTCATCCCGGCGATGACTACGGCCGCGAGACCGGATTCCCCGGCGATCCATTCGCACACCGCGAACAGGGCGAGCACTCCCGCCAACACCACGAGATTTTTCAGCTCGTTGTCCACGAGCCCCGGTGTCCGCAGCACTCGGCCCAGGAGCCATCCTCCTGCCAGGCCGATCGCGGTACCCAGTCCCATCCGGATCAGAAAGTCCCCGAGGCCGCTCCACACTGAACTGTCCGAGGTGACGAGGAGCTCGAGTACCACCACGGCGAGGATCGCGCCGATGGGGTCGATCACGATCCCTTCGCCGCGGAGCACGGTGTCCAACCGGCGCTGGACACGGACCCGGTCGAGTAGCGGGTTGATTACGGTGGGACCGGTGACGCTGACGATCGCGCCAAAGAGTAGCGCCAGCGGCCAGGCGAAGCCGACGACGTAGTGCGCCGCTAGCGTCGCTCCGGCGACCGTGATCGCGGCGCCGACAGTTACCAGATTCCGCACCGTTCGTCCGACGGCCGCCAGATCAACGTAATGGAGCTGCAGGCCGCCCTCGAACAGGATCAGCGCGACGGCCACCGTTACGATCGCCTCGAGGCCACGTCCGTACGCCCGCGTGTCGATCCACCCGAGGACATCGGGACCGATCAGCACTCCGGACACCAACAGAAAAACGATACTGGGAAGACGTGCTTTCTGAGCGACTACCTGAGACAGGATTCCGACGGCGATCACGATCGCCGTCATCTCGACCAGTTGATGGGCGGTGGTCTCCATGACGCGAAGCTAGCGCGGCGCTCTAGAATCCGCCTGCGGCGCGACGTTCTCCTGGTACCAGTCGCACCACCGGGTGAGGGGGCATTCCTCGCACAACGGGCGCCGCGCGCGACAGATCGCCCGGCCATGGAAGATCAGCCGGTGGTGCGTCTCGGCCCATGCGTGCCGCGGCAGCACTTCCATCAGCTCCTCTTCCACGCGCCGCGGCGTTTCACCCCGGGCGAGGCCCAGCCTTCGCGAAACGCGAAACACGTGAGTGTCGACCGCGATCGCCTGCACGTCGTGCACGCTGGCGAGCACCACGTTCGCGGTCTTGCGCCCGACTCCGGGGAGCTCCATCAGGGTCTCCCGGTCCGCCGGGAGGCGGCCTCCGTGCTTCTCTTCGATCATGCGGCTCGCGGCGAT
>JAICNR010000187.1 GCA_025931135.1 Gemmatimonadota bacterium | reverse complement strand
GGCTGTGATGTACCTCGGAAAGCTCATGGAGCTGGCGGATTCCGAGGAGCTGTACCGGAACCCGCTCCATCCGTATACCCGGGCCCTCCTGGCCGCGATTCCGGTGCCGGAGCCCAAGGCCCGCCGCCAGCGGATCGAACTCGAGGGGGACGTGCCGAGCCCCGCCAACCCGCCCTCGGGCTGCCCGTTCCACCCCCGGTGCCCGATCGCGACCGCGGAATGCGCGGAGGTCGTCCCCGAGTTCCGGGACGTCGGGAGCGGCCACTACGTGGCCTGCATCAAGGTGTGAGGCCGTGAGAGCTTGACGGTCCTTCCTGCCGTCTGCTACTCTTTTCGTCTGTTCCTGCCTGGCAACGGACCCCGTCCTCGGAGGGCAGCTTGGGAGATCTGTGGAGCGTATCGACATGGGTGCAATTCTTCGATGACGGCGGCTTCTTCATGTGGCCGCTCCTGGCCTGCGCGATCCTGGGGCTGGTCGTGGTCGTCTGGAAGTTCATCTCGCTGACGAGCACCTCGGGTCAGACCCATAAGCTGCTCGACGACGTAAACGGCCTGATCGCCAATCACCGACTCGAAGAAGCGAAGGCGCGCTGCCGCGAAAGCGACACTCCCGTCGCCCACATCCTGCTCGCCGGACTCGACAAGCACGATCAGGGCGCCGAGCGCGTGCTAGCGGCGATCGAGAACGAAGGCATGATCCAGATGTCCCGTCTCGAGCGCGGCCTCGTGTGGCTGGCCACGGTTGCGAACGTGGCGCCGCTGCTGGGCTTCCTGGGGACCGTGGCGGGCATGATCATCGCCTTCGGCGCGATCGAGCTCGCCGGCGAGGTCGACGCCACGCTGGTCGCGGGCGGCATCAAGGTCGCCCTGATCACGACCGCGGCGGGCCTCACCATCGCGATCCCGGTGAACGTCGCACACAACTATTTCGTCTCGAAGATCGACAGCCTGGTGATCGAGATGGAAGAGACGTCGCAGAACCTGATCGAGACCCTCCACGAGATCGAGCGCGCGCCCGGGGCGAGAAAGGCCTGACGGATGGCGGGGATCCTGAAGCGACGCTCGCGTGTCTCCGACGAGATCCCGACCGCGTCGATGGCGGACATCGCATTCCTTCTACTGATCTTCTTCCTCGTCACTACGGTGTTCAGCGAGGAGCGCGGGTTGAGCCTGGTGCTTCCGGAGCAGCAGTCCGAGGAAGTCGAGATCAACCCCAAGAACATCATCACGTTCTACGTGGTCGGAGACGGAGTGGTGGAGATCCGGCGCGGAGATTCGCCCGACAAGCAGACGATCGATTTCCAGCAGGTGGAGGCGGTAGCCCGGCAGGAGCTGGCCGCGAACAACAGGCTGATCGTCAGCGTGAAGACCGCCCCGGATGCGAACTACGTCGATATGGTGAACGTGCTCGACGAGGTGAAGCTGGCCGGCGCGAGCCGGATCAGCTTGCAGGAGTGGGATCGGTCCACCGAATAGGAGGACCGAGGAGTCGACGCGAAAAGCCCGGCGCCCGGCGGCGCCGGGCTTTTTTGCATCCGGCCGGAACGCCGCGGTCCGGCGCTGGGGTAGGAGAAGGATCATGAGACGAATCGATCGCTCGCTCGTCGCGCTCGCAGCGGTGTTCGCGTGCGCCGCCCCGGCGTGGGCCGTTCCGGCGGTGCCGCCCGGAGCCCCCTGGCGCACCGTCGCGGTCTGCCCGCTGTACGCCACGCCCGGCGACCCGATCGGGCGCGTCCCCCACCCGGCGCCGCCGGCGATCGAGCGAACGGTCGGGGTGCTCGGAGACGCCTCGGGAACGACGGCGCTCGTCGAGGCCCGGGGCTGGATCGAGGTGGGGCGGCCGGCGGACGCGCTGGCGGCGCTGGCCGCGGTGTCTCCGGACGACCCGCGGGCGCGCCTCTACCGCCTGGCCGGGCTCGCGGGGCTGGAGCGCTGGGACGAGCTCCGGTCCGAGCTGACAGCGGCGACGGCACCCGAGCTGCCGGTGGCGTGCAGCGCGCTCGCGCTCCGCTGGGTGGCCCTAGCCGCAACGGCGAGCGGAGGCGACGGAGCCCCCGCCTGGGAGGAGCTCGCGCGGGCGCGTCCCGATCTCGGCCCGTACGTGGACTTGTGGCGGCTGGAGGCCGCCGCGGCCGGCGGGCGGACCGAGGAAGGGCTGCGGGCCTGGGAGAGGCTCGCGCGGAGCGGGGTCCCGCCGGTGGCGCGCGACCGCGGCCGGGCGGCGCTCGCGCTCCTGCACGAGCGCGGTGGCCGCCTGGGCGAGGCGCGCGGTCTGCACCTCGCGCTGGCCGCCGAGTCCCGGGGACCCGAACGGGCGGATCACTGGCTCGCGGCCGCGCGGCTAGCGGACCTGTCCGGAGACGTGCGGGTCGCGGACGATCTCCGCCGGCGCGCGGCGACCGAGGAGCCCGCGCGGGCCGTCGGAATCCTCCTCGAACCCGAGCTTCGCTCCCGTCTGAGGCTTCCGCCGGTCGATCTCGCGCGCGCTCTCTTGCGCGCCGGACGGCCGGCCGAGGCGGAGCCCTTCGCAACCTCGGCGCTTGAATCGGGTGCCGCCCCGTCGAGCCTCCAGGAGGCCACGCTCCTCCGCGCCTCCATCCGAGCGGCGCGCGGGAATCGCGAAGCGGCCGAAGCCGATTACGAGTCCTTCGTCTCGAGATGGCCCGCCGACCCGCGCACGCCGGACGTCCTCCTCGATCGAGCGCGCCTCGCGCATCGGTTCGGTGACGGCGCGGCCGCGCGGGCTCGCTTCCAGGAGGTCTTGGTCCGATTCCCGTCGAGCCGATACGCGGACGACGCGCTCTACCTCCTGGCCGACTCGTGGCAGGACGACTACGGGATCGACTCCGCGTTCGCGGACCGCGCGATCGAGGGGTTCGATCGGCTCGTGCGCTCGTGGCCGGGGTCGTACTTCGCCGATCGCGCGGAGATGCGCGCCGCGCACCTCGCGTTCGCGCTGGGCCGCTACGAGGAGGCGCGCCGCCGCTACGCCGCGTACCGGGGCAGCGAGAGTGCGCGCGAGGCGCGCTACTGGGAAGGCCGTGCGCTGGAGGCCCTCGGCCGGGGCCGGGAAGCGCGCGAGATCCTGCGCGGGCTCTCGGCCGGGTCGGACTGGTACGCGCTCCTGTCGCGCGATCGGCTCGCGGGCCGGCCCGGCGCCTCGCTCGTGCTCGAGAACCGCGGCTACGTGCCCGGCCCGTCGTCTCCTTCGTCGGACGGAGCCGCGCTTCGCGCGGACCCGTCCGGCCGCGTCGCGGCCGCGCTCCTCGAGTTCGGCGAGCGCGATCTCGCCGGAGCCGAGCTCGCCCGTGGGCTGGCGCGCGCGAGCGGAGACCGCGCGCGTCTCGCGGCGTGGGCCGACGGGCTCGTCGCGTGGGGGTTCCCAGGGCTCGCGCTCCGTGTGGGCGTCGGCCTCGGCGAGAACGGGGCGGGCCGGCAGTGGGCATATCCCCGAGGCCACGCGGCCGCGGTCGACGCGGAGGCCCACGCGCATGGCCTCGACGCCTACTACGTGATGGCGCTGATCCGCCAGGAGAGCCTGTTCGATGCGGACGCGGTCTCGCCGGTGGGCGCCGTCGGTCTCATGCAGATCATGCCCGCCACCGG
>JAICNR010000163.1 GCA_025931135.1 Gemmatimonadota bacterium | reverse complement strand
GCCGGAGCAGAAGGCGGACCTCGCGCGAGCTCCCACCGAGGACATGGAGGCGCTCGACCTCTACTACCAGGGCCTCGAGCACTACCGCAGCCGCGCGGGCTTCGGCTACGAGAACGCGCGGCGGGCGGTGTCCACGCTCGCCGCCGCCGTCGAGGCGGACCCGGAGTTCGCGGTCGCCTGGGCGGCGCTCGCACAGGCCCGCGCGTGGCAGCTCCGGAACGGCGTGGAGACCGACACCACGAACGCGCGCGAGGCGCTCGACCGCGCGATCGAGCTCGCGCCCGAGGCGCGCGAGACCGCGCTGGCGGAAGGCGTGTACCTCTACTACGCGAAGGCCGACTTCGCGGCGGCAGACGACCGGTTCCGCGAAGCCCTCTCGCACTGGCCGGACGATGCCGATCTCCTAGGGTGGCGCTCGCTCGTGGTCCGCCGGCTCGGACGCTGGGAGGAGTCGCTCGAGCTGGGGGAGCGCGCCCGCGCGCTGGATCCCCGCAACCCTGATATCCTCTCCTACCTCGGCGAGACCCTCGACAACCTCCGTCGCTACGAAGAGGCGGAGCGAACGTGGGACCAGGTCCTGGCGCTGAACCCACGGGACGGCAGCACCCGATACTGGAAGGCCCTGCTGCTTCTCGAGAAGCGGGGCGACCTTCCGCGCGCCCGCCGTTTCCTCCAGGCATCCGCGGACATCCTCGGACCCACCAGTGCCGCGCTGCTGACGGCCCGGCTCTCGTTCTACGAGCGCGAATACGACGCCGGGATCGCGGCGCTCGAGGGTCAGCCGGTCGAGCCCGATTCGCCGGGGGCCACGCCGTTCGCCCTCGCGCTCCTCTCTCGCTGGGCTGGACGCGAGAGTGAGACGCGGGTGTGGGCGGATTCGCTCCAGCAGGTGGCCGACCGGAGCATCGCCGAGCTGGAAGCGGGATCCGATCCGTTCGTCCAGCGCGCCGAGGAGCTCGCGTTCCGCGGCAGCGCGCACGCGCTTTCCGGCAGGACCGCCGATGCCGAGCGGGACGCGCGTCGCGCGCTTGAAATCCTGCCGCTCTCGCGGGACGCCGTCGACGGTGGTCGGATCCACCTTCAGGTCGCGGGTGTCTACGTCCTGGCCGGGAATCGCGACGCCGCCTTCCGCGTCCTCGATTTGGTGGCCTCCGTTCCCTCCGAGCTTTCGGCCGCGATGCTGCGGCTCAATCCCCTCTACGACTCGCTGCGTGACGACCCGCGCTACCCCGCGCTCCTCGAGAAGCTCGAAGCCGCCGAGCGGAGCGGCACGGGAACCCTGTGAGCGTGGCTCGACACCGATGAGCGAGTCCACGCCCACCCATCATCTCGCGGCCGTGTGGTTCGCGGACCTGGTAGGCTACAGCGCGCTGTCCGAAACGAACGAAGGGGAAGCGTTGCGCGTGGTCGGCCGCTTCCAGGCGATCGTCCGCGCGGTGGTCCAGACCCACGGCGGACGGGTGGTGAAGTTCCTGGGCGACGGCGCACTGGCCGAGTTCCCGTCCACGGAGCAGGCGGTGCGCTCGGCGGACGCGCTGCGTGCGGACTTCGCACGCGTGGCGGAGGCCGAAGGGCTGGGCGCGCGCGAGCTCCGGATCGGCGTTCACGTCGGCGACGTGGCGACGACCGAGGACGGCGATCTCTACGGCGACGGCGTGAACGTGGCGTCGCGGATTACGGCGGCGGCGGACCCGGGCGAGGTGTGGGTCAGCGAGGACGTGCGGCGCCAGTTGCGGCAGCGGCCGGAGCTGCGGTTCGCGACGCGCGGCGAGCACGCACTCAAGGGACTGCGGACGCCGCTCGCGCTCCACGCGGTGGGCATCGGCGAAGCCGCCGCGACGACGGCTCGCGAGCGCGCACGGCCGAAGCGCGCGCGAGTCCCGTCGCCTCGGCGTCGCGCGCTCGCGCTCATGGGAGTCGGAGCGCTCGTCGCGATCGTCCTGATCGGCGGCGCCCAGTTCCTCGGGCGCGGCGGAAGCGACGTCGCGGAGGCGTCCATCGCCGTGCTGCCGTTCGAGAACCTGAGCGACGACGCCGAGAACGAGTACTTCTCCGACGGGATCACGGACGACATCCTGACCGCCCTCTCCAAGGTCGGCGACATTCGCGTGATCTCCCGCACGTCGACGCTCCAGTACAAGGGCACCACGAAGCCGATCCGGGAGATCGCGTCGGAGCTCGACGTGGCCACGGTCCTGGAGGGGACGGTGCGCCGCGCGGGGAACCAGGTGCGGATCACGGCGCAGCTCATCGACGCCGACACGGACGAGCACTTGTGGGCGGAAACGTACGACCGCGAGCTGACCGACGTGTTCGCGATCCAGAGCGAGATCGCGGCGCGGATCGCGGACGAGCTCCACGTGGCGCTGAGCGCGAGAGAAACGGCGAGCATCCGGGCGGGCGAGACCTCGAGTCCGGAGGCGTACGACCTCGTCCTCCAGGCGCGCGAGCGCCTGCAGTCGACGGGGATCGGGGAGCAGGTGCCGCGCACGCACTCGGCGATCCGCCTGCTCCGTCAGGCGCTCGAGCTGGACCCCGGATACGCGCGGGCGCACGCCGCGCTGGGAGACGCCTATTCGTGGCTCGTGTACGCGGACGACCGCTCGTGGGCGGACTCGGCGCTGGCGGCCTCGGAGCGGGCGATCGACCTCGCCCCCGACCTGGCGGCCGGCCACATCGCGCTGGGCTGGACCCAGGACGCGCTGGGTCAGGTGGAGGAGAGCCTGGCCACCTTCCGGCGCGCGATCGAGCTGGATCCGAACAACGCCGAAGCAAGGGACGGCGCCGCCAGCGAGCTGGGGCGGCTGGGCCGTCTCGACGAGCTGCTCGAGGTCCTGCTCCCGGCCGTGCGGCGGGACCCGGACGACCTCGGCCGCTACCGCTGGATCGCCGAAGTGTACGAGACGCTCGGCCAGCCGGAGCTGGCCGAAGCGTGGGCGGTGGAGTACGAGCGCCGGAGTTCGGACGACTCCTACGGTCACGTGCTGCGGTACTCCTTGGCCCTCGCGCGTGGGGACGCGGCCGGCATGGAGGCCGAGGTCCGGAAAGCGGCGGCCCTGGCTCCCGGAAGGAACGACGTCCGGCAGGCAGCGATCCTCGTGGCCGTGAACGCCGGACGCTACGACGAGGCGCGCCGCCTGTTCGAGGCCCATAACCGGGAGCGGGCCTTCGAGTACCAGATGATCATCATCCCCGCCTTCGTCGAGTGGGAGACGGGAAATCGCGCGGCGGCGGATTCGCTGTTCCGGGAGGGAGAGCGTCGGTCGCGGGAGATGATCGACCAGGCTCCGGCGGAGAACGAGAGTTATGTCGATATGGCGCGCATCGCGTCGGTGCGCGGGCAGGTCGACGAGGCGATCGCGTGGATGGAGGAGGCGTACGCCCACGGCCGGCGCGACGTCGGCCTCCTGCGCATCGACCCGCCACTCGCAAACGCCCGTCGCGACCCCCGATTCCAGCGTCTGCTGGAGCAGATGGACGCGGACCTCGCGCGAATGCGTGAGCGGGCGCCGAAGGAGCGGCCGTGAGGGCGCGGTCGTGAAGCAACCCCACCGCGGAACGTGATCGCCCTCCTCCTGTCCCTTCCCTTCGGCTTGCCGGCCGTCGAGGAGCTCGGTCCCCTCCTCTTCTTCCTTGTGATCCTCACCGAAGTGATCATCGCGCCGATCCCGGGCGGCGTGATCGCGTTCGTGGGCTCCGCGCAGCTCGGGTTCTGGACCGCGTGGCCGATCCTCTACGTCGGGAACGTGATCGGGAGCAACGTCCTGTTCCACCTCGCGCGCCGCTTCGGCCGACCGTGGGTCGAGCGCCACACGAAGGAGAAGCAGCGCGTGCGCTACGAGGGCGCGCTCGCGCGACACCCGCGGCTCCTCTGGATCCCCTACGCTCTTCCTGTCTTTCCGATCGACGTGATCAGCGCGCTGCTCGGCATTTCGGGGATGCGGCGCCGGTGGTTCCTGCTGACGACCGTGCTCGCGCTGCCGTCCTACACCGGGATCACGGCGCTCGTGGGCTCCCGCTTCGGCCAGTATGTCCCCTGGCTGAACTGGATCTCGGTGGCGATCCTCATCCTGCTGGCGGTTTGGCTTCTCGCTTTCGTGCTTCCCGGCGTCGTGCGGCGGGGGGGGGCGCGGCCGACGATCCGAGAAGTCCTCCCATTGACGAACCGTCGGGCTCCTGGGCTCGCGAAGGGTTGCCCGTCCGTTTCCCGCCCGACCATACTAGCCGCACGGCGCCGTTTTCCGGCGACGCGCGTACGACCTGGAGATTCCGCGTGCCATCCGTTCCGCATCATCGCCTCGCAGCCGTCCGATTCGCCGACCTCCTCTACACCAGGCTCTCCCGACGCCCGCCCGGACGGGGCAGCGTCCCCAGCGTGCGACGGTGAGTGACGAAAACGTGCCCGAGAGCGGGACCACGCCCGCGCACCATCTCGCCGCGGTGTGGTTCGCGGACCTGGTCGGCTACACCGCGCTCTCCGAGACGGACGAGGGCGAGGCGCTGCGTACAGTGAACCGCTTCCAGGCGATCGTGCGGGCGGTCGTCCAGACGCACGGGGGGCGGGT
>JAICNR010000046.1 GCA_025931135.1 Gemmatimonadota bacterium | reverse complement strand
GCGGCCTTGTCGGCGTCGATCTTCTCGACCTCGTCGGAGGGCTGGTGGTAGTCCTCGTGGACGCCGGCGAAGAAGAACAGGGCCGGGATCTCGAGCCTTGCGAAGTTGAAGTGGTCGCTGCGGAAGAAGAAGCGCTCTTCCGGCCACAGATCGCCCGAGACCGTGAGTCCCAGGTCCGAGTGCTCCGCTGCGACCCGCTGGACGAGCGACCCCAGAGATGAATACTCCTGACCGATCACGACGATCGAGTCGGGCGCGTTCCTCGCGATCATGTCCATGTTCACGTTCGCCACGATCCCTTCGATCGGGATCGTCGGGTGCTCCGTGAACCAGCGCGAGCCGAGGAGCCCCTTCTCCTCCCCGCTGACGTTGAGGAACACGACCGAGCGAAGCGGCGCCACATCCAACATAGCGAACGCTTCCGCCATCTCGACCAGAGCGGAGGTGCCGGACGCGTCGTCGTCGGCGCCGTTGTAGATCGAGTCGCCGGCCGCGTTCGCGGTCCCCACGCCTACGTGGTCCATGTGCGCGCTGAACACCACGTAGGTGTCCGCGAGCTCGGGGTCGCTGCCCCGGAGCATCGCGACCACGTTCGGCGCCGTTGCCTCCTCGACGACCAGCGCCTCGGCCGAGAAGTGCGCCTCGACGCCGGGGACAGGGACCGTCGCGCCCGGCTCCGCGGGGAGCGCGTTCGCGTCGACGCCACCGCGAGCGAACATCGCCGCAGCCGCGGTCGGCCGCACGTAGAACGCCGGGATCTCTCCCGGGTCCACGACGCTCCGCGTCGGGGTCCCGGCCAGCTCGGCGAGCCGCTCGAAGGCGAGCTCGGAGAAGTCCGATCCCAGGATTACGAGCAGGGCGCGCGCGCCCGCGTCCTGGGCGACCTCCCGGGCGCGGCCGGCGGCGATCCGCCAGTCGCGGTCGTAGGTGCCGGGAAGAGACACGACCATGACCTGGCCGCCGACGGCCTCCAGCGCGGGCCACGATCCGTCCTCCATCCGGCCCACCCAGACCAGCGACCCGTGGCCCATCGCACGATCCGGGAACGGAGCGGCCGCGGAGACATAGTAATCCTCGCCGAAGACCAGCATGACGTTCTCCCCGTTCACGACCGTGCCGAAGTGGACGCCGGTCGTGTCGAGAGCGCGAAGCGGGAACGCGTAGCGCTGGAAGAATGTGCCATTCTCGCCGGCGGGCTCGAGGCCGAACATCGCGTACTGGTCCGCGATCCACGCCGCGGTTTTGTCGAGCCCCTCGCTCGGCGTGTCGCGCCCACCCATCGAATCCGCGGCGATCGTGGCGATCCTGGAGCGCATGTCGTCGGGTGTAATCGTGGCAGCCGCCGCGACGGTCGACAGGCCCGCGGAACCGGCCGCTTCCATCTCGGCGCTCTGCTGCGCGCAGGCGACCGATGTCCAGAAAAGCGCGAGGACGAGCGCGAAACCGCCGCCGGGGGAGGAACGCGTGGTTCTCATCGAGCCTCCGAGAAGATGCACAGGGATGCGATCGGGACAGCCATTCCTTGAATGCGCTGGAAGATAGGACGATCGGTGTCCGAGCGCCGTTCTATCCGCGAGGAATTTCCCTCACGACCCGCCGTGCTCCGCCTGGGCCTCCGCGACCGCCTGCTGGACGAGCGCGGCGAGCGCGGCGCTCATCGTAATCCGCTCGACCCGGTCGCTCTCGATCGTGGGCGGCAGGCCGATCGGGCTGCGCTCCACGAGCGCGGTCCAGACCGCGTAGGCCGCGATCACCGAGCCGAGAAGGCTCGGATGGAATCCGTCGACAATCGTCAGCGAGAGAGTGGTATCGCGCGCCCAAGCCGCGCGCCACGCTTCGCCGGCCGGGACCAGGATGCCGTCCACGGCGTCGGCGGCCGCTCCGTAGGACGCGAGCGTGGCGTCGAACCCCGCCTCGGTACCATCGGTGGGCCAGACGCTGAAGAGGACCGGTCGCGCGCCGGCTGCCCGGATCCGCTCGGCGAAGCGGCCTGCCCAGTCCACCAAGTGCTCGCGGCTGGCCGGAAGCGTGGAAGGCCCCTGCTGGAGCACCACGACATCCCACCCGCCGGCATCGATCGCGTCCAGAGCGTCCCCCCGGTTCCAGTGGTCCTCGAGGCTGTATCCCGGGTAGGCGACCATCCCCACGCGCAACGGCGGATCGTCGCTCGCGCCCAGAGAGATCGCGGCCACGATCTCGGGCAGGTCGTTCGTGTAGGTCAGGCTGTTGCCAATGAACAGGACCGCGAGGCCTTCCCCGGACGGGGGTCCGGTGATTCCGCCGTCTTCGCCGCAGGCCGGCGCAGCGATCGCCAGCCCGAGCGCGAGCGCCGATTCCCCGAGCCGATTCCACCGCATTCTCCAGCCTCCGCCGAACGGGTCGGCCCGCGGACCCCGCGCGCCGACCCCTAAACGGCGGCGACCGTCGCGAGGCTCAATCCCGCGAAGCCATCGCGTCTGCCCATCGCCGCCGGTTTTCCGTATCTGCCCCTCGGACGGCTGGTTTTCGCAGGATGGCGTGGGACCGGTTTTGACGGGCCTGGAGGGCCCCGAGGAATCTTCTTCTCCCCTAGTCAGGAGGTGTTCGATGCGCTCCATTCTCATCCTTGCCGTCGCGATCGTCGGTGTGGCCGCGTGTGAGCGGTCGCCCGTGAATCCGGTTTCTTCGGCGGCTCCAAGCCGAGAAATCGGAACGAACGCGACGACTACCGTCGTCATGAGCGGGCTCGACAATCCCCGCGGCCTCGCCTTCGGGCCAGAGGGCGCGCTTTACGTCGCCGAGGCCGGGCGCGGTGGCGCGGGACCTTGCGTCCTATTGCCGCGCGGTGTGGAGGAGTGCTACGGCGCCACCGGCGCCGTGAGTCGGCTCTGGCGCGGGAAGCAGGTGCGAATCGCCACTGGCCTTCCGTCGCGTGCGGGCCCGACCGGCGAGGCGAGCGGCCCTCACGACATCGCCCTCCTCGGTCGTGGATCCGCGGTCGTCGCAATCGGACTGGGCATCGAGGGGCTGCCGCGGTCGGCACTGGGAGAGGTGGCGGAGGAATTCGGCTGGTTGGTCCGGCTGCCTGCGAGCGGACGCTGGCGACCAATCGTCGACCTGGCGGCGTTCGAGTTCGCCGCGAATCCCGACGGCGGCCCGCTGGATAGCAATCCCTACGGTCTCCTCGCGGAGCCGGGAGGATGGGTGGTCGCGGACGGAGGAGCGAACGCGCTCTTCCAAGTCGCGCGAAACGGAGACATCTCCACGCTCGCGGTGTTCCCGTCGAGGGCTCACGGACGAGCCACCGACGCTGTGCCGACCGCCGTTGCCGTGGGACCCGATGGGGCCTACTACGTGGCTGAGCTCACCGGCGTCCCATTCGCCGCGGAAGCGGCCGCCATCTACCGGGTGGTGCCCGGTCAGTCGCCGACGGTCGCCTGGAGCGGCTTCACCACGGTGATCGACCTCGCGTTCGGACCGGACGGGAGCCTCTACGTTCTGGAGCACTCGACCGGGCCCGTCTTCTTCGCCCTGCCGGGGAGACTGCTCAGGATCGCGCCGGACGGTACGCGAACGACCGTCCTCGACGGCCTGACGCGACCCGGTTCTGTCGCGGTCGGTCCGGACGGCGCGCTCTACATCTCGAATCACAGCACGGAGATCGGAGCGGGCGAAGTCTTGCGAATCGAGCCCTGAAGAGCCCGCGGAGCGTGGTTCAGCGCTTGACCGGTGCGGTCAAGCGTTGGGCAGCCGCGCGCGCGGTCTGTGCGCGCGGCTGCAGCTCAGGGTCGGCGCTCCGCCACGCGGTGGCCACCAGCGCATAGGCTTCCCGCGCCTTTGCGTGGTCGCCCAGGCGCTCGTAGATCGGTCCCAGCCGCTCGGCCGCCCAGGGATCGTGCCAGAACGACTCGAAAAACCGCGCAGCCTCCCGCGGCCGGTCGAGCTCCAGCAGGAGCTCGCCGATCCACCAGCGGATCGTTCCGTTCAGAGTCTCGCGGCTGGCGCTGGTGGCCCATGTCGCCTGACGCTGTCCCTCGATGAGGATGGAGAGCGCGCGCTCGGTCTCACCCCGCCGCCAGAGACCCCGCCCGCTCAGGGCCAGAGCGGCTCCCGCCGCGAATCTCGCGTTCGCCGAGTCGCCTTCGGCCAGCAACCGATCCGCGAAGACGCGCAGCCTGGCCACGGCGGCGGCGTGGTCCTCCCATTGCGACTCGTCCGCCGCGTATGCACCCGCGTAGAACCAGACCAGGGTCTGCCCGGTGTCGTGCAGAAGGCTGTCCCCTCTAGGGAGGGCGAGTTCCCGGTCGAGATCCACTCCCGGCATCGGTAGTCCGGCCGCTTGGATCGTGTATCGAACGCCCGCCCGCATGCCGGCGCTCACCAGGGGGTCTAGGAGCTCCTCGAGCGCGGCTCGTACGAGACCCTGCGCGACGCTGTTCTGGAATCGTCGGATCGCCAGCAGACGCTCCTGCGGGGTGTCCTGAAGCGGACCTTGCTCGATGACCTCGCGCTGCCAGCGCCAGAACTTCGGGTGGTCGAGGTAGCCGTCGGAGATCCACACCCTGCTGCGGGGCTCCAACGTGTCGAGCGCGGCCCGGGCAATGCGACGGCGAATCGAGTCGCCGAACGCGAGGCCGAATCCGATCCGGTTTTCCTGATCGGACGAAGTTTCGAACGCGAGGCGGTGAAACGTTTCGATCAGGCGCGCCGCGCGGGCGCTGTCGGGGCGGTAGACGAAGGCGTTGGTCACGAGGTGGATGTAGGCCGGAGCGAATCCCGGGTCGAGGTCCACCGCCCTGCGGAACGCCCTCTCGCCCTGGTCCTGAGTCGCCAGGACCTGCTCGCCACCGTGGACGTAGGCATCTCCCAGGTAGTACCAGGCTTCCACGTCGTCGGGGTACCTCTGCGTCGCTTCCTCGAACAGCGCGATCACGCTCGGGAGCTCGGAAACCCTGTTGCTCCATTCGAGCACCCCGCGAAGCAGCAGCGCCTCCCGCTCGGGAAGACGATCCGCGTGCCGCCACGCGCGCTGGTGGGATTGGTTCTGCCGCTCGTCCCCGACCCATCCATAGGCGAATCCGAGGTGGTGGAGCGCGAAGGCGAACGTCGAGTCCGCCGCGATCGCCCGCTCGTAGGCGGCGACCGCAGCCGAAAAGTCCGAACGGCGCAACAGGCTCTCGCCTTCGAGGTATGCCTTGAGCGCGGGTAGAGACGCCGTCGTGATCCTGGTCAGGTCGACGTCCGCGCCGGGCCGCTCCTGTCCCTGCCAGATCGCGGCCAGGACTTCGATCGAGAGGCGGTCCACCAGGCTGAACAGGCTGTCGGGGGATCCTTCCACGACGAAGGAGCCGAGGCTCCTGCGGTCCTCCAGCGAGTAGATGCGTGCGCCGAGCCGGATCACCGGACCGCTGGAGACCACGCTTCCCATTACGGCATACCGGGCGCCGGTTCCGTGCGCGACGTCGAGCGCGCCGTCGAGTCCGCGCTTGTCTCCCGCCGCCTCGGCCTTCCGCCAACCCGCGAGGACGGTCCGGGTGTCGATCGCGCGAAGCCCGGTTGCCCCGTCGAGATTCACCGACAAGAGGTCGATCATTCCCTCGCGCCATATGTCGAGGTCCTCTCCTCGGACCTCGAAGGGCAGGACCGCGATGGCGGGTGCGGCCTCCGCCTCCACGACCGGCGCTGCCACATCGCCTTCGCCTCGCAGGAACAACGCAGCCGCGAGGATCAGGGGTAACCCCGCGGCCACGGCGACCCGCGCGCGATGCCGACGCGGTCGGGATCGGGACCCGTCCTGCAGCGACTCCGCCAGGGCATCCGCGGATTCGAAGCGCCGGCCCCGATCCTTCTCGAGGCACCGCTCGACGATGGAAACGAGGGACGACGGCAGATCGCGGCGCCCCGTCAGGGGCCGTGGCGGGTCGTGGCGGATGGCATGGATCAGCGCCTGTCCTTCACCGCCGAACGGTCTCGCCGCGGCCAGCATCTCGTAGAGCACGACCCCCGCCGACCAGAGATCGGTCCGATGATCCAGGGGCTCTCCGCGGGTCTGCTCGGGACTCATGTACGCGGCTGTCCCGAGTGGCAGGTCCGCGCTCGCCACTCCTTCTTCCATCACCTTCGCGACACCGAAGTCGACGATCTTGAGAACACCGTCGCCGGTGACCAGGAGATTCTCGGGCTTGATGTCCCGATGGACGACTCCCGCGCGATGGGCGGCGCTCAGCCCCCGGGCCAGCTGGGACGCAAGCTCGATCGCCTCGTCCACCGGCATGGGCCCGCGGGTGATCCGGTCGCGCAGGGTGCTTCCGCCGTAGTACGCCATCGCGATGAAGACGCGCCCGTCCTCGGTCTCGCCGATCTCGTAGACGGTCTGGATGTTGGGGTGGTCAAGGGCGGACGCCGTCCGCGCTTCATCGCCGAGCCGCCGGACCGACGCAGGGTTCGCGTTCGCATGCGCTGGCAGCAGCTTGAGCGCCACCGGGCGATCGAGGCCGGGATCGTGGGCCTCGTAGACGACTCCCATGCCGCCCCGCGCCAGGCGACGGACGATTCGGTAGCGACCGATCGTCGACGGATCGTCTCCCGGGGCGGGAAATCGCTCGAGGAGCGCGCTCGCGTGTGCCGAGTCGAGTCCCTCCAGGAACCCGTCGTCGCCGGACAGCAACCTCTCGTGGGTCGTCAGGAGCGCGCCCACCTCCGCCCGGAGGTCGGCGTCCTCGACCTCCGCCAGGGCTCGTTGCCGGTTTTCCTCGGGCAACTCGATGAGGGTTCCGAAGAGCTCCTCGATCCGTCCCCAACGGTCCGGATTCACGCTCAGCCGGCTTTGTCGAGGGCCTGAAAGAGCCAGGCCCTTGCGAGCGCCCAGTCCGCCTTGATCGTCCGCTCCGACACGCCGAGGGCCACAGCGGTTTCCTCCACGCTCATTCCGCCGAAGAAGCGGCACTCCACGACCTGCATATGACGCGGGTTGCGACGCCCCAGGTCCTCGAGCGCGCGATCGAGATCCAGGAGCTCGGAGGCATATGCGTCGACGCGATCGTCCCCCCACTCTACCCTCATGAGCGGGACACCACCGCCGCGCTTCGCGGCTCCCCGCCGCCGGGCGGCGTCGATCAGCACCTGCCGCATCGCGCGAGCGGCGGCTGCGAAGAAGTACGCGCGACCCCGGCTCGTGACGCGAGAATCATCGACGAGCCGTACATAGGCCTCGTGAACGAGCGCGGTCGTCTGCAGGGTGATGTTGCGGTGCTCGCGGGCCAGCTGCCAGTGGGCGATATCGCGCAGCTCTTCGTAGGCGATGGGTACCAGCTCGTGGATCGGCGGGAGCCGGCCGGAATCCGTCTCCTGCAGCAGTTCGGTGACCTGTGAGGGTTGCGAGGGTTCGGTGCCGGTGCTCAATCGCGGGTCCCCGATCTGGCGCGCCGTCTTCGCCGGGCATCCAGTTTAGGGGGTCCGGCATAAGCGAGCCACATGGAAGGCCGCGATCGCGATAGGCTGCTCAGGTCGAAGCGCGCGCCGAGATCGGCGGCTATCCGCGGCCCCTACTTAAGGTCCGAGGGCCGCGCAGAGCCGTCGAGATCGGTGCGCAAACGACGAAGGGGTCCGAGGCGTACGAAACTGTACGCCGCAGGACCCCTGAGGAGAGCGCGCGCCGAGATCGGCGGCTATCCGCGGCCCTACTCCACGGTCTTGATGATGTCGAAGATCGGCAGATACATCGCCACCACCATCGCCCCCACGATCCCTCCCAGGAAGACGATCATCACGGGCTCGATGATCGACGTCAGCGCGCCCACCGCCGCCTCGACCTCATCGTCGTAGAAGTCGGCGATCTTGCCGAGCATATCGTCCAGGCCGCCGGTCTGCTCGCCCACATTGATCATCTGGACGACCATGGGCGGGAACACGGAGCTGCGCTTGAGCGGCTCGGCGATCGTCTCGCCGCCGGCGATCGAGGCGCGGCTCTTCATCACCGCGTCCTCCACGACCCGGTTCCCCGCCGTGCGAGCGGTGATCTCGAGGCCGTCGAGGATGGGCACGCCGCTCTGCACGAGCGTGCCGAGCGTGCGGCTGAAGCGGGCGATCGCCGCCTTGCGGAGGACGTCACCTAAGATCGGGATCCTGAGGAGCAGGCGATCGGTGGTGAGCCGTCCCCCGGGCGTCTTCCGATAGGCGCGGATCATCCAGCCCACGCCCGCCAGGACCGCCGCCACTGCCCACCAGTACGCCAGCAGGAAGTCCGAAAGGCCCATCACGATGCGAGTCGGGAGGGGCAGCGGGACGCCGGAGGACGTAAAGAACCCCGCGAAGGTCGGAATCACGAAGATCAGCAACGCCGCGATCGCCAGCGCCGCGAACGAGAGCACGGTCACGGGATAGAACATCGCGCCCCGCACCTTGCGCTTGAGCCGGGCGGCCGCCTCCAGGTATTCCGCCAGCCGGAGCAGAATGACATCCAGGATACCGCCCGTTTCGCCGGCCGCGACCATGTTCACGTAGATATCGCTGAAAAAGTCCTTGTGGCGCCCCATGGCGTCAGCCAGGGTCGACCCCGACTCAACGTCCGACAGGACGGCCTTGATCTTCTCCGCGGCGCGCTTGTTCGGCTGCTGCGCGGCCAGGATGTCGAGCGATTGAACTAGCGGCAGACCGGCATTGATCATCGTCGCGAACTGGCGGGTGAACAGGACCAGATCCTTGGTCTTAACCCTGCCCCCGATCGAGAACTTCAGCTCTTTCGGCTTCTCCTTGACGCTGATGACGACGAGCCGTCTCCGGCGCAGCTGTCCGACGACGTCGGCCTCGCTGGCCGCGCTCATCTCGCCCGCCTGACTCTCGCCTCCCACCGTGCGCGCCTTGTATACCCAGACCGGCATCAGTCCTCGCATCCCCTGAGCGCCGGTCGATCAAGATGCCTGATGTCTAGGCGCGCGGCGAGAGGATTCCGAGGCGTACTGAAAGGTACGCCGCAGGAAGACACGAGCAGCGCAACGACGACATCGGGCATCTTCATCGACCGGCAGACGCCTGGTTGACCATGCGTTCCAGCTCCACACTATCCTCACTCGCCGAGAACACCTCTTCGCGCGTGACAAGACCGCCCATGTACAACTGAAGGAGAGCCTGGTTCATGGTCTGCATCCCGTGCGAGCCACCGGCCTGCATCGAGGAGTAGATCTGGTGCGTCTTGCCTTCTCGCACGAGCGCGCGGATCGCGTTCGTGACCACGAGTACCTCAGCCGCCAGCGCACGGCCCCCGCCTCGCTTCGCGAGCAACTGCTGCGTCACGATCCCCTCCAGCACCGAAGCCAGCTGCGTGCGGATCTGGGGTTGCTGGTCGCTCGGGAAGACGTCGACGATGCGGTTCACGGTCTCGGCCGCCGAGTTCGAGTGCAGGGTCGCGAACACGAGATGCCCGGTCTCGGCCATCGTGATCGCGGCGGCGATCGTCTCCGCGTCCCGCATCTCCCCGATCAGGACCACATCCGGGTCCTGACGCAAAGCGTATTTCAGCGCGTTGCCGAACGTCTGCGTGTCCGAACCAACCTCTCGCTGATTTACCATGCTGTTCTGGTGGCTGTGGATGAACTCGATGGGATCCTCGATCGTCAGGATGTGCACCTTGCGCTCACGATTGATCTTGTCGATCAGTGCCGCAAGCGTGGAGGACTTCCCCGAGCCCGTCGCGCCCGTGACCAGGACGAGGCCGTTCGTGCGATCCGCGAAGGTGCTGACGACGGGTGGCAATCCCAGCCTCTCGAAGCTCCGGATCTCGAACGGAATCTGCCGGATCGCGAGCGCAATCGCGCCGCGCTGGCGGAACATGTTGGCGCGGAAACGCGAGAGCCGGGCGACCCCGAACGAGAAGTCGAGTTCGTCCTCGACTTCGAAGGAGCGCTTCTGCTTCTCGGTCAGGAGGCTGTAGCCCATCTCGACCGTGTCCTTCGGGGTCAGCTCCTCCCGATATTCCTCGCTGTCGCGGAGTACTCCGTCGATCCTGAGCTTCGGCGGCTGTCCCACCGTGAGATGGAGGTCGCTGCCCTCCTTCGAGACCAGCTCTTCGAGCAGGTCCCGCATGGAGGGAGCCTTCTTTTTCGCGTCGCGTGCGTCCGTGATCGGGGTGACGGATTCAGACATTGCTCGACTCCCGCAGCACTTCGTCCAGCGTCGTGACTCCGGCACGCATTTTCGCGAGCCCGTCCTGACGCAGCGTCAGCATGCCGTCCGAGATCGCCTGATCGCGGATCTCGGTGGTGGACGCGTGGTTGTTGATCAGTCGCCGCTGTTCCGGCGTGACCGGCATCACCTCGTACAGCCCGACACGACCCCGGTAGCCGGAATCGTCGCAGGAGCTGCAGCCCTCGCCTTCGAAGTAGATGGCATCCAGGTCCTCGCCGGAGAGGCCGGCCTCGACCATGATCTCGCGTCCGTATTGGCGCGGGCGCTTGCATTCGTCGCAGATCCTGCGCACGAGACGCTGGGCGACGATCGCGTTCAGCGCGCTCGCCACGAGGAACGGCTGGAGTCCCATGTCGACCATCCGGTTCACGGTCGAGGGCGCGTCGTTCGTATGGATCGTGGATAGCACCAGGTGGCCGGTGAGGGCGGCTTTGATGGCGATCGATCCGGTCTCGATGTCGCGGATCTCGCCGACCATGATGATGTTCGGGTCCTGCCGGAGGAAGGCGCGCAGGGCCTCCGGGAAGCCCATCCCGATCTCCTCCTGTACCTGGACCTGATTGATCCCCTTCAGATTGTATTCGACCGGATCCTCGGCGGTCATGATGTTGACGCCCGGTTGATTGAGTCGGGTAAGCGCGGAGTACAGGGTCGTGGTCTTGCCGGAGCCGGTGGGCCCCGTCACGAGCACGATCCCGTACGGCGATTCGATCGCCTTGTGGAAGTCCTTCAGACCCTTTTCGGGGAAGCCGAGCTTGTCCAGGTCCAGCGTCAAGTTCCCACGGTCGAGGATGCGGAGCACGATCTTCTCGCCGAAGAGCGTCGGCAGGGTCGATACGCGGAAGTCGATCACCCGATGGCCCATCTTCATCTTGATGCGACCGTCCTGCGGCACGCGCCGTTCGGCGATGTTCAGGTCCGCCAGGATCTTCACGCGCGAGATCAACGCCGCCTTCATGCGGAGCGGTGGCGAGACCATCTCGCGCAGGACGCCGTCGATGCGGTATCGGATGCGGAGCTCTTCCTCGTAGGGTTCGATGTGGATGTCGCTCGCGCCGCGCTGAACGGCGTCGGCGAGCAACGAGTTGATGAACTTGACTACCGGCGCGGCCTCGACCTGCGCGGCGAGAACGCTGTAGTCCTCTTCGTCGTCCTGCTCCTCGACGACCTCCATCTCGTACTCGCCGATGTTCTCGAGCAGCTGACGGTAGGAACCCTCTCCGGTGCCGTAGTGCGCGGCGATGGCCTCGACGATCGAAAACTCGTCGGCCACCACGGGATCGATCTCGTATCCCGTCAGGAACTTCAGGTCGTCGATGACGGTCCAGTCGGTCGGATCGCCCATCGCCAGCACGATCGAGTTCCCCTCCCGCCGGACGGGGAACACCTCGTATTTGTTCGCGATCTCGACCGGGATGAGCTTGAGCACCGTGGGATCGACTTCCAGCGTGCCCAGATCGACTCCCCGCACCCGGAACTGGCGCTCGAGCATCATCGTGATCGTGGCGGAATCGACGAAGCCGAGCTCGATCAGATTGTAGCCCAGCTTGTGGCCGTTCGCCTTCTGGCGGGCGTGCGCCTTGGCGATCTGCTCCGAGGTGACGAACCCCTCCTGGAGCAGCATGGCCGCGATGTTGAGGCCCGCGCCGGGTCGCTCGGGCACGAGCTCGGGGCGATTGCCGGCGTCCTCGCGCGAAACGGCCCCCGGCCGCGGCTCGATGCTCTTGGCACTGGCGGATCGATTCATGGTGTCCATTCTCGGCCCTGACGTTCGACGTCGCCCGCCGCCATCATCCCCCAAGGCGGGTCGCTTTCTGCAAGATCTGAAGCCGCGCCGGCCCGATGCCCTTCACGGACAGGAGCTCCGCCCAGTCGCGGAACGCTCCCCGGGCTTGCCGCTCGCGGAGAACTTGGGTCGCAAGTTCCGGACCGAAGCCCGGCAGGGCTCGCAGAAACGCCTCATCCACCCGGTTGATGTCGGGGGTGGAGCTCGTAATGAAGGGCTTTGCATAGCTTGGATTCACAGTGCCGGCGGTCCCGCCCCAGTCCAGATACGGCGCGATGCGGTCCAGCGTTCGGGGCCCGATGCCGCGCACCGCCAGGAGGTCCGCCGGTCCCCGGAACGGCCCGGCGGACGTCCGCTGCTCGACGATCGCGATCGCGGTGACCGGCCCGATCCCGGGCAACCGGTCCCACTCGGCCCGTCCTGCCGCGTTCGGGTCGATCGCCTGCGGTCCCGACGACGCCACCGCCTGCTCCTCGCGGAGCGCGAGGGCGGCCGCGTACCAGGCCGGGCGCGGATCTCCCGGGCCGACGCGTGCGGCCAGCTGCTCCACCGTCGGCCGCGGCGGGTGGAGGACCGCGTCGGCCGCGCTCGCGATCGCGCGATCGAGCCCCGTCCAGCCTGCCAGGACTCCTGCCAGCCACGTCGCGGCCAGCGCTCCCCCCGCCCTCCGCTCCCGCGGAGTCCATTCGTCGATTCGGGGCAACCTCATGTCGATCCTCGACGGCCTTCGGCGTGGGGGACGTGTATCGTGTCCCGAGGGAGATTCAAGTCCTGTGCCGGTCGGCAGCGCCGAAAGGGGGAATTCGTGGCCGCTCGCGAAGCGACGAACGACCGACAGGCCGGGAGGAAGCGCGCGTTCCCGAAGTGGATCGATCCCATGCTCGCGACCCTGACGGATGAGCCGTTCTCAGACCCTGACTGGATCTTCGAGCGCAAGCTCGACGGCGTGCGCCTGCTCGCGTTTCGCCGCGGACCCGAGCTCCGCCTCCTGACCCGCAACCGGAAGCGCCGGGACGCCTCGTACCCGGAGGTCGCGGACGCGCTCGCTTCCATGGACGCCCCCGACTTCGTGATCGACGGCGAGATCGTGGGGCTGGGCGGGGCAGGGAGCAGCTTCGCGCGTCTCCAAGGACGGATGAAGGTCGCCGACCGCGAGAGCGCGCGCGCGAGCGGGATCGCCATCGCGTATTACGTCTTCGACATCCCCTGGCTCGCCGGACGCGATCTGACGCAGGTCCCCTTGCGGGAGCGCAAGGCGATCCTGCGGCGCTCCATCGTCTTTCGTGACCCGGTGCGATACACGCCCCATCGGAACGAGCGCGGCGAGGAACTCCTCGACGCCGCTTGTCGGCGCGGATGGGAGGGCCTGATCGCAAAGCGCGCCGAGGGCCCCTACGTCCGCGGTCGCTCGCGCGACTGGCTGAAGCTCAAGTGCGTGAACCGGCAAGAGTTCGTGATCGGCGGATACACCGATCCGCGGGGCGCGAGGAGCGGCTTCGGCGCGCTGCTGATCGGCGTCCACGAGAAAGGCCGGCTCCGCTACGCCGGCAAGGTGGGAACAGGCTATGACGAGGCCACCCTGGTCGCGCTCGGACGGCGGCTCGCGGCGCTCGAGCGGGCCGCGTCCCCCTTCGCCGAAGCGACCGGGCTCCCGCGGAAAGGCGTCCACTGGGTGAGCCCCGAGCTCGTCGCCGAGGTCGGCTTCACCGAGTGGACCACGGACGGACGGCTCCGCCACCCGCGATTCGTCGGGCTCCGCTCCGACAAGGATCCCGCCGACGTCGTCCGGGAACGGTCGCTATGACGGCGCGCGGGAACGGGAGGGGGTCGAAGAAGGGCCCGAAGAAGCCCGCGAAAAAGAAGGATCGCGCCTCGCGGACGCTCCGCATCGGCCGCTACTCGATCGAGCTCTCGAGCCTCGACCGCGTTCTCTTCCCCGACTCGGGGGTGACGAAAGGCGAGCTCGTCGAGCACTACCGCGCGGTCGCCGAACGGATGCTCCCCCACCTCAGGGGTCGTCCCGTCTCGATGCAGCGTTTTCCGGGGGGGATCCACGAGGAGGGGTTCTTCCAGAAATCCGCGCCCGACTACTTCCCGGGCTGGATCGCCCGCGCGCGGGTCTCCAAGGAAGGGGGGACGGTCGAGCACGTCGTGTGCGACAACGCGGCCACGCTCGTCTACCTCGCGAATCAAGGGTGCATCACGCCGCACGTGTGGCTTTCCCGGATCGACCGCATCGATCATCCCGACCGCCTGATCTTCGACCTCGATCCGTCAGGCGAGGACTTCGGGGCGGTTCGATTCGCGGCCGGGAAGGTGCGCGCGCTGCTGGAGGAGATCGGGCTCGACCCATTCCCGTTGGCGACCGGCGGCCGGGGGCTGCATCTCGTCGTTCCGCTCGACCGGAAGGCGGACTTCGACACAGCCCGCGGCTTCGCCCGGGACGTGGCCGGAGTGCTCGCCTTGCGCCATCCGGATCGGCTCACGGTGGAGGTGCGGAAGAACAAGCGCCGCGGTCGCGTATTCCTCGACGTGCTGCGGAACGCCTACGCCCAGACCGCTGTCCCGCCGTACGCCGTCCGCGCCCGGGCGGGGGCGCCGGTCGCAGTCCCGCTGGCGTGGGACGAGCTGTCGGATCCGAAGATCCGCGGCGATTCCTGGAGCGTCCGTTCCCTGCCCGCGCGACTCGAGGCGACGGCGGATCCATGGGCGGG
>JAICNR010000117.1 GCA_025931135.1 Gemmatimonadota bacterium | reverse complement strand
GAGGAGCCAGGGTCCGAACTTGTCGGGGTCGCGCAGCGTCGCGAGGCGCTCGAGGGCGGCGATGAACGCCTCCTGACAGACGTCCTCCGAGTCATGGGGGCTCCCGGTCCGCGCCAGCGCGACCGCGTACGCCGCCCGCAGGTGGCGCCGCACGAGCGCCTCGAAGGCGACCGTCCGGCCTCCCAGGGCCGCCTTCACCAGGTCTCGATCGGAGCCGGGCATCGTCATAGGTAGGACACGGACCTCGCGAAAAGCGTTGGGCGGAGGGCGGGGCGGGCGACCGCGTCCGGGGTCGGTTGACGGCGTCGCGCCCGAAGGCGACCCTTGTGGGAGAGGCCGCACCGATCCACCCATCCGACTTCCGTATCCGAGGAGCATATCCCATGAAGCTCGACCGCGACGACATCGTGCTCGTGGCCGGAGTGCGCACCGCGTTCGGCGCCTTCGGCGGCGCGCTCAAGGACTTGTCCGCCAACGACTTGGGCGTGGTGGCCGCGAAGGCCGCGCTCGACCGCTCCGGGTTCGGGCCGGACGACGTCGACCACGTGATCTTCGGGAACGCCCTTCAGACCTCCGGCGACGCGATCTACTGCGCGCGCCACGTGGGACTCAAGGCGGGCCTGCCCGTCGAGACCCCCGCCGTCACCGTGAACCGGCTCTGCGGGTCGGGGTTCGAGTCGATCATCCAGGCCACCCGCCAGATCCTGGTCGGGGAGAGCGAGGTCGTGCTCGCCGGCGGGACCGAGAGCATGAGCCAGGCCCCTCACACGATCCGCGGCGCCCGCTGGGGAATCCCGCTGGGTCAGTCGAAGATGGGCGACCTCCTGTGGGAGTCGCTCTACGATCCGTACGCGGGCTTCTCGATGGCGGAGACGGCGGAGAACCTGGCCGACAAGTACGGCCTGTCCCGCGCGGAGTGCGACGACTTCGCGTGGAAGAGCCAGACGCGGGCCAAGGCGGCGCTGGACGCGGGGAGGTTCGGCGACGAGGTCGTGCCGGTGGAGCTGGTGACGAAGAAGGGCCACCAGCAGTTCGACGCCGACGAGCATCCGCGGCCGAATACCACCCCGGAGATCCTGGCGAAGCTGCCCCCGTACTTCAAGAAGGACGGCGTCGTGACGGCCGGAAACGCGTCGGGAATCGTGGACGGGGCGGCGGCGGTCCTGGTGACGACGCGCGCCAGGGCCGAGCGGGCAGGCGCGCCCGTGCTGGGACGGATCCTGGGATGGGGGATCGCTGGCTGCGATCCGAAGATCATGGGAATCGGGCCCGCGCCTTCCACCCGGAAAGCGCTCGGCGATCTGGGACTGACGCTCGACGACATGGACCTGTACGAGGTGAACGAGGCGTTCGCGCCCCAGACCGTCGCCGTGATGAAGGAGCTCGGGCTCGACCACGACAAGCTGAACGTGAACGGCGGCGCGATCGCGATCGGGCATCCGCTCGCCGCGACCGGGACCCGCTGCACGATCACGCTGCTCTACGAGATGAAGCGCCGCGGAGCCAAACTCGGCTTCGCGTCCGCCTGCATCGGAGGCGGCCAGGGCGCGACCGTCGTGGTGGAGACCGCCTGACGAAGCATGGCCTTGCGACTGGAACCGCACGAGACGCTTTCCGCCGGGATCGATCGGGTCACGAGGGAGGAGATCCAGCGGGCCCGTGGTTCCCTGCTCGGCGCAGCCGATCCGGAGGCCGGCGTTCTCGAAGCTCGGAAGAGCCTCAAGAAGGTGCGAGCCGTCCTGCGCCTCTCGCGAGCGTCGCTCGGGAAGCATCGCTTCCGGGTCGAGAACCGCCGCTACCGGGACCTCGCACGGCGGCTGGCGGACCAGCGCGTGGGGGCGGTCCGGATCGCGGCGCTGAACGCGCTGGCAGCGGAGCTGGACGGACAGGCGCCGAAGCGCCTGCTCCGGGCCTCTCGCCGCCGGCTCGTGCCCCTTCGCCGCCGACACGACGACGCGGTGATACGCGCGGAAGTGGCCGCGGCGCTGGAGACGACGCTGCCGGGGATCACAAAGCGGAGCTCCCGCCAGGGATTCGGCGGGATTCGACCCGGACTCCTCCGGACGTACCGCAGGGGCCGCGAGGGGCTGCGCGAGGCGATCGAGCGTCCAACGCCGGCGGCGTTCCACGAGTGGAGAAAACGGGTGAAGGACCTGTGGTACCAGATGCGACTGCTCGCGCCCGCATGTCCCGTCGTTCTCGAGCCGTTGGCCGACGAGATCCACCGGTTGTCCCGTGACCTCGGGGAAGCCCACGACCTCGACCACCTGGAGTCCGCACTCGAGCTCGAAGCCTCGACGGATCCGTTCTTCGATCCCGAGGCGCTCCTCGTGGCGCTGCGAGATGCGCGGGCGATGCGGCGCGCCGCGGCGATCGACCTCGGATCGCGGCTCTACGCCGAGGCGCCGAAGGCCTTCGTGGCCCGGCTCGAGTCGTATTGGCTGGCCTGGCGCAAGACCGAGCCGGCGGTCGGATGAGCGCCGCGAACGAGCTCCCGCTCCTCGACGAGCACACGGTGCCCGCCGAGGCCACCCCCGAGGAAGTCTGGACCGCGCTCCCCGAGGCGCTGAACGCCGTTTTCCAGCGCTCCCGCGCGCGCTGGCTTGCCGCGATCCTGAGCTGCGACGAGCGGGGAGGCTCGGGCGTGTTCGACGCCGGCTCGGGGGAGACTCTGGCCGGATTCCGGGTCGCGCGGTCCGAACCGCCCAGGCGGCTCGCGCTCGAGGGGCGCCACCGATTCAGCCGCTACCGGCTGACGTTCGAGATCGAGCCGGGGGGCGCCGGCTCGCGGGTCCGCGCGGTGACCCACGCGGAGTTCCCGGGCCTTCGCGGAGCCCTCTATCGGGCCGCCGTCGTGGGCAGCGGGGGCCATCGCATCGTCACGAGAAGAATCCTGAAATCCATCGCGCGGCGCGCCGAGCGCGCCCATTCGCATCGCAAGGAGGGGTCGTGAGCGAGAAGAAGATCGAGAAGGTCGGTGTCCTCGGCGCGGGTCTCATGGGAAGCGGCATCGTCCACGTCTGCGCGCAGGCCGGCTACCAGGTCGTGGCGCGGGAGGTCGAAGAGAGGTACTGGAAGAAGGCGTTCGACAGGATCGGCGGGTTCATGCAGAAGTCGGTCGAGAAGGAGAAGATGACGGCTGCGGATCGCGACGCGGCGATCTCCCGCATGAGCGGCACGACCGATCTCGCCGACCTCGCCGGGTGCGACATCGTCATCGAGGCGGTGGTCGAGGACATCGAGGTCAAGAACGAGATGTTCGGCGAGCTCGACGAGCTGTGTCCGCCGCATACGATCTTCGCCTCGAACACGTCGTCCTTGACGATCGTCGAGATGGCGGCGGCGACGTCGCGTCCCGACCGTGTCGTCGGGCTCCACTTCTTCAACCCCGTGCCGATCATGAAGCTGGTGGAGGTCGTCAAGGCCGTGACGACCAGTCAAGCGACATTCGAGCGCGTCTGGGCGTTCGCCGAGTCGCTGGGGAAGATCCCGATCGCGGCCAAGGACAACTCCGGGTTCGTGGTGAATCTGCTGCTCGTGCCGTACCTGCTCGGCGCGGTTCGCGCGCTCGAGAGCGGGCTCGCGACGACCGAGGACATCGACAAGGGAATGGTGCACGGGTGCGCCCACCCGATGGGCCCGCTCACGCTGCTCGACTTCGTCGGGATCGACACCACCTACCGGATCGCCGAGATCATGTTCGACGAATACAAGCGTCCCGAGTACGCCGCGCCGCCGCTGCTCCGGAAGATGCACCTGGCGGGCTATCACGGGCGGAAAAGCGGCAAGGGGTTCTACGACTACTCGGGGACGGAGCCGAAGCCGTCCGATCTGAACATCTGAACGTCAGCCTGCCCGGCGCCCGCTAACCGCTGCGGTCGAGACCCGCGTCTCGTGTCCGCTGACGCAGATAGAGGAAGAGCGGAAGGCCGGCCGACACCCCGCACGCGAGCGTGACCGCCACCGCCAGCCAGCGCGCGCTCGCCGCCACGCGCCGCCCCTCGACCGCGACGAACACGAACAGCACAGCCGCTGATACGAAGACGTCGAGCCCGAAGAATCCCCCCACACGCGTCGAGAAGAGCTCCGAGAAGAAGAGCGGGAGATCGACGCCGTTCTCTGTCAGCCACGGTAAGAAGAAGAAGAAGGGAATGAGAATCCCGAGCAGGGAGAGAGTCAGATACACGTGACGGAGCTTCATGCGTTCCTCCAGGCGCGAGCGGCTTCGTACGAATCGACAGGGAATTCGGGATCGTCGACCGCAGCGGACCAGAACTCGTGGAAGCCGAGGGGAGATCGAACCACGCACTCCTCGAAGTCCCGGTAGTCCTCCTCCCATAGGAGATCGTGGGAAACGAAGGCCATCCGTCCGGAGGAGATCTCCAGCGCGATCGGATCGCCGTTGAGCCCGCTCCCCACGATCAGGAGCCCGTGCTCGATGCACGGCGCGTTCTCCTCCTCCTGGTTCTCGAGGCCGAGGTCGACGAGGGGTGACAGCCAGAGCCGACCAATCCGGATCGCGCCGGCGTAGGCACACTCTTCGAGAGTGGCGACGAGCGGCGCCGGGACCCCTAGGGATCGGAGGTAGCCGAGGCAACGGGCCCCGAGCCGCTCTTTCGGGGGTTTGTCAGCGATGCCGGACAGGATCTGCGGAAGCACGGGGACACGATCGCCGGGATGGGCCCTGTCCGTCAAAGGGCGGAGGACGGCGGTTGCCGCTTGTCGGCCGGCGCCGCTACAATCGGCCGACCGTTTCCCCGAACCACCCTCGACCCTTCCGCGCGACCAGGATGGAGGCCGCCGTGGACTACGCCTGCGAGAACCTGCTCGTCGACGTCGCGGACCGGATCGCAACCGTCACGGTAAACCGACCCGACAAGCTGAACGCGCTGAACTCCGACACCGAGCGCGAGCTCCAGGACGTGTTCCTGGCGCTGCGGGACGACGACGCGGTCGGCGGGATCATCGTGACGGGCGCCGGAACGAAAGCGTTCGTGGCCGGCGCGGACATCGCGGAGCTGTCGGGGCTCGGCGCCACCCAGGGGAAGGAGTTCGCGTTCCAGGGGCAGACGACGTTCACCCGGATCGCGCAGTGCCCGAAGCCGGTCGTCGCGGCGGTCAACGGCTACGCTCTGGGCGGGGGCTGCGAGCTCGCGATCGCCTGCCACCTGCGGGTCGCCAGCGAGAACGCGAGGTTCGGCCTGCCCGAAGTCCAGCTGGGGCTCATCCCCGGCCACGGCGGCACGCAGCGCCTGGCGCGGATCGTGGGACTCGGCCGCGCGCTCGAGATGGCGCTCACGGGTCGCATGGTGGCGGCGGAGGAGGCACTCCGCTGGGGGCTCGTGAACGCGGTGGCGTCGCCGGATGCGCTCCTCGACACCGCGCGTGAGCTCCTTGGCCAGATCCTCTCGAAGGGCCCGCTCGCGGTCCAGTACGCGCTCGAGGCCACGCTCCGCGGCTCCGACATGTCGCTCGACGACGGCCTCTACATGGAAGCTACCCTGTTCGGGATGGCGTGCGGGACCGAGGACATGAAGGAAGGGACGAAGGCGTTCCTCGAGAAGCGGAAGGCCGAGTTCCACGGGCGGTGACCCGCCGGGCCGTCCTCGCGTTCCTCGTCATCACCGCGGCCTGGCTCGGAGTTGGGCTCGCGCTCGACCCCGGCATGGCATACGGCTTCACGGTCGCGCGGCTCTCGATCTGGTGGGGGCTGCTCGTCATGCTGATGGCCACGGCCTACTACGCGATCCAGGAGTTGCCGGCCGCGCGGGTGAGCGGCTGGCTGCGCCGCGATCTCGCCGTGAACGTGCTGTTGTTCCTGGTCGTCGCCTTCGCTCTGGTCGACGGGATCCAGGGGTCGATCGTGCTCGGCCTGCGGTCGTCCGGCGCGATCGCGTTCCTCGTCGCCTTCGTCCACCCCGTCCTCGTCGACCAGCCGCACGCGAACCACCACCGTGCAGACCCAGCGGGAAGCCCCGTGCCGCAGTACCTGCCGCCCGCCTGCATGTGGATCGACTGGCTCACGGCCGCGCTCCTGGTGGGAGCGCTGCTCCTGCTCTAGGAATGGGACGCATGCCGAGCGGAACTCCATTGGTGCGGGACGGTGTGCGCGAGCGCATGGTCGAAATTCGCCGGGAGATCCACCGCCGGCCCGAGCTCGCGTGGAGCGAGTCGGACACGGCGAAGCGAGTGTGCGAGCGGCTTGAGGAGCTGGGGATTCCGTGGCGGAGCGCTGGGGGGACAGGGGTCGTGGCGGACCTCTCCGGACCGCGGGGCGTTCCCGCCGTCGCGCTCCGCGCCGACATGGACGCGCTCCCGATCGAGGAGCGGACAGGTCTCGACTTCGCCTCCGAGAACGAGGGCGTCATGCACGCCTGCGGCCACGACGGCCATACCGCCATGCTCCTCGGTGCCGCGGAGCTCCTGGCGGGCGAGTCGCTGCCGGCGCCGGTCCGGCTCCTGTTCCAGCCCGCGGAGGAGGTCGGGATGGGAGCGGTCGCGCTGATCGAGGCCGGGGCGCTGGACGGAGTCGGCGCCGTCTTCGGCGGCCACATCGACACGGGGCTCCCGGTGGGCGTCGTCGCGGCGACCGAAGGGGTCGTCAACGCCTCGGCGGACGGGTTCCGGATCGAGCTGACGGGACGCGAGGGCCACGCCGCCAGGCCCCATCAGGCGATCGACGCGATCGTGGCCGCGAGCCACGTCGTCGTCGCGCTCCAGTCCATCGTGTCCCGCGAGATCGATCCCGCGCGCCCCGCGGTCGTGACGGTCGGCCGCTTCGAGGCCGGGCGCGCGCAGAACGTGATCGCGGGCCGGGCCGTGCTCGAGGGCACGATCCGGGCGCACGACGCGGACGTGCGCGCCGCGCTCCACGACGCCGTCGCCCGCGTGGCGCTCGCGACGGCCGCCGCCCACAGCGCGGTCGCGACGTTCGAGCTCCTCGTCGGCGGCACGCCGGCGATCCGGAACGAAGGCCTCGCTCTCGCCCTCGCGCGCGAGGCCGCGGCCCGCGTCGTCGGCACGGAGAACGTCACCGAGATGGCGAAGGCGAACCTCGGGGGCGAGGACTTCGCGTGCTACATGAAGCACGTCCCCGGCTGCTTCGTGCGATACGGTGCGGCGCACCCGGACGGCGACGAGCGGCCGGCGCACTCGAACCGTTTCGACTTCGACGAGCGCGCGCTCGCGGTGGGTGCGGCGTGGCTGGCGGAAGTCGCGCGGTGCGCCGGCCGTGCGCTCCGCGACGCGACCGGGGGCTAGCGCTCGACGCGCGCCTCGACGGGCGGCGGCGCGCCCGTCTCCCGCACCCGCGCCACGTAGACCAGCAGGAGCCCGCCCAGGATCGTGGCGCCGCCGATCGCGAGCCGCGCCGTCACCGCCTCGCCCAGGAACGCCCACCCCAGCAGGACCGCCACGACCGGATTCACGTACGCGTACGTGCCGACCTTCGAGCTCGACAGGTGCGCGGTCAGGAACACGAACGCCGTGAACCCCACCAGGGAGCCCATCACGGCCAGGTAGCCGATCGCGAGCCACGCCTGTCCGCCCCAGCGGACGGGCTCGCCCCCCTCGACCGCGAAGTGGATCGCGAGCATCAGCGGACCCGCGATCAGGGTTTCGATCGCGCTCGCCGCGAACGGGTCGACGCCGCGAAGTCGGCGGCGCGCGTACACGGTGCCGGCCGACCACGAGAGCGAGGCGAGCAGCACGGCGGCGACCCCGATCCACGACGACTCGACGCCGGACTCGAACGGCTTGACGAGGATCGCGACCCCGGCGAGCGCGACGAACGTGCCGACCCAACCCGCGGGCGCCAGGCGTTCCCCGCGAGCGCCCGTCATTCCGATGAGCGTGTTCCAGATCGGAAACGTGGTCACGAGGAGCGCCGCCAGCCCCGAGGAGAGGTG
>JAICNR010000003.1 GCA_025931135.1 Gemmatimonadota bacterium | reverse complement strand
GAGCGGGGTGTGCTCGTCTGCGGGAGCGGCGTCGGGGTCTCCGTGGCGGCGTGTAAGATCCCGACGGTGCGGGCCGCGATGGCCCACGATACCTTCAGCGCCAGACAGGGCGTCGAGGACGACGACATGAACGCGATCGCGATCGGCGCCCGGGTCGTGGGACCGGAGCTGGCCGCGGAGGTCGTTCGCGCGTTCCTCGGGGCCCGGTTCTCGGCCGCCGAGCGCCACGCCCGGCGGAGCGCCAAGATCGACGCGATCGAGCGCGACGCGCGCGCCGGCGCCTTCGATCCTCGCGCCCACGACTCCGACGCCTGAGCCGCGGCCCCCCGCGGAAGGGAGACCCGCCATGCCCAATCCGCTGACACGCCTCCACGACCTCGGCCAGAGCATCTGGCTGGACTACATCCGCCGCGACATGCTGCTCGACGGGAGCCAGGCGCGGCTCATCCGCGAGGACGGGCTCGCGGGGCAGACTTCGAATCCGACGATCTTCCAGAAGGCGATCGCCGAGAGCGATCTCTACGACCAGGACATCCGCGCCGCGGGCTCGCGGAGCCCGGGAGCGGTGTTCGAGTCGATCGCCGTGACCGACATCCGGATGGCCGCCGACCTGTTCCGGCCGCTGTACGACCGGACCGGCGGCGACGACGGCTTCGTGTCGATCGAGGTGGAGCCCGACCTGGCGTGGGACACGGACGGCTCGATCGAGGCCGCGCGCCGGCTGTGGAAGGCGGTCGGCCGGCCGAACGTCATGGTCAAGATCCCCGGCACGGCGGAAGGACTGCCCGCGATCCGTGAGTGTCTCGCCGAGGGGATCAACATCAACATCACGCTCCTGTTCTCGGTCGAGCGCTACCACGAGGTCATGGACGCGTGGTTCGAAGCGCTCGAACGGCGCGCGGATCGCGACGAGCCGATCGATCGGATCGCCTCCGTGGCGAGCTTCTTCGTGAGCCGCGTCGACACGAAGGTCGACCAGCGAATCGCGGAGCGGCTGGCGCGGGCCTCGGACGACGATCGCGGCAAGCTGGAGTCGATCGAGGGGAAGATCGGGATCGACAACGCCCGCCTGGCATACGAAGCGTACGAGCGGCGGTTCGGGGGCGCCCGATTCGCGGCCCTCGCCGAGCGCGGCGCGCGCCCGCAGCGTCCCCTCTGGGCCTCCACTTCGACCAAGAACCCCGAGTACCCCGACGTCTACTATGCCGAGGCGCTGATCGGACCCGGCACCGTGAACACGCTGCCCCCCGAGACCATCGAGGCCTACCGCGATCACGGCGATCCCGCGGTGCGGATCCGCGACGATCTCGACGGCGCGCGCCGGCGCTTGGAATCGCTTGGCGAGCTCGGCATCGACTTCCCGACGATCCTGGAGGAGCTGGAGAAGGAGGGGGTGGAGAAGTTCGCCGACTCCTATCACGGGCTCCTGGAGACCCTCGAAGAGAAGCGGAAACAGGTCCAGCCTGCCTGAGCCGCCCGTGACCCGCGCGGCGTTCGGCCTGATCGGGATCGGGACGATGGGCTCGAACCTGGCGCTGAACTTCGAGGACCACGGCGTTTCGGTGGCGCTCTGGAACCTGGAGCCGGAGCGCACGCGGGCGTTCGCGGCCGCCAATCCCGATCGGAAGCTCCTCCCCACCTACACGTTCGAGGAGCTGGTCCGCTCCCTGGACCGGCCACGCCGGATTTTGATGATGATCCCCGCGGGCGCTCCCGTGGACGAGACGCTCGCGCGCCTGACGCCGCTACTGGAGCCGGGCGACATCGCGATCGACGGGGGCAACTCCCTGTTCCACGACACGCGTCGCCGCGCGACCGAGCTCGCCACCCGCGGGCTCCACTACTTCGGTGTCGGCGTCTCCGGCGGCTCGGAGGGGGCCCGAAACGGGCCTTCGCTGATGGTCGGCGGTCCGTCCGAGGCCTATGGGATCCTTGCGCCCTCACTCGAGGCGATCGCTGCCCGCACCGAGACCGGACCGTGCGTCGGATGGCTGGGGCCGGACGGGGCGGGACACTTCGTCAAGATGGTGCACAACGGGATCGAGTACGCCGACATGCAGTCGATCGCCGAGGGCTACGACCTGCTCGGCCGCGGGCTGGGCCTCGACGCGGCGCGGATCGCGGAGCTGTTCGAGGAGTGGAACCGGGGTCCGCTCGAATCCTACCTGCTGGAGATAACCGTGGACGTTCTCCGGGCGACGGACCCCGACACCGGAAGACCGCGGGTCGAGTCGATCCTGGACGAGGCGGAGCAGAAGGGCACGGGGCGATGGACAGCGGTCAACGCGCTCGAGCTCGGAATCCCGGCGCCGGTGATCGGCGCGGCGGTGGACGCGCGGGTGGTGTCGAGTCGGCGCGAGGAGAGGCTGGCGGCGAGCGGCCGGATCAAGGGCCCACCCCCGCCGGCGACGACGGATCGCGAGGCGGCGATCCCGGCCGTCCGCGACGCGCTCGCCGCAACCAGGATCGCGGCGCTGGGGCAGGGCATGGAGCTGATCGGGGCGGGATCCGCGGAGTACGGCTGGGAGATCGACCGCGCCGAAGTGGCCCGCGTCTGGACGGGCGGCTGCATCATCCGCTCGCGCCTCCTCGACCCGATCCGACGCGCGTTCCTGGAGCAACCCGAGCTTCCGAACCTCCTCCTCGACGCCGAGATCGGATCGCGGCTCGAGGCCTGCCAGTCCGGGCTGCGGCGCGCGCTCGCGGAAGCGCAGGCCCGCGGGCTCCCCGCGCCGGTCTGGAGCGCGGCGCTCGCCTGGTTCGACGCCTTCCGCTCCGCCCGTCTCCCCCAGAACCTGACGCAGGCGCAGCGCGACTACTTCGGGGGCCACGGCTACCGCCTGCTATCCCGGCCGACCGGGCCCGCCGTCTACGCCGACTGGACACGGGGGTCGATCGAACCGGGCGGATCCCCGTGACCGAGCGGGTCGTCCGGGGGCGGACCGAGGCGGAGGGATGCCGGATCGTGCTCCCGCCCACCGACGGGTGCGCGCTGGTCATCTTCGGCGCCACCGGAGACCTGACCCGCAGGAAGCTCGTCCCCTCGCTCTGGCGACTCCACCGGGAGAGCTGCTTCGATCCGTGCTTCAAGATCCTGGGCGTCGGCAGGGAACCGCTCTCGGACGAGGAGTTCCGCAAGCGGATGCGGGCCGCGATCGAGGAGTTCACCGAGGACCGGCCCGACGACGCGGCGTGGGCGGGCTTCGCAGAGCGGCTCCATTACCTCGCCGCTGACCTGGCCGACCACGCGGCCTACGCCGAGCTCGCGGCCCGACTCGCGGCGCTGGGCGCGGGCGACCCCCGGCTCGCGAACCACCTGTTCTACTTCGCCGTCCCGCCGTCGCTCGCGCCCGGGATCGTGCGCGGGCTGGAGTCCGCCGACCTGACGGGAGAGGGAGCGGGATGGACGCGGATCGTCGTCGAGAAGCCGTTCGGCCGCGACCTCGACTCGGCGCGGGAGCTCAACCTCGAGATCCGCCGGGTGTTCGAGGAGTCGCAGGTCTACCGGATCGACCACTTCCTGGGGAAGGAGACGGTTCAGAACATCCTCGCGTTCCGCTTCGGGAACATGCTCTACGAGCCGATCTGGAACCGGAACTACGTCGAGTACGTCGAGATCACGGCCGCCGAGTCGATCGGCGTCGAGGACCGGGGCGCGTTCTACGACGGCACCGGGGCGCTGCGCGACATGGTGGCGAACCACCTGCTCCAGCTTCTGACCCTGACCGCGATGGAGCCCCCGGTCGCCTATGATGCGGAGTCCGTTCGCGAGGAGAAGGTGCAGGTCCTGCGCTCCGTGTCCCCGCTCTCCCCCGACGACGTCGCCCGCCGTGTCGTGCGCGGGCAGCACGGTCCGGGAGCGATCGACGGCGGGCGGGTACAGGGTTACCGCGAGATCGAGGGGGTCGATCCGGAGTCCGGCACCGAGACGTTCGTCGCGCTCGAGCTCCGGATCGAGAACTGGCGCTGGGCCGGAGTTCCGTTCTACGTGCGGACCGGGAAACGCCTGGCGCGGACGGTCACAGAGATCGCGGTCCACTTCAAGCGGACGCCGCACTCGATCTTCGGCCGGACGGACGAGAGCGTGGAGCCGAACGTAATCGTCCTGCGCTTCAAGCCCGACGAGGGGATCGGCGTGACGTTCTCCGCCAAGGTCCCCGGCGAAGGGATGCGGACGACCCGTGTACGGATGGACTTCGACTACGAGGAGGCGTTCGGCGTCACGTTACCGGACGCCTACGAAACCCTGCTCCTCGACGCGATGCAGGGCGAGCAGATGCTCTTCACGCGCGCGGACGAGGCCGAGGCGCAGTGGCGCGTCGTGGCGCCGATCCTCGAGGCGTGGGCGTCCGGCGACTCGACGGACATCGCGACGTACCCCGCCGGCAGCGAGGGTCCCGCGGAGGCGGCGCGCCTGCCGGAGAGCTCCGGCCACGCATGGCGGGAGCTGAGGCCGGTCGACGAGGGCGTGCCGACCGTCGACGCGGCGTCGTAGGCCGTGACGCCCAGACTGACGGTCCACCCGAGCCTGTCCGCGCTACACGACGACGCGGCCGCCCACTTCGTCTCGGCCGCCGCCGAGGCTTCGGCCGCGCGGGGGCGCTTCGACGTGGTTCTGACCGGCGGCTCGACGATCCCGCCCGTCTACCGGCGGCTCGCCTCAGAGCCGTTTCGCTCGCGGGTCGCGTGGAACGAAGTGCACGTGTGGTGGACGGACGAGCGGTGCGTGCCCCCCGACGACCCCCGCAGCAACTACGGCGCGGCCCGCGAGGCGCTCCTCGACCGCGTGCCGATCCCGTGCGAGCAGATCCACCGCATGCCCGGCGAGGATCCGAACCCCGAGCGCGCGGCCGTGCTCCACGAGGCGACGCTCCGGCGCGCGCAGTCGCTGGCCCGCGGAGAGATCCCGCGCTTCGACTTCGCGTTCCTCGGGCTCGGAGCCGACGCGCACGTCGCGTCTCTGTTCCCGCGCGCCGAGACGATCGGCCTCGAGGAACGCCTCGTGGCGGCGGTCACGCTGGCCGACACGGCGATTCCGGATCCCCGCGTGGAGCGCCTGACCCTGACGTTCCGGGCCCTGAACGGTTCACGAGCGGCGGTGTTCGTCGTGGCCGGGGAGGCGAAGGCGGCGGCAGTCCGCGCCGTCCTCGAGGAGCCGCGCGACGTCTTCGCGCGTCCCGCGCAGGGGATCGAGCCGGCGGGCCACCCGGCGGCGTGGCTCGTCGACGAGGCCGCCGCCGCGGTCCTGACTCCCCGATGACATCGAGTCGATATCGCGTGCACTCGCCACTCCTCGTGATCGGCGCCGGCCCGTTCGGGCTCGCGATGGCCGCGCACGCAAAGGGGCGGGGGATCGACCACCTCGTCGTCGGCCGGCCGATGTCTTTCTGGAGGGAGCACATGCCGAAGGGCATGATCCTCCGCTCCGCGTGCGACTGGCACCTCGATCCGGCGGATCGGGACACGATCGAGCGGTTCCTCGCGACCCGCGGCCAAACACCCGGCGACGTCGAACCGTTGTCGCTCGCGTTCTATCTCGACTACGCGGAGTGGTTCCAGGCGCGCAAGGGGCTGCGCGTTCGCGATGCGCGGGTGATCCGCCTCGAGCGGTCGGACATGGGGTTCGCCGCCCGGCTCGACGACGGTGACGTCGTGACTGCCGACCGCGTGCTCCTCGCGCTCGGCCTCGCGCCGTTCGCACACGTCCCGGAGGCGCTCGCGGCGATCGTGCCGCGGGAGAGACGCTCCCACACGCGCGACTGCGCGGCGCCCGATCGCTGGGCCGGGAGACGCGTCCTCGTCGTCGGCGGACGCCAGAGCGCGTTCGAGACGGGGGCGCTACTCGCCGAAGCGGGCGCGGCGGCCGTCCACGTGTGCCTTCGTCACGAAACGCCCGCCTTCGAGACCTCCGACTGGACGTGGGTCGAGCCGACGCTCGACCGGATCGAGGCGGAGCCCGGATGGTACCGGGCGCTGCCGGAATCCGAGCGGGAGGGGATCACCGCGCACTTCTTCGCCGAGGGTCGGCGGAAGCTCGAGCCCTGGCTCGGGCCGCGGGTCCGACACCCCGCGATCGAGGTCCGTCCGATGACCGAGGTCGCCGGCGCGGAGGAGCGGGGCGACACGCTCCGCGTCAGGCTGCTCACGGGCGAGACCCTCGACGTCGACCACGTGATGTTCGCCACGGGCTACAAGGTCGACCTCGAGCGCGTCCCGTTCCTCGCGGGGGAGCTGCTCCGGCGGATCGAGCGTCGAGAGGGATACCCGATCCTCGACGACACGCTCCAGACGACGGTGCCGGGCCTCTTCGTGACGAGCCTCCCCGCCGCACGGGACTTCGGGCTCTTCTTCGGCTTCACGGTCGCGGTCCGCGCCTCGGCACGGATGGTGGCGCTGGCCTTCTAGCGCGCGCCGGTCCTGTGCGCCCCGCTGTCGTGCGCGAGAACGCGGTCGACCCACGCCGTGACATTCGGTCGCTCGGAGTCGATCCGCATGTGCTGGTCGAAGAACCGGTAGATCGCGCTCGTCTCGACGAACGCGCGCGGGGGCCGGGCGGGGATCAGGTTGCACCCCAGGATCACGTCGTACATCGACATCGAATCGCCGACCAGCCATTCCCGGTCCGCGAGCCGCGCGTCCAATCGGGACAGCGAGGCGACCAGCGCGTTCCGAGCGGCGGCGATCCGCTCGACGTTCCGCTCCTCGGCAGGCTTCTGGATCTCCGGCTGGACGCTCCACTGCGCGCGGCGGATGTCCGGCGTCACGTTCGCGAGCACGACCTCAGCCGCCAGGATCTCGTCGCGCGACTCCGGCGTGAGCGAAGGCGCGTCCCGGTAGTTCGCTTCCAGGTAATGGAGGATCGCGGCCGAGTCTCGCATCCGGACCGCGCCGTCGATCAGGATCGGGACCAGCGGCCAGCCGCCGGCGCGCACGATCGGTTCGCGCTCGGCGGAGTACATCTCCTCGGTCTCGTATTCGAGACGCTTGTACTCGAGCGCGACCCGGACCTTTACGGAGTTCGGCGAGCGGTGGAACTCGAGCAGCCTTCGCATCGCGGGAAGCTACGCGCGATGTGCGCAGCCGTCGCGGCGGATCTCAGCGCAGGACCGGCTGCCCCGCTTCGCCCCAGGCCGTGATTCCGCCCTCGAGATCGTAGACCCGCTGGAAGCCGCGCTCGGTCAGGAGTGCGGCGGCCTGCGCGGAGCGGCTCCCGGCACGGCAATAGACGAGGAGCGGCGCGTCGGGAGTCACCGGGAACTCCCCGGCGTCGATCGCGGCACCGATCTCGTCGAGCTCGACTCTGCGGGCTCCCGGCAGGTGACCGGCCTCGTACTCCTCCGCCGTCCGGACGTCGACGACCACGACACCCGGCGGCCACTCCACCAGCGTCCGCGCTTCCTTCGGCGTGACCAGGCGCGCTTTGGCGATCGCGATGGTCGCGGGATGCGGAGCGCTCGCTTCCTCCGGGATCCGAGACTCGCCGCACGCCGCAAGCAGCACGCCGATCGCGACCGACACGACGATCCGCTGGCTCATCGTTCCTCCGTTCGAGAATCCGGAACTCGCCGAGAGCGCGCAAGGAGGTTCTCGGCTGGCAGGGGCCTCTCCCGGATCGTAGAATCTCGACGATGGATCATCGATTGACGCTCACCCAGCACCTCCTGCGCGAGGTCGAGGAGCACACCCCCGGCGGCGGTCCGGTGGCCTCGATCCTGGCCCAGATCGCGACCGCCTGCAAGGAGATCCGGGCCGAGCTCGCCGAGGTGGGGCTCGGGACGCTGGCGGGCATGAAAGGCGGCGTCAACGTCCAGGGTGAGGCGGTCCACAAGCTCGACTGGTACGCCAACGAGGTGTTCAAGAAGCACTTCGCCGGGTCGGGCCTCCTCTGCACGCTGATCAGCGAGGAGATGGAGGACATCTTCCATCTCGACGAGGACTGCCCGCGCGCCGAGCACGTCCTGTGCTACGACCCGATGGACGGCTCCTCGAACCTGGACGTCGACGGCGCGGTGGGCACGATCTTCGGCATCCGCCGGAAGGCGCTCGGAGCGGCGCACGGCCAGCCCGAGGAGGTGTTCGAGCCGGGCACCGAGCAGGTGGCCGCGGGCTATGTCCTCTACGGTCCGCAGTGCATGCTCGTCTACGGCGTGGGCGGGAACGTCCACGGCTTCACGCTGGACACCGCAGTGGGCGAGTTCTTCCTGAGCCACCCGAGCATCCGCATGCCCGAGCAGGGCAAGGAATACTCGGCGAACCTGGCGCGTCTGGGTGCGTGGGATCCCGCGTTCCGGGAGTTCGTGCGCCGGCATTCCCACGGCGGCGAGAGCGAGCGCACGTACTCGCTCCGCTACATCGGGGCGCTGGTCGCGGACTTCCACCGCATGCTCCTGCGCGGAGGCGTGTTCCTCTACCCCGGCGACGCGAAGAACCCGAGCGGGAAGCTGCGCCTGCTCTATGAGGCGGCTCCGCTCGCGTTCCTGGCGGAAGCCGCCGGCGGGGCCGCCTCCAACGGCCGCGAGCGGATCCTCGATCTGGTGCCGGACGGCCTCCACGTCCGCACCCCGCTCGTCATCGGCAGCCGCTACGAGGTCTCCGCCATCGAGAAGCTGCTCGCCGGCGATCGCCGGCCCGAGCTCACCACATCGAAAGGAGCATCCGCATGACCCACCATGACCGGGTGAGCGAGATCCTCTCGTACTATCCCAGCGAGAGCCCGGCCGTGAAAGCCAGCCTTGCACGCCTGCTCCAGCAGGGACGGCTGGCTGGCACCGGCCGGCTCGTGATCCTGCCCGTCGACCAGGGCTTCGAGCACGGGCCGCACCGCTCGTTCGCGGTCAACCCGGACGCCTACGACCCCGACTATCATCCGCGCTTCGCCCTGGAGGCCGGGATGTCCGGCTACGCGGCGCCGCTCGGGTTCATCGAGGCGGTCGCCGGGAACTACGCCGCGCATCTGCCGCTCATCCTCAAGCTCAACAACCACGACCTCCTGTGGTCGGACGACGACCCGATCCCGGCCGTGACCGGATCCGTCGAGGCCGCTCTCCGGCTGGGATGCGTCGGGATCGGGTATACGATCTATCCCGGCTCGGCGAACCGGCAGGAGATGTACGAGAACCTCCAGTTCCTCGCCGAGCAGGCGAAGTCCGCCGGGCTCGCGGTCGTCGTGTGGTCCTACCCGCGCGGCTCGGGGATCACCGACACGGCGGGCGAGACTGCACTCGACGTCTGTGCGTACGCCGCGCATCTCGCCTGCCAGATGGGCGCGCACCTCGTGAAGGTGAAGCTTCCGTCCGATCACCTCTACCAGGACGCGGCAAGGAAGGTCTACGAGTCGCTCGACATCTCCCGGTCAAGCGTGGCCGATCGCGTCCGCCACGTCGTCCAGGCGGCGTTTGCCGGCAAGCGGATCGTGATCTTCAGCGGCGGCGGGAAAACCGGATCCGAGTCGTTCTTCGACGACATCCGAGGGATCCGCGACGGTGGCGGCTTCGGCTCGATCATCGGCCGGAACACGTTCCAGCGGCCGTGGGACGAGTCGCTCGAGTTCATCGGGAAGGTGATCGACATCTACGCCGGTCGCTGACGGCCTCCCGCCCTCCACCCGGGCCGCGCGCGCGGGCCGTCACAGGAGGTGGAGCGCCACCCGGGACAGCAGCCAGGCGCACAAGAGCCCGCCGTACGTCCCGATCACGTACCCCGCGACCGCCATCAACACTCCCAGCGGTGCCATGGCGCGGTGGTACACGGTGGCCACAACCGGCGCGCTCGCCGCCCCACCCACGTTCGCCATCGAGCCCGTCGCGAGGAAGAAGAGAGGCGCGCGAATCCAGCGCGCGACGAGCACGAGGATCGCGACGTGGATCGCGATCCACAGCGCGCCGGTCGCCAGGAACATCGGCGCGGCGAGGATCGCGTGGAGATCCCCCCGCGCGCCGATCGCGGTCACGAGCACGTAGAGCGCGAGCGTCCCCAGCGTCGACGCCCCCGCCCCCTCGAGCGCCGAGATCCGCGTGAACGACAGCGCGAGGCCGAGGGTCGTCACCAGAATGACGGCCCACGTCGTGTGTGAGATGATCTTGGGATCGCCGAGCTCGGGCAGCAGGTCCCCGAGGACCACGGTCGCGTACGCGCCCACGAACCCGATCCCCAGGATCAGGGCCGCGTCCCGGATCGTGAGCGGCCGGCGAGTCGCGGCGCTCTTCTCCGCTAGCGCCACGTTCGTCTCCTCGATCAACCGGGTGTCGGCGCGGTTCCAGCGGTCGAATCGCGCCTGCCATCCCGAGAGAAAGAGCAGGATTGCCATCCAGCCGTAGCCGACCACCGTGTCGACGACGATGATCGGCCCCAACATCGCGTCCGGCGTCTCCACCGATTCGGCTACCGCGACCAGCTGCGCGCTGCCTCCGATCCAGGAGCCGGAGAGCGCCGCGAGGCCCTTCCACGCGTCCGGCGGCAGCCAGCTCCCGAACGCGGCGAGCGCGATCGGCCCCCCGATCACGATCCCCACCGTCCCGGCCAGCATCATGATCGTCGCCGGCCGGCCGAGCTTGAGGAGCGCCGGCACGTCGACGGTCATCATGAGCAGGAGGAGCGCGACCGGCAGCACGTAGCGGGTGATCCAATCGTAGGCCGGCGACGCCGGTGGCAAGATCCCCACGCTCGTCGCGAGCATGGGGAGCATGTAGGCCCATAGGATCGGCGGGAGAAGGTCGAAGAAGCGCGCCAGCCGCGGGATTCCGGCCAGCGCGTAGATCGTCGCCAGCAGACCCGCGAGCGTGACGAAGACGCCGGTCGGATCGGTGATCAATGCGTCCTGCTCCGGCGCGGGTCGGCGCCGACGCTCAGCCGGGGAACCGCATCCAGCCACTCCCCGGCTCTGCGGCCGGACCGTAGCAGAGGATCTGGAACAGGACGAAGCCCAGGGTCAGGAAGACGATCAGGGCGAAGAGCGCGAGCAGGGTCCCGCAGTTGAGCCAGCGGGTCACCTCACCCGCGCGGGCGGGTCAGCCCGGCACTCAACGCTTCGGGGCGTCCGATTTCGCCAGCTTGGTTCCCCCGGGCTTGCGCCGCCGACGGCCGGTCAGGATGTAGTCGACGTCCAGGCCCGCATCGGCCGAGAGCTCCGCCAGGAACCAGAAGGCCTTCGGCACCCGGCCGCTCTCGTAGCGGCTGATCATCTGCTGGGTGTATTTCGTCATCTCCGCGAGCTGGGCCTGTGTGAGCTCGCCGCGCGCGCTACGCAGGCGCGCGGCGACACCCTTCTTGAATTCCTTGAACGTCTGCTCCATCCGGCCTCCCTGGTATCTCGATCGTTCATGCGCATGGTAGAATGGTGGGCGGAGAGCATAACCACGGCGCGAGACCAAGTCCATGCGTCGGCCCCACCTCAACAGCCCCAGTAATACCCCTCGTAAATCCGTTGGTACCCGTCCCCGCGCTCGATCCAGATGTCGAGGTGCGCGCCCTCGTATTCGCGCACCTCGAGGAGAAGGAGCGTCGGATGGCTCGCACCGCCGGTCGAGTACGCTGCGACCGGACGCCACGCGGCCGTCGGGATCCCGGCCGTCGAGGCAACGGGCGCGATCGCCGACACTCGCTCCCAGCCCGCAGGCGAGCGCCGGAAGACGAGCGCGACGGCCCGCTGGGAGATGCCCTGTGCATCGTCCTCGTCGGGCCAGGACAGCGCCGCCCAGGCCGCGTCCGGCCCGAGGGCCACCCACTCCGTGGACTCCGGCGCGCCCGCCGCGGGCTCGAGCTCGGCCGCACCCTCTCGCGCCAGTCGGAGGAGCACGGAATCGGGAACGAGCGGACGGACCGTTACCGCCGCCGCCACGGGCCGGGTCCCCGAGGGAGCCGCGATCCGGCCCGCCTCGAGGAGGGGCCAGCGCTCGCCGCTCTCCCGCCGGTCGAGCACGCCGAACCGATGAAGCTCGCCGCCGCAGATGTTCTCCACCGAGTCGATCGCGGTGATCCGCATCGCGCTCGTAGAATCGCTCAGGACCCACCCGGTCGAGGCCGGGGTGATCCCAGGCGAGCCGAGCGGCGCCTCCACCGCCCACCGCCCACCGTCCACCGGATAGGCGGGGCGGAGAAGAGCCGGGGACACGCCTCCCAGCGCGCGGCCGTAGTGGGCCCACAGCTCCACCGGAACGAGGCGGTCGACGGGAATCCAACCCCGCCGGTCGTCCCACATCGCCACCTGCACCCAATCGGGCACGCCGGCGGAGTCGGGAAGGGCGCGAAGGAGCGTCCCCGCGATCACCTCCGTGATTCCGGGGGAGCCCTCGTCCGGCTCGAGGTGGAGCGGTCCGCCGCGGAGGACGACCACGCGTTCCTCGCCCGTGGAGTCCGCCTGCGCCACGGTGTCGGCGGCCGGTGGGGGCTCCGGAGCGGGGGAACCGTCGCACCCATGGAGCGCGAGGATGAGCAGAGCCGCGGAGATCTGTCGACGCACGGCGGGATTCTCGGCCGGGGCGGCCGGGGCGTCAAATCCGGCTATCTTCCGGCGCCATGAACGAACGGATCGAACGCTTCCTGCGCGAGCTCCAACCGCTGTCGATCGAAGGCAACCGCGCGTGGTGGGACGCCGCGGTGACCGGCCGCGAGAGCGACTACCGCCGGCTCGAGGAGTCGCGCAACCGGATCGACCGTCTCTACCGCGATCCCGGGTTGTTCGAGGAACTCCGCGCCGCACGCGCGACCGCGAGCGAGCCGCTCGCGGCGCGTCGCGCCGAGCTCCTGTACCTCGAGGCCCTGCCCCGGCAGGTCGACCCGGCGCTGAGCGAGCGGATCAACCGCCTCTCGACCGGGATCGAGCGCGACTTCTCGACGTACCGCCCCATCGTCGGCGGCCGACGCCACACGTTCAACGACCTCGAGATCGCGCTCGCCACCGAGCGGGATCCCGCCGCGCTCGAGGCTGCGTGGGAGGGCCTGAAGTCCGTGGGGCCGGTCGTTGCAGGGCGGCTGGACGAGCTCGTGCGACTACGGAACGAAGCGGCGCGGGCGGCCGGGTACCCGGACTACTATCACCTCAAGCTCGGCCTCGGAGAGCAGGACGCGGCGCGGGTCGACGGGTTCTTCGATCGCCTGGACGCGCTGACCGACGCGCCGTTCACGGAGCTCAAGTCCGAGATCGACGCGCGGCTGGCGGAGATCCACGGGATCGACGAGACGGAGCTTCGCCCGTGGCACTATCAGAACAGCTTCTTCCAGGAGATGCCGGCCGTCTACGGCGTCGATCTCGACGAAGTGTATCGCGAGCAGGATCCCTTGGAGGTGGCACGCCGCTTCTTCTCGGGGATCGGGCTCGAGGTCGGGCCGATCCTCGCGCGGTCGAGCCTGTACGAGCAGGAAGGGAAGGACCAGCACGCGTTCGCCACCGACATCGATCGCGAGGGGGACGTGCGTATCCTCCTGAACCTGCGGCCCAACGAGCGATGGATGGGCACCACGCTCCACGAGCTGGGGCACGCGGTCTACGACGAGGGGATCGCGCGCGACCTGCCCTGGGACCTGCGGCGGCCCGCCCACACCCTGACGACCGAGGCGATCGCGATGCTGTTCGGTCGGCTGTCGCGCGAGGGGAGCTGGATGGCGGAGATGGGGATCCTGGACCGCGCGCGCGCGGAGGAGTTGCAGGCGGCGGCCGCCCGACAGCAGCGCGGCCAGATGCTCGCCTTCTCGCGCTGGGCCATGGTGATGCGCGCCTTCGAGAAGGAGCTCTATCGCGACCCGAATCAGGACCTGAACGGCGTCTGGTGGTCGCTGGTCGAGCGGCTCCAGGGCCTCGCGGCGCCGCCTCGGCCCGCGGATGCCGCAGACTACGCCGCGAAAATCCACGTCGTCAGCGCGCCGGTCTACTACCACAACTACATGCTGGGCGAGTGCTTCGCCTCCCAGATCGACGAGCGGCTCAAGGCCGAGGTGCTGGACGGGAGGCCGACGTACTGCGGCGAGCCGGGTGTCGGGGCGTGGCTCTCCGAGCGGATCTTCCGCTCCGGCGCGCTCCATCACTACGACGAGCTGGCCCGCTCGGCCACCGGCGCCGCGGTCGGCCCCGAGGCGTTCGCCGCGCAGTTCCTCACCCCGGTGGCAGGGTAGCCGAGCGCTCCTTCAGTTCCGTGAACCGATCCACCAGGTCGGTTCGCCCCGCTCGCTCGAGAGCCGGGAAGAGGACCTGGATCGGTAGCGCCACTCGCTTCGCGTCCCCGCCGGGCGGCTCCGGGTTGAACAGGACGAGGCCCACGACCAGCCGTCCCGCGTCGCCGTGTCGCTCGAGGTCGAGCCGGAGATCGGCGGTCGACAGCGCCGGCAGCACGGTCACGTCCTCGGCGGCCAGGCGAGCGCGCCCGTGGGGCTCGAGCGCGAGGCCACTCGCGACGGGAACGACGACCGCTAGCGCCTCGGCCACCGCCTCTGCCAGGGGAGCCGCCAGCGGATCGTCTGGCGCCGCGTCACGCCGGGCGGGCTCGTACCACTGCGCGAAGTCCACCCGCTCGACCTCCCCGCCGGTCAGCGCCCGCACCGCGTCTCTGCGATTCGCGTCGTAGGCGCGGCTCGCGCCGTACCGCGGTCCCTCCCCCTTTCGCAGGAGGACGAGGACCGCGATCATGCCGGCCAGGAGCGTCGCCGAGAGGATCAGCGCCGCGATCGAGAGCGCGCCCGCCATTCGCCGATGGTATCGGGCACCTACTCCTCTTGCCAACCTGGAACCGCGGGCTTAGCCTCGGTTCCCATGCGCGAACGGACGCTCGCCCGACTGATCCCCCTCCGGCCCTGGGTCGCGCTGACGCACTTCCTCCTGGGCGCCGCGATCACCGTCCCTTCCTTCTATCTCCACAACCTGTGGGGAGCGATCCTCGGGCTCCTCATCCTCGGCGGCGCCCTCGGCTCGCTCCTTATCCCGCTGCCGTATTCCCGCTAGCCCTCCGGGGCTCCGCTCGATCGTGCGCTGGCCGATCCCGCCCCTGACGTCACTCGCCTTCCTCGCGATCCTCGTCGCATGTTCGGACGATCCAGCGGGCCCCGACGACGGCCTCGTCTTCGAGACGTCGTTCGAGGCCGGCTTCGACGGGTTCGTAACCGACGGCACCGACCTGGACGACCCGCCGATCGAGTGGGAGATCGAGCGAACGGACGAGCGCGCGGACGACGGCGAATGGTCCGTCCGGCTGGAGATCGAGAACCTGAACGACGCGGGGAAGATCTGGATCGAGCGCCGGTTCGAGCTCGAGCCCGGACTTGTCTACGACGTCGAGCTCTCGTATGCCCTCGCCAGCGCGGACTTCGGCGACATCAACACCTGGACCGTCATCGCCGGCGTTACTCCCACCGACCCGGAGTCGGCGGACGACCTCCCGTTCCAGGGCTCGACCGCCAACGGCGCGGACGACGACGTCGGCTTCGTGTGGCTCGAGCGGAGTCACGACCTCACCGTCACGACTGGCGCCTCCGGCGAGGCCTGGCTCTCCCTCGGCGTGTGGGGCACCTCCGAGTTCACCCGCTCCTACTACCTGGACGACGTCCGGATCTCGTTCGCGCCGCGCTGACGAGATGGAGCGGATCGACTAGACCGGACACCGCGGGGCCTTCTCGTTTCCTGCCGGTTTCGCATGTCGGAGAGTATCGGGATCAGTGGTCCCCGTGGTCCATGCCCGGCTCCGATTCCGCGTCGTGGCCTTCCATGGGCTCGGGACGAAGGCGGAAGAAGAGCTGGAGGCCCAGCGGGGCCCGGGATCCGTAGACGTCCTCCAACTCTTCGGGCACGAGCGAAACCGTGACCCCGGCGCCGAGTCCCGGAACGAGCCCGCCCCAGGATGCGAACTGCCGCACGTACCCCACCCCGATCTTCCCCACGCGATACACCTCGCCCTCGAGCTCGTCGGCCAGCACCAGGTCTCCCCCGGTTTTCTGGACCACCTCGGCACGGCCGAACAGGAGATCGCGCTCGGCGAAGTTCAGGTCCGTCTCGGCGAGGAACGCGTTCGTGGACTCGCCTTCCTCGCGATTCCTGCCCCACGCGATCGTGTTCGCCCAGGACCCGCGGCGCGAAAGCGCTCGGTGGTACGTCGCCGACGCGGTGACCCGGGTGACGTCGATCCTCGGACCGCCGGTTTCATGGGTTTCGGCCTCGTTCAGCCGGCCGCCCGAGACCTGGAGCGCCCAGCGATCCGAGGGCAGGAACCAGAGCCGCCCGGAATACGAGTCGAGCGCGTCGAGATCCAGGTCCCATCGGTCGGCATCCGGCTCGCGGCCGTTGAAGAGCGACGCTTCGGCCTTCCACGCGCGGCCGTAGACTCCCGCCGTCGCGACCCCGTACGCGATGTGGGTGGAGTCCAGCCAGTGGTGCCCGATCGGCGCGATGGGATTCGGGAATGAGGAGATCCGATGTGGGAACGCGACCGGACCCAGTGCCGGCTCTCCGGCCGGACCGCCGTAGAGCTGGAGCGCGACGTCCTCCGACAGGGCCCTCTCGTACACCGCCGCCAGCTCCATGAAGACGTCGTGGGGATGCTGGCGGTCGTGGAGCGGCTCGTCGTCGCAGAACTCGCCCGTCGCAAGCAGGTCGGGGTAGCCGCACTCGTCCGCGGTCAGCGGATCGGCGCTCAGCATGACCCGCAGCGTGAGGTCGCCGCCTAGGGCGGACCGGCGCGCCATCCCCATCGCCCAGTTCGTCGACCCGAACTGCTCCCGCCCCCGGTCCCCGCCGTCGTCGAGCCAGTGGACATAGAGCGCCCCATGAAGCATGAGCTCCCAGGCGCCGCTCGTGCCGTGGAGCGCGTGCATGGAGCTCGCATCCGGAAGCCAGGCCGTCCCCGAGCTCTCGCGCGAGCGCGGCTCGCCGATCGGACCGGGACGCATTCCCGGGTGATCCTGCGCGGCCACGGAGAGCGGCGCCAGAACCGACAGCGACACCGTCAGAAGAACGGATCGAGATCCGAGACGGAACATTCGTGCACCTATCGGAAAAGGGGATCGGTACGACCGAAGGCGAGGTCGGGCCTACCGGAGCTGCGCGACCGGCCCGTCGAGCCGCGCCGTCCGCAGCTTGAGCGAATTCCCCATCACGGTCACGTCCGAGAGCACCATCGCGAGGGCGCCGACCCAGGGAGCGAGGAGGAGCCCGGTCCACGGCCACAGGGCCCCCGCCGCGATCGGGATCCCGATCACGTTGTAGACGAAGGCGAAGAACAGGTTCTGCCGGATCGTCCGCATCGTCCTGCGCGAGAGCGCGATCGCGCGGTCCACGCCGCGCAGATCCGAACGGATCAGCGTGACGTCGCCGGCCTCGATCGCCACGTCGGTTCCGGTCCCGATCGCGATCCCGACGTCGGCCTGCGCCAGCGCGGGGGCGTCGTTGATCCCGTCGCCGACCATCGCGACCCGCTTCCCGGCGGCCTGGAGCTCCCGCACCCGGGCCGCCTTCTCCTCGGGCTTGACCTCCGCCAGCACCCGATCGATCCCCACGCTCCGCGCGATCGCTGCGGCCGTCCGGCGGTCGTCCCCCGTCAGCATGACGACCTCCAGCCCGCGTCCGCGCAGCGCCCGAATCGCCTCCGCGGAACCCTCCTGGACAGTGTCCGCGACTGCCACGAGACCGATCGTCCGTCCATCGACCGCGACGAGCACGACGGTCTTCCCTTCGTCCGCGAGCTCCCCGGCGCGAATCGCGTGCCCGGGCCCCGGGGCGATCCCCCGGGCCTGCAGCAGGTCGGGCGTGCCGATCACGACGGCCTTCCCGTCGACGGCCGCCTCGATCCCGCGCCCGGCCAGCGCGGAGAATTCGGTCGCGCGCGGGACCGCCAGACGCCTCCGCTCCGCCTGGCGGACGATCGCCTCCCCGATCGGATGCTCGGACCCGCGTTCCGCCGCGGCCGCGATCGCCAGCAGCTCGTCTTCGCTCGTTCCGTCCTCCGGCACGAGGTCGGTCACCGACGGCTCGCCGCGCGTCACGGTTCCCGTCTTGTCGAGCACGACGACGTTCACGGAATGCGCCGTCTCCAGGCTCTCCGCGTCCTTGAACAGGATCCCCATCTCGGCACCCCGCCCCGTCCCCACCATGATCGCCGTCGGGGTCGCGAGGCCGAGCGCGCACGGACACGCGATGATGAGGACGGCGACCGACGTCACGATCGCGTAAGTAAACGAGGGCTCCGGGCCGAACACGTACCAGAGGAAGAACGTGAGCGCGGCGATCCCGATCACGATCGGGACGAACCATCCCGCGACGACGTCCGCGAGCCGCTGGACCGGCGCCTTCGAGCCCTGCGCCTCCTTGACGAGCCGCACGATCTGGGCGAGCGCGGTGTCGGATCCGACGTGCGTGGCACGGAACGCGAACGAGCCCGTTCGGTTCATCGTCGCGCCGATCACCTCGTCACCCGGTCCTTTCTCGACCGGCATCGACTCCCCCGTCAGCATCGACTCGTCGACCGTCGAGCGACCCTCCACCACCTCGCCGTCGACGGGCACCTTCTCCCCTGGGCGAACGACGACGACGTCGCCCGGATGGACGTCCTCCAGCGGCACCTCGACCTCGAGCTCTCCGCGACGGACTCGCGCGACGCGCGGCTGGAGGCCGAGGAGGGCGCGGATCGCCTCCCCGGTCCGGCCCTTCGCGCGCACCTCGAGCCAGGTGCCCAGGAGGATCAGCGTGACGATCGTGGCCGCGGCCTCGAAGTAGACGTGCGGGTCGATCCCCGCCGCGCGGAAGACGCCGGGCGCCAGCGTGGCGACCGCGCTGTACAGGTACGCCGCACCGGTGCCGGTCGCGACGAGCGTGTTCATGTCCGCGGAGCGGTGCTTCAGCCCCTTCCAGGCCCCCACGAAGAAGTGGCGACCGCTGTACGCCAGGATCGGCGTGGCGAGAGCGAGCTGGAGCCAGGGCGGGAGCGTCGGCCAGCCGGCTAGGTGGACACCGGCGAGCATGAGGAGGTGCGGCACCATCTCGAAGGCGCCGAACGGAAGCCAGAGCGCGAACGCGACCAGCCACCGGCGGCGGAGAGAGGCGAGCTCCGCCGTTCGCGCCGCATCGCGCTCGGCCTCCGCGCGCGCGGCGTCTCCCGCGACGCGCGCCTCGAAGCCGGCACGCCGCACGGCCGCCGCGAGATCGTCCGGCTCGGCCCCACCGGGGACCGTCCGGACGCGAGCGGTTCCGGACGCGAGGTTCACGCTCGCGAAAACGACACCCGGCACCGCCGCGAGGCCCGACTCGACCCGCTGGACGCACGACGCGCAGTGCATGCCCTCGATCGAGAGCTCGACGTCGCGCTGCCGGACGTGATAGCCGAGGTTCTCGACGGCCGCGGCGAGGTCCGGAGCCGCTCCCGGCGCGAGCGCCACGGTGGCCTCCTCGGCCGCGAAGTTGACCGCCGCCCCGTCGACTCCCGGCACCGCGCGGAGCGTCTTCTCGATCTTCGTCGCGCAGCTGGCGCAGTCCATCCCCGCGATCGGGAGCCGCACCGTGCGGCCGGCCGCCCGAATGGGCGCGCCGGAGGTGGCCCGCGCCGTCATCGGGACCGCCGGTACTTCTGGAGGAGCGTCACGACCTCGTCGACCTTCTCCGTGCGCGCGCCGACGTCGTCACCCTCCAGGGCATCGGCGACGCAGTGGTTGAGATGCGACTCCAGGATCTGGTCCTGGACGCGCGCCAGAGCCGCCGTCACCGCGTCGATCTGGGTCATGATCTCCACGCAGTAGCGGCGCTCCTCGACCATCTTCTGGACCCCCCGCACCTGGCCCTCGATCCGCCGCAGGCGCCGAACCAGCGGGTCGATCCCGGTCCCCCGCTCGTACCCGTGCCGCTTCGCTTCCAGATCTTTCGGGTCGCGCATGAATTCTATTATACCCCCCCGGGGTATGTAAGACAAGCCTCGTCCGGCCACGGTCGACGATGGCGAACTTCGCGATCGACCCGCATCTTCGATCGAGACCGCATCCGAACCCGAATGAAAGGAATCCCATGCGTCGAACGCTTTCTCTGCTGGCTCTCGCAATCGCGCTTTTCGTCGTTCCCCGGCCCGCCTCCGCGCAGGACCCGCCGCCCATGGCCTGTCCGGCCGGCCAGGAATGCCCGATGCATGGCGATCACGCCGCCATGCAGGCCCGTCATGCGGAGATGATGCAGCAGCACGAGCAGGCCGCCGCGCGGATCCAGCAGCTCCAGGACGGGATGCACGCCGCGTCCGGCGAGGCGAAGGTGCAGGCGATCGAAGCGCTCCTGGACGAGATGCTCGCCCAGCACCGCGCCATGCACGAGATGATGATGGGGATGCACGGGATGAAGCACGAAGGGATGGAAGCCGAGCACCCGGACGACTAGAACGGCACCGGGGGCGCCGCTCTCTTTTACCGCGCGAAGCCGGGGAGCGGCGCTCCTTCGAGAACCCGGACGGTATCGCGGGCGATGAGGAGCTCCTCGTCCGTGGGGATGACGAGAGCCCGCACACGGGAACCGTCGCGCCCGATTTCCGCCGTAACTCCGTCGTGCGCGGCGGCATTCCGCTTCGGATCGAGCTCCAGCCCCATCCACTCGAGGCCGCTGCAGATGCGCCCCCGAATCTCCGGCGAGTTCTCGCCGATCCCCGCCGTGAAGATCACAGCGTCGGCGCCTCCCATCGCCGCGAGATAGGCGCCGACGTACTTCCGCACCCTGTAGCAGAAGACCTCGATCGCCAGCCGGGCGCGCCGATCCTGGTTCTCCTCCTCCTCGCGCAGGAGCTCCCGCATGTCGGACGTCAGGCCCGAGATGCCTAGGAGCCCGGACTGCTTGTTCAGGAGCGAATCGATCTCCGTGAACTGCATCCCCTCCTCGAGAGCCAGGAACTCCACGATCGACGGGTCGAGGTCTCCGCATCGCGTCCCCATCAGGAGGCCTTCCAGCGGCGTGAAGCCCATCGACGTGTCCACCGAATCACCGCGCCGGATGGCGCAGGCCGAGCACCCGTTGCCCAGGTGGAGCGTGATGACGTTCACGTCCTCCCGGGGGATCCCCATGTGCTGCCGGTAGCGGTACGCGACGTATCGATGGGATGTCCCGTGGAAGCCGTAGCGCCGGATACCGCGCCGGCGATACAGGGAGTACGGGATCCCGTACAGGTAGGCGGCGGGCGGCATGGTGGTATGGAAGGCGGTGTCGAAGACCGCCACCTGGGGCACGCCCGGCCCGAGCAGGTCCTCGGCCGCCCGGATGCCTCTCAGGTTCGCGGGATTGTGGAGCGGCGCGAGCGCGTTGCACTCCTCGATCTCCCGCATGACGTCCGCGTCGAGCCGGACCGAGCCGCGGAACCGCTCGCCGCCGTGCACCACACGGTGACCGACGGCGTGGATGTCGGCGATAGAGGTAACCGACTCGATGCTCGATTCCTCCGACACGATCCAGCGCAGGACGCGATCGACCGCCGCGCGGTGATCCCGCAGGGGCGCGTCCTCGTGAACGACGCCCCTGCCTTCGGACTCGAGCCGCAGGAGCGCGTGGCCCCCGATCCTCTCGACCAGGCCGCGGGACAGCCGCCGGTCGGCGTCGCCTTCGATCCGCTCGAGATCGGTGTCGATGATCTGAAACCGGAGCGTGGAGGAGCCGCTGTTGAGGACCAGCACGTTCATTCGGGCTTCATGGTATCACGCCAGGTCGGCCTGAACCACGGAGCTCGCTGGACTCCCCGAGCCCTGACGCAGGCCCTCGATCGCCACCTGCGAACTTCGCCTCAGCCGGGCCTCCTGCCACAGCGAATAGATCGCCGGGATGACGACGAGGGTCAGGATCGTCGAGGAGACCATCCCCCCCACCATCGGCGCGGCAATCCGCTTCATCACACTCGCTCCGGTGCCCTGTCCCCACAGGATGGGAAGCAGCCCCGCGATGATCGCCGTCACCGTCATCATCTTCGGCCGCACCCGGTCGACCGCGCCCTCCACGATCCCTTCGTAAAGGCCCCGCAGGCTCGTCTCGCCCCTCTCGCGCCGCGCGGTCCAGGCGTGGTCGAGGTAGATCAGCATCACCACGCCCGTCTCCGCCGCGACCCCGGCGAGGGCGATGAATCCGATTGCCGCCGCCACCGACCAGTTGTAGCCGAGGAGCGCCATGAACACCACGCCTCCGACCAGCGCGAACGGCAGCGACAGCATGACGATCAGCGTCTCGCCGACGTTCTTGAAGTTGCAGTAGAGGAGCAGGAGGATCACCAGCAGCGTGGCGGGCACCACGAGCTTCAGCTTCTCCTTGGCGCGCTGCATGTACTCGTACTGGCCCGACCACTGGAGCGTGTAGCCCGGCGGCAGCGTGACCGACTGTCGGACCGCCTCCGTAGCCTCGGCCACGTAGCCTCCGATGTCGCGGCCCGCCACGTCGACGTACACCCACGCGGTAGGGAACGCGTCCTCGGTCTTGATCGCCATCGGGCCGCTGACCGTGCGGATCGTGGCGATCTGGCCGAGCGGGATCTGCGCGGTCCCCGTGGGATTCACCGTCATGTCCCCGGCGATCCCGCTCCCGGACATGCCGGCCCGCGTGCCTCCTTCGGGGCCGTCCATGCCCCCCGTCGAACGCCCCTTTCGTACCGGAATCAGCACCTCCTCGAGCTTCTCGGGCTGGTCGCGCAACTCGTGCGGGTAACGTAAGCGCACGCCGTACCGCTCGCGCCCTTCGACGGTCTGTGTGATCGCCATCCCGCCGATCGCAGACTGGACCACGGTTTGGACGTCCTCGACGTTGAGGCCGTATCGCGCGGCGGCCGCGCGGTCGATGTCGATGTCGAGGTAGTAGCCACTGACCGTCCGCTCGGCGAAGACAGACCGCGTGCCTGGAACCATTCGCACCGCGGCCTCGACCTCGCCGCCGATCCGCTCGAGCTCGGCCAGATCCTCGCCGAAGATCTTGATGCCGACCGGTGTCCGGATGCCGGTGGCGAGCATGTCGTTCCTCCCCTGGATCGGCATCGTCCACGCGTTCGTGAATCCCGGGAAGCGGACCTTCTCGTCCATCTCCTCGATCAGGCGATCCACCGTCATCCCGGCGCGCCACTGCTCTTCGGGTTTCAGCGTGATCGTTGTCTCGAACATGTCGAGGCCCGCGGGATCGGTGGCCGTCGTCGCTCGTCCCGCCTTGCCGAACACCGTCTCGACCTCCGGAACCGACGCCAGGATGGAGTCCTGACGCTGGAGCGCCGCGCTCGCGCGCGCCACGCTGATCCCCGGTAGCGTCGTCGGCATGTACAGCAGAGTTCCCTCGTTCAGCGGCGGCATGAACTCCGAGCCGATCCGCCGGTACGGGATCCACGTCAGGATCATGACCGCGATCGCGCCCGCCACAACCGGCCAGCGATTCGCCAGCACGAAGTCGATCACGGGACGGTACACCGACTGGAGAGCGCGCGAGATCGGGTTGGCCCGCTCCGCGCGGATCCGCCCGCGGATGAATAGCCCCATCGTCACCGGAACGAGGGTCACCGAGAGCAGGCTCGCCGCGGCCATCGACAGGGTCTTCGTCCACGCCAGGGGCTCGAACAGCCGGCCCTCCTGGGCTTCGAGCGTGAAGACCGGGAGGAAGGAGACCGTGATGATCAACAGCGAGACGAAGAGCGCCGGTCCCACCTCCTTCGACGAACGGACGACCACGTCCCATCGCTCGGGGGGTGTGAGAATCGACGTCGACAGGCGTCCGCGAGCGTCAACGACCGCTTCGCCGAGGCGTCGCCCCTTCTCCACGATCGCCCTCTCAATGTGCTTGTGCATGTTCTCGATCATCACGATCGCGGCGTCGATCATGGCTCCGATCGCGATCGCGATCCCGCCCAGGCTCATGATGTCCGCGCCGACACCGAGGAAGCGCATGGCGATGAACGCCATCAGGATGCCGAGCGGGAGCGTGAGGATCGCCACCAGCGCGCTACGGACGTGGAAGAGGAAGACGAGGCACACGAGCGCGACCACGATCGACTCTTCCAGCAGCTTCTCCTTCAGCGTATCGATCGCCCGATGGATGAGATCGGAACGGTCGTAGACGGGCTTCACGATCACTCCCTCGGGGAGACCGCTCTCGATCCCGGCCAGCTTCTCCTTCACGCGCTCGATCGTCGCCAGCGCGTTCTCACCGAATCGCATGATAACGATGCCGCCGACCACGTCCCCGCGGCCGTCGAGATCGGCCACGCCGCGCCGCACGTCCGGCGCGAGCTGGACGGTGGCCACGTCGGCCACCCGGATCGGCACACCCGTCTCGGTCGAGCCGACGACGACTCCTTCGACGTCTTCGATGCCCTTCAAGTAGCCGAGGCTCCGAACCATGAACTCACGCTCGGACAGCTCGATCATCATCGCGCCGACGTCCTCGTTCGAGGCGCGGATCGCCGACATCACGTTGGTGACGCCGATGCCGTAACCCCGGAGCTTGGTCGGGTCGACGGTGACCTCGTACATCCGCTCGAAGCCGCCCACGCTGGCGACCTCGCTGACTCCCGGAACGGCGGTGAGCTGGAAGCGCAGATACCAGTCCTGGATCGAGCGCAGCTCCGCGAGGTCGCGCGTACCGGTCGTGTCGATGAGGACGTACTGGTATACCCAGCCGAGGCCGGTCGCGTCGGGACCGATCGCGGTCTCGGCGCCGACCGGCAGCTCGCTGCGGATCGCCGAGAGGTACTCGAGGACCCGGCTCCGCGCCCAGTAAAGGTCGACCCCGTCGTCGAAGATCAGGTAGACGAAGGAGACGCCGAAGAACGAGTACCCACGAACCGTCCGCGCCCCGGGAACCTTCAGCATCTCGGTGGCGATTGGGTACGTGACCTGGTCCTCGACGATCATCGGGGCCTGTCCCCGATAGTCGGTCTGGACGATCACCTGGACATCCGACAGGTCGGGCAGCGCCTCGAGCCGGGCTCCGCGCATGGCCACGATCCCCGCCGCAACGACGGCCGCGGCGAAGACCAGCACGATCCAGCGGTTGGCGACCGACCACTCGATGACCCGGCGCAGCATCAATTGCCCTCCATGTCCATGCCCGGCATGGCGTCGATCGCCGATCCCATGCTCGACTCCGCGTCGATCAGGAAGTTGGCCGAGGCGACGACGGAGTCGCCCTCCTCGAGCCCGGCCAGGATCTCGATGTCGCCGCCCGCCACGAGGCCTGTGGTGACCTCACGGGCGACGAGCGTGCCCTCGGAGGTCTGGAGGAAGACCCACGAGCGCTCCCCGGTGGCGTGGACGGCGCCCCGTGGCACCACGAGCCGCCGGTCCCCGGCCGACACCTCGAGCTCGACCTCGGCGTACATCCCGGGCTTGAGCCGGAGACCGGGGTTCGCCAGCGCTACTCGAACCCGGCCGGTCCGTGCTTCCATCGCCACGGTCGGATAGACGAACGTGACCGCCCCGCGGAACGTATCGCCGGGATACGCCTGGACCGTGACCCGCGCCGCCTGACCCTCCCGGACGAGCCCCAGGTCCTTCTCGAAGACCTCTCCGTCGACCCAGACGGTCGAGAGGTCGGCGATCCGGTAGAGATTCATTCCCGGGCCGACCCGTGCGCCTTGGAACACGTCCTTCTCGACGACGAACCCCGACGCCGGCGACATGAGAGTGAGCGTCTTGGTCGGGGTGCCGGTGTTCTCGACGCGCCGGATCTCGCCCGCCGGGATGTCCCAATACGCGAGCCGGCGGCGCGCGGCCTCGAGGAGCTGCTCCGCGCGCTCGGTCGCGCGACCTTGCGGATCGCCGGCCGACTCGTCAAACAGACGCCGGGCCAGGATCAATTCCTCCTGGGCGGATACGAGCATCGGACTGTACAGCGCAAGCAGGGGCTGCCCCCGTCGGACGGGAGCTCCGGTGAAATCGACGTAGAGTCTCTCGACCCATCCCTCGACCTTCGGGTTCACGTCCACGATCCGCGTCTCGTCGTAGGTGACGGTCCCCACCGTTCGCACCGTGTGGTCGACCACCTTGAGCTCCGCCGTCGCGTAGCCCACGCCGATCCGGCGGGCGGCGGCGGCGTCGAGCCGGACAGGAGACCGTTCGATTCCAGCGTCTCCGGAGCTCGCCGCGTGGTCGTGACCTCTCTCTCCCTCATCCGCCGTGCCCCCGCCCCTTCCCAGGGTCACCAGCGCGACCGCGATGGCGGCGGCCGCCACGAGGCCGATGGACACCAATGCCTGCTTCCGCGTGTTCACCGGACCTCCGCGAGCAACCCGGCACCGGACGGCAACTCCCGGCCGACGACCGCCTCGAGCTCGGCGACACCGACGCCGTAGTCGGCGAGGAGCTCGTGATACTCCTGCTCGTATTGGTTGACCGTCATCCGTGCGTCGACGAGAGTCATGAAGTCGACGCTCCCGACCCGGTAGGAGGAGTACGACGACTCGACGTTCGCCTCGGCCTGCGGGATCACGGTGCTCTCGTAGAGGTCGATCAGCGTGCGCGCCCGGTTGAGCTCCGCAAGGAGCTCGCCGATCCGCGCGTCGACGCCCGCCCGCGTTTCCGAAAGGTCGGCCAGGGACATCCGCTCCATCGCCGCCGCTTCGTCGCGCATCCGGAGTTGCCGGCTTCCCGCGAAGACCGGAAGGCTGAACCCCACCATGAAGCTTCCCATGCGCTCGAGGCCCATGCCCGCGTCGCGCTGGCCGTACTGGACGCCGAGCGTGAGGTCGGGCCAGAGCTCCCTGCGCGCCAGATCGCGGGCGGCTCCGGCGCGTTCCACCCCCGTCCTGGCCTCGAGCAGCATGGGACGCGTCTCTTCGGCCCATGTCCGAAGCGTGTCGCGGGCGGGGATGCCGGCGGGGAGGTCCGGGAAGACCGGTGACGCCACCGGGGTCTCGGCCGGGCGGACGAGGAGCCCGTTGAGTCTGGCCGCGGCGACTTCCCGCATCGCGTCCATCCGCGCGATCTCAGCCTCCATGCGGGCGATCTCGACGTTCGCGCGAAGCACGTCGCTCTGCCTCCCGGTGCCGGCGCCGTACATCGCTCGGGCCACCTTCTCGAAGTCTTCGAGGATCCGGAGCGTCCTTCGCATCACCTCGTTCTGGCGGTCGGCCGCATACAGGTCGTAGAACGCCATCGCGACGTCGGTTCGGATCATCCAGGCCGTCTCTTCGGCGTTCGCGCGAGCCATCTCACTCGTTCCGCGCGCGATGCGCTCCGAGAGGCCCAGCTTTCCCGGGAAGGGAACCATCTGCATGAGCTGGATCGCGGGCGCCATGGACGCCTCCATGTCGGCCTCGAACTCCGGCAGCCTGAGGTTCATGGCCCCGATCTGGAAGACCGGGTCGGGGGGCCGGCCGGCCGAGGAGACCATGATCGCAGAGGCATCGGCCAGGGCCGCCGAGGCTGCGATTCGTGGATTCCGCTCGGCCGCGAGCGCGTAGACCTCTTCCAGGCGGAGCTCGAGCGCCGGACCTGGGCCCTCCTGGGCCCGACCGGGCAACGGTTGGACGACGGCCGCCGCCAGCGCGATCGCGGCCGCGACGACGGTGGGGATTCGGGTACGCACGAGAAAGCCTCCGTTCCGATGGACGAGCGTGAGCGGCGACCGGGAAGGTCCCGTCCCGCCAACGACCCATTTCAGAAGGAGGAGCTTCTAGACCAGCAGGCAGGCGTGGCGGAGCCAGAGGGGCGGTCCGTCAGCCGGGGGCGTTGGCTCGACCGCACCATGGCCGAGAGAGCGCAGGGGATGGAGAAGGACATCGGGAGCGGTGGATGGAAGCGCGGGCATCCCCACCGGAACCGTGGGAGCGACCGTCAGCTCGACGTCGAAGACATCCGAGCAGGCGGCCGCTACCTGATGCGTGGTTCCCTGGCAGGTCTCCGCGGAACGAACCGCCGGCTGCTCCGGCTCCAGCGCGCAGACGAGGCAAGGCTGCAGCGCGGCCGACAGGATAGCGACCGCGACCGGGCCTCTCGTTGTCCGCATGATCCCCAGCATAGGCCGGATTCTAGGCGCTCCCGTTCGGCCTATCTGTCGGTAGAATCCCGACAGCCGGTGTGGGAACCTTCTCCGATCGCGCCCTGCGCAGCAGCTGTGCGTTGACCGCGACGTTCACGGCACTCGCGGGGCGGGCCCGGGAAGCGCGGAGGCAGAGCGGGGGAACCGAGTCTCGATACGCTGAATGCGTACGCAGGCTGGAAACCCCTTCAAGGAGAGAGGCCGTGAGCCCCGCACCCCGACGTCCCAACCCGATCCGATCCTTCGCGGCGGTCGCGATCGTCCTGCTCGCCGTGTCGTCCTGTCGGACATGGCAGGAGTGGAACGGGCCGCCCGCGGCGGCCCTCGCGGAGAAGCCCGATCGCGTCCGCGTCACGAACAGCGAGGGACGGCAGTTCACGATCGTGTCGCCGGTTCTCGAAGGAGACAGCCTCATCGGCTTCCCGCTGTTCGGCCCGATGGGAGTCCAGGCCCCGCGAAGCGCGATCGCGACGGCCGACATCCAGCGGATCGAGCTGCGCGGCGTTTCCGGCACCCGGACGGTGCTCGCGGTGGGCGGGGGCGTGACGCTGCTGCTCGTCGCCGCCGCGGCGATCGGGGCCGCGACCGAAGACCCGGCGCCTCCGCCCAGTGACGTCTCCTCGTGCCCCCTTGTCTACAGCTGGGACGGGGAGAGGTGGCGCCTCGACTCGGGCACCTTCGGCGGTGCGATCACCGAAGCGCTGGCCCGGACGGACGTCGACAACCTCGACTACGCCACCGCCTCGGCCGACGGGATCGTGCGACTCAAGGTGGCGAACGAGCTGGCGGAGACCGACTACGTCGACGCCCTCCGTCTCCTCGTCGTCGACCACCCCATCGGTACGACCGTCGCCCCTTCGTCGCAGGGTGAGATCCGGGGCCTGCGTGAGCCACGACCCCCCGACGCGGCCCGCGGCCTCGACGGAACCGACGCGCTGGCGCGGCTGGCCGCGCGTGACGGCTGGAGCTGGGAGTCCTCGCTCTCGACACCCGTCGCGGGTCGGGATCCCCGGGACGGGCTCGAGCTCGAGTTCGCTCGACCGCCACAGGTGAGCCGGGCGCGGCTCGTCGTCGACGGCCGCAACACGCCATGGGCGGCCCACCTGCTGGCGGAATATCTGCGCGCTCACGGGGCCGGGCTGGACGCATGGTACGCCTCGCTCGATGAAGACCCCGCGCGCGCCCGGCGCTTCTTCGGGCGTCTCGCCGACCAGGCGTTCCTCCGCGTCTCCGTCCTGACCTACGACGGGTGGCGCACCCAGGCACTCGTCTGGGAGGCGGGGCCCGAGATCGTGAAGCGGCAGGTCGTCTCGCTCGACCTGAGTCGGGTCGGAGGAGAAACGGTGCGGGTGCGGCTCACCGCACCGGCGTCCTTCTGGCTCGTCGATCACGCGGCGATCGACTACGGGCCGGAGCCTTCCTTCATCGTTCGCGATGCGGACGTCGCGACGGCGCGACAACCGGACGGCACCGATGTCCGCGCTCCGTTCGCCGACCAGGACGGTAGCTATTGGGTGGCTCGAACGGGCGATTCGGCCGAAGTGAGGTTCCGCGTTCCGTCGCCGACTCCTGGGCGCGCGCGCACGTACCTGATCGCGTCGTCGGGATGGTACCGCGTCGACGCGCACCGCGACGGACCCCCGGACGAGGAAACTCTGACCCGCATAGAGAGCGAGCCGGACGCGATCGCGCGGATCTCCCTCGAGCGTCGGGAAGCTGCCCTCTCGGCCCTGGAGGGTCTCGCGCTGTCTCGATGAAGCGGATCCGGGACCGGGCGGTGTGGATCACCGGGCTCGGAGCGGTCACGGCGGCCGGGTGCGGCACCGAGCGTCTGGGGCGCGCCCTTCGAGGGGCGCGCTCCTGCGTCCGGCCGTTCGCCTCATTGGGAGGCGTTCCAGCGGGCGTCGCCGGGGAGTTCACGGCCGGACCGGAGTGCCGTCACCTCGATCGGAGCGCGGCGATGTTCCTGACCTCCGCCGAGGAGGCCTGGCTTAGCTCGCGGCTCGAGTCGCCGGATCCCGAGCGCTGCGCGGTCATCGAGGGCGGGTCGCTCGGCCCGATGGCCGAGCTTCTCGCCGCGCAGCGGGCGCGCAGCTCGCGCGCGCCGGGGCCCGTGGGTCGGCCGCTGGATCTCGTCCGCTTCATGCCCGGCGCCGGCGGCGTCGCCTTCGCGGGAGCCCGCGGTCTGCGAGGTCCGGTCCTGCAGCTGTCGGCCGGAAGCGCCTCGGCGGCCTGCGCGATCGCCCTCGCGGCCGACCGGATCGTGGCGGGAGAGGTGGACGTCGCCGTCGCGGGCGGATCCGAGTGCCCGCTCCAGGAAGACATCGTCGCGAGCTTCGCGGCCGCGGGCCTCGCCGCGACGGACGAATCGATAGCGTGCCGGCCGTTCGACCGTCGTCGTCGGCGGACCGTCCTCGGTGAGGGTGCCGGTTCGCTCGTCCTCGAGTCCCCGGCGCACGCGCGCAGCCGAGGCGCGGCCCCGATCGCGATCCTGGAGGGATGGGGGTCCGCGGGCGAATCCCACGACACCGTGCGCCCCGATCCCCGGGGCACGGTCGTGCGCGACGCCGCCCGCCGAGCGCTGGGAAACCGCGATCCCGCCGCCCTCGCCTGGATCAAGACCCACGGCACCGGCACCCGTCTGGGTGACGCGGCGGAGTATCGCGGGCTCGTAGCGGCGATGGACGGCGCCCTTCCGCGTGTCCCCGTCACGTCGCTGAAACCTCTCCTAGGCCATTGCCTCGGTGCGAGTGCGGCGGTGGAAGCGGTCGCGCTGATGCTGGTCATCCGCGAGCGGTTCGTCCCGGTCTCGCTGGGGACGGAAGAAGTGGACGGGAAGTTCCCGGACCTGAGAGTCGCAACGGGCCAGCTCGAGTGTGGTCCGGGCCCCGTTCTCGCCCTCGCGGAAGGCTTCGGCGGGCGCTGTGTGGCGCTCCTCCTCGCTCCGCCGTTCCCCGGCTGACGCGGTCCTCTACGACATCGTCCTGCGCAGCAGCTGAGCGTTGAGCGCCACGATCACCGTGCTCGCCGACATGAGGATCGCGGCCACCGCCGGGTGGAGGAGGACCCCCTTCCCCGCCAGGACCCCGGCCGCGAGCGGGATCGCAACCACGTTGTAGCCCGCCGCCCAGACGAGGTTCTGGATCATCTTGCGATAGGCCGCCTTCGAGAGCTCGATCGCCCGCGCGACGTCGCGCGGATCGCTACGGACCAGCACGATGTCACCCGCTTCGACCGCCACGTCGGTGCCGGCGCCGATGGCGATCCCGACGTCGGCGGTGAGGAGCGCCGCCGCGTCGTTCACGCCGTCACCGACCATCGCGATGCGGCCCCCGAATGCCTTCAGATCACGCACCCTCTCGACCTTCTCTCCGGGGGACACCTCGGCGAACACCGCGTCGATCCCCAGCTCCCCGGCCACCGACTCCGCCACGGCCCGCGAGTCGCCGGTCAACATCGCCACGTCGACTCCGAGAGCGTGCAGTCGGCTCACCGCCTCGAACGACTCCGGCCGGATGGCGTCGGCCAACGCCAGGGCGGCCAGGACCCGGTTCCCTTCCATGAGAAAGACGGCGGTCCGGCCCTTGGAATCGGCATCCTCCGCTGCCGACGCGAGATCCGGTGTCAGCTTCACGCCGTGAGCGGCGAGCAGCGCCGGCCCTCCGACGAGGAGGTCGCGGTCACCCACACGTGCCCTCGCGCCCTTACCCGGGATCGCCAGGAATCCCGATGTTCGCGGAATCTCGAGCCCTCGCTCTTCCGCGCTCTGCACGATCCCGCGCGCGATCGTGTGTTCGGAGTCCCCTTCCACCGCGGCCGCGAGCGCCAGCGCCTCGTTTTCGCCGACGCCGACCGTGGCGATGGATACCACCCGGAACTCCCCACGGGTCAGCGTGCCGGTCTTATCGAACACGACCATGTCGAGCTCGCGCGCCTCCTCGAGTCCGCGGCGATTGCGCACGAGCAAGCCGCCCTGCGCAGCCAGCGTGGTGGATATCGCGATCACGAGCGGGATCGCGAGACCGAGAGCGTGCGGGCAAGCGACGACCAGCACGCTGACCAGTCGCTCGACGGCGAACGCGGGCTCCGAGCCCAGCGCGAGCCAGGCGACCAGCGTCACCACGCCGGAGCCGAGCGCCACGACGGTCAGCCAGAACGCGGCCCGGTCCGCCAGGTCCTGAGCGCGGCTCCTGGAGCTCTGGGCCTCGCCGACGAGCCGCATGATCCCCGCGAGTGCGGTCCGCTCACCGGTCTTCGTCACCTGAACGCGCAGCGATCCCGCGCCGTTCACGGTCCCGGCAATCACCGGATCCCCCTCTCGCTTCTCGACGGGGCGGGACTCGCCCGTGATCAGCGCCTCGTCGACCCCGCTCGCGCCCTCGTGCACGATTCCATCCGCGGGGATCGACGTGCCGGGCCGCACGAGAACGAGATCGCCCTCCGCGAGCTGGATGACCGGCACTTCCTCTGTCCTTCCATCGACGATCCGCGTCGCGGTGTCGGGAAGGAGCTTCGCCAGCTCGTTCAGCGCCCCCTGCGCCTGGGCGATCGACCGCATCTCGATCCAGTGTCCGAGGAGCATGATCGTGACGAGGGTCGCGAGCTCCTCCCAGAGCGGCATGCCCGGGTAGCCCAGCGTGACCGCTACGCTGAAGACGAACGCCACCCCGATCGCGAGCGAGATCAGCGTCATCATCCCAGGCAGCCGTCGCCGGAGCTCGCGCCACGCGCCCTCGAGGAACACGCGGCCCCCGTAGACGAAGACCGCCGTGCCGAAGACCGGCGCGATCCAGCGGGATCCTGGGAAGCCAGGGGCGTGGAGGCCGAGCAACGGGGCCAGCATGTGGCCCCAGATCACGGTCGGGATCGTCAGCGCGAGCGAGAGCCAGAACTTCGTGCGGAACATGCCCACGCTGTGTCCCGCGTGTGCGTCGTGGTGCGCATGGGTTTCGAGCCCCGCGTGTGACTCGCGTCCCTCGCGGGGCGCCGCTTCTTCGGACCCTGCGTGATTCCCATGGTGGTGCGGATGATCGTGCATGCGACCTCTACGCGCGGGATGGAGGTCGATGGTAGCGCGCCGACCTAGCGGTATGTCAAGCCATCAGGGCCGAAGAGAGCCGGGAGCCGTCAGCTGCCGCCGGCCGGCCCGTCCTCTTCGCGCAGCGCCTTGGCGAGCCCGATGGCGGCGCGCTCGCCTTCGGCCATCGCCTGGGTCACCTGCTTGAGCCCGCCCGTGCAGTCACCCGCCGCGAAGACGAACGGAATCGTGGTCGCTCCGATCTCGTCCGTCCGCACGTAGCCGTCCTCGTCGAGGCGGCACCCGAGACCTTCCGCGACGCGCGTCCGGGGGACGACTCCGAGCGCGAGAAAGAGGTGCGCGAATTCGAGCGTACCCTGGCCCGGGATACGGAGCCGGATCGCGCCGGGCTCGCAGTCCGCGGTCTCCAGGAGCCCGGGAACCACCTCGACTCTCCAAACGTCCAACGCCCGGGCCGAGTCGGCATCCAGCGCGTCTGCTTCGGCGTCGAGGAGCAGGTGGAGGTCTGTCGTGAAGTCGCGGAGCGCATCCACCATGCCGACCGCGCTGGGATCCCGCCCCACGACGGCCGTCCGCTCCCCCACCGTCTCGCGACCGTCGCAGATCGCGCAATAGTGGACGCCCCGCGGGGTCTGCTCGTAGAGCGGGCCGCATCCGGGCTGTCGATCCTTTACGCCCGTGGCCAGGACGATTCCGGACGACGACGCCCGCGTCCCGTCGGCGAGCACGATCTCGAACCGCTCGCGGCCCCGGCGTGAGGTGCGCCGCGCTTCCGCCACGGCCGCCTCCTGGAACTTCGCGCCCCAGCGCGCGGCGTGCTCCCGACCGAGCGCCATCAGCCGCTCGCCGGGAATCCCGTCGGGGAAGCCGAGCACGTTGTGGTAGCAAGGCGCGTGGGAGGCGCGGGGAACGCCGGCCTCGAAGACGATCGCCCGGCGGTTCATGCGGCCGACGGCCAGCGCCGCCGCGAGGCCCGCCGGACCACCTCCCACGACCGCGACGTCGAAACCCGCCATGCCGCCAGCATACACGGCGGCGGCGGAGCGGTCGATCCGGGCTAGAAGCGGCGGGTGAGGTAGACGCCCGCACCGAACGCGTTGAACGCGCCGGTGACCGAGCGGACGTTGTCCATCCAGGCGCCGCGGGCGATGAGCGTCCAATCGGTGGTGATCCCGATCGTCGCCTCGGCAGCCGCCTCGAGGCTCCGCTCCCAGGAATCGACCTCGTCGTCCTCGAAGGCGCCCACCGCCCCGCGCAGCGACAACCCGGCCTGGTCGTCCAGCTTCCAGTACGTGGAGACGACGCCGAGGTGCTGGCGATACCATTCGGGATCGTAGTAGCCGCTGTCGGTGTTCTCGTCGAACCAGAGCCAGCGCGAGGCTGCGCCGAGGTCGATGTTGACCAGCTGGCGCCGGAGGACGCCGAACGAGGCCGCGATGCGCGCCTCCCAGCGGCCATTGTCGTCGCTGTAGGACTCGCGCGAGCCCCCTCCCACGATCGTCCAGCCGATGGCGGGCGAGACCTGGAGGAAGGCCCGACCGGCGGTGCGCTCGATCCCCAGGTCGAGCGAGCGCGCGGAGACGTCCATGAAGTCGCGTTGACTCGAGAGCGTGATCCAGACGAAATCCGTCGGGGTCAGGCGCGCGGCAGCCAGCCACGTCAAGAGGTCCGCGTCGGCGTCTTCCACGCGCAATCCGCCGATCCGCCCTTCCAGCTCGCCCGCACCCTCGAGTCCGACGACCACCCCGGCGTCGCCTCCCGCCTCCCGGACGGTCTCGTCTCCGTCGAGCGGCTCCAGCCCCGAGCCGGGCTCGGAGCTCACATCCGTGATCGTCGCCTCCGCGACCACGCGCGCGCGCGGCGACAGCGCGACGGCCGCTTCCACGCCGTAGAGGTGGTGCCGCACATCGTCCGAGTCGTCGTAGTATTCGTACCGTGGCCGTACCATCGAGCGGATCGGAGCCATCACATAGGCCCGCACCTCCGCCGTGCGGGGGTTCGCGGCGTCGATCGACGCCAGCGCTTCTGCGGATCCGACCGCGTCGGTCCTCCGTCCCGCGTCCGACAGCGCAAGCGTCAGCACGAGCCGCGCCTCGTAGTCGTCGGGACGCTCGGCCACGAGCGGCGTCAGGATCTCCACCGCGGCGCGCGGGCGCCCGCCCGTCATGAGCGCGCGGCCGCGCTCGATCCTGTAGTCGACCGTCTCGCCGAACCGCTCCCGATAGTCGTCGAGCAGGCCGAGGGCCGCGCGCGCGTTTCCGCGCCATGTCTCCTGGCGGACGAGCTCGATCGTCGCCACCGAGTCCTCCGGCACGGCGCGGAGGTAGGCATGGTAGTGCTCGATCGAGGGCCCGGTCCGTCCCCGCCAGGCCGCGATCCGGGCCCGCCCGAGATCGGCGGCGGGCTCGCCCGTCCGCTCCCCGATCCGCCGGAAGCTGTCGTCCGCCGCCTCGTAGTCGCCCGCCCACGAGGCGAGCTCGGCGCGGGCCCGCAGATGCGCGACGTCGTCCGGCTCGAGCTCGATCGCTCGTTCGATCGCGGCCAGCGCTTCGGCGGGGTGATTCCGCGTCGCCTCGATGCGGGAGATCCGGACCCAGAGATCCGCGCGACCGGAATCGGCGGCGACGTCGCGGTAGACCGCGATCGCCCGTTCCCAGTCTCCGGCGGCCTCCGCGGCGAGGCCCGCCGGCGGGACGGCAGGCTCCTGAGCTACTGCGGGAACCCCCACAGCGAGCGTCAGGAACACCCATGCCAGGGCGACGCGGGCCCTCATTTCCGCCACCTGCGGTTGCCGAAGATCCAGAGGTCCGCCGCGAACCGCATCGCGGTGACGAAGTCGAGCATCAGGGTGGCGTACCGGATCGGGGTGATCAGGAGGCACTTGAGGAAGTACTCGACGCGCTGGCGCGGAGACGAGATCGCGAGCAGGGTCGAGGCCAGCAGGATCTCGGCCACGATCGTGACCAGCAGCGCCTCCCACCAGCCGAGCGCCACCATGATGATGATGAACGCCGGGAAGAAGAGCTTCTCGACGACGCCCATGAGCAGCACCCACCCCATCGGTCGGCCCCGCTTCTTCGTGACCTCCTCGCCGAACGCCTGGCGGTAGGGCTCGGGGATCCGGCGCTTCTCGTCGAACGACCGCTGCTTGTTCCGCCGCCAGTCCCCGTTGATCACCCGGCGCATGGTCTTGAGCGGGCTCCACATCAGCGTGTCGAAGTAGTAGGCGCTCTGCAGGAAGGCCGACGACCAGAGATACAGTTGCTTGTGGAGATGCTGGAACTCGGGCTCTTCGGTTCGCGCGATCACGTCCTGCAGCTGGATGTTGCGGTGCCCCTCGTTCAGCGACGCCAGACCGAGGAACACGTCCTCGGAGTTCGTCAGATCGTCGCCCATGATGGGCTCATACTTGTCGAACAGGTTCTCCACGTACTGGCGTCGATACGCGACCGCGCAGCCGATCGGACCGGAGATCGAGCCGAAGAACGTCATCTGCCCGCGGTAGATGAAGCGCTGGAGATAGACGTACAGCGTCTCGCGATAGAGATTCGTGAGCCCACGCAGGAGCTGTTTGACCTGGCCTTTGTCCTCGAACACGCGCCCCTCGGGATGATTCACGAGGAAGCGCTGCATGGCGGTCGTGTGTCCGAACCGCGCCCGGTCGCGCTTGCGCTGTGGCATGATGATCCCGCACGCGCTCGCGATGCCGACCGCCTTGTACAGCTCCTCGACCGTGCGCTCGATGTAGTTGTCGGATTCGAGCACCGTGTCGGCGTCCAGTATGAACTCCACGTCCGAGTCGAATTCACGCGCCTGCCGCTTGATCGTCGGCGTTTTCCCGATCGGCTCCTTGCGCTGGATCGCGAGCAGGTCGATCCCGTTGATGCGGCAGAACTCCTTCGCGAAATCGACCGTGCGGTCCCGGCTCCCGTCGTCGACGAGGATGATCCGCCGCGGCTGCATCGTCTGCCTTGCGATCGAGGCCAGCGCGAGCGTGATGTTCCGCTCCTCGTTCAGGCACGGGATGACTACGTCGACCTTCGCCTGGCGATAATCCTCGGTGGGAACGGCGATCGTGTTGTCGGGACCTCGCATGTATCCGACGAGGCTGACGATCGTGTTCGGGCTGACGACGAATAGCGGGTAGACCGCCATCAGCCCGTGGCCTCGGCTCCTTGCGCGGCCGGCCGTGCCGCGGCGAGCAGGTCCATGATGGTGTCCTCGAGCGATTGCTCGTGCTCGAAGTCCACGAGGCGCCGGAGCTTGTCCAGCGCCGGCTTGCGATGCCGGATTCCCATGAAGCCGCGGTAGTATGCTTCGCTGTCGGGGACGAACACGACCGGGGAGCCGCTGCCCGCGAGCTCACGGACCAGGTTCGCCAGATCGAGGATCGTGATCGAGTGGTCGTTCCCGACGTTGACGATCTCCCCCTCGGCCTCGTCGGACTCGCACAACAGGTGCAGAGCGCGGACGGCGTCCTCCACGTTGCAGAACGAGCGGGTCTGCAGGCCGTCACCGAAGACCGTGATCGGCTCGCCCTGGGCGGCCTGCTGGACGAAACGGGGCACCACCATCCCGTAGCGGCCGGACTGGCGCTTCCCGATCGTGTTGAACAGTCGTGCGATCGTAACGGGTAGGCCGAACGAGCCAGAGTAGGTGATCCCCAGCGCCTCGCCGGCCAGCTTGCTGAGAGCGTAGTTCCACTGCGTCTTCGCCGTGTCGCAGTGCACGAGCAAGCCGTCGGTCTCGTCCAGCCGATGTGTGCCTACCGGGCCGTAGACCTCGGAGCTCGAGGCGATCAGAACCCGCGGCGCGTTCCCCGCTTCGGAGGCGCAGCGCAGAACCCGCTCGGTACCGGCGACGTTCGTGGCGAGCACCGCCTCGGGCTCCGCAAGTACGCGGAACATTCCCACGACGGCCGCCATGTGATAGATCCGCTCAGCGGCCGCGATCGCCTCCGGCAGGGCTTCCCACGTGCGGATCTCCGCGCGATCGAAGCGGAACCCCTCGCACTCCCGGAACGGAGCCACGTTCTCGAGCGTGCCCGTGCTGAGATCGTCGACGCAGTGGACCTCGTCCCCCTTGTCGAGGTGGAACTCCGCCAGGTGGGATCCGATGAAGCCCGCTCCGCCTGTGATCAGAACGCGCACGTGATCAGCTCCCCTCCTCCTGGTCGCCGCTCCAGGCATAGACCTGGTAGCCGTCCACGATCTTGGGAGTCTCCTGGAATCCCTGTCGGTCGGTCATCGGCTCGACGACGGTCTTGGCCACCGACACGGTCATCGGCTCGGCGTGCTTCTGCATGTGACCCGCGATGTCGATGACCCGGTCGCTGACTTCCTCCAGCGGAACGTCGTCGTCCATGTATACATAGCCCGAGTTGACCCCGCAGCGCACGCGGAAGTCGGACTTCATGAGCTTCCTCTCGCTGTTGAAGTGGCGGAGTCCCCGGATCACGTCCTTGCCGGTCTTCACCGCGGTGTCGATGTTGGAGAAACAGGCCATGATCCCGTCCGGCGTCCACGCGACCTTGATGACGCCGTTCGCCTTCAGGATGTCGTCCACGAACGTCTTGTACTGCTTGAAGTCGTACTCGATCGTCTCCTGGTCCTCGCCGATCTTCATCTTCGTGGAGTCGACGATGTCGATCGAGAGGAAGGCGAGCTCGCGACCCATCCCGGAGAGCTTGCGCTTGGTCTCGGCGAAGATCTTCAGCAGCTCCTCTCGATCCTCCTTGGTGCCGTCCTTGAGGGCGGTGAGCTTCGCGTTGAGGGTCGAGGTGACGGCCGAGTCCTTGGACAGACCCATGTCCTTCTCCCAGCTCTCCACCTTCTTCTTGAGCTTGAGGTAGTCCGCTCGCGCGCCGAAGGCGCCGCCGACGCGGGCGGCCATGATCTCGACCAGCAGGAACCCTCCCACCAGGAACCACAGCGTTCGGTCCTCGCCCGCGATCCGGGTCGGCACATACTCTCGAACCTTCGAGCCCAACCGCTCCCTCGCGGTCGAGCCGAGGTCTACCGCCTTCTGGACGTACTCGTATCTCTCCGCGTCCTCCACGTACTGGAGCGGATACGGCAGGATCATCAGGATGATGACGATGAGCGCAACGATTGCCGCCAGCTTCGCCACCCAGGAGGCGAGCAGGAAAGGGATCGGGCTCATCGTCGTCCAGCGCGGGCTCTTCTCGGGCATCGGGACGTCCTCGTAGGAGACGAATCTCCTCATCGGGGGAGGGCCCAACCCCGGAGGAGGCGCGCCGGTCGCGGTGCGCCGGTCCGGAGAGGAGGGCCGGGTGGTTCTGCGTGGAACCGATGTCTGTCTGGAAACTGTAGAATTTAGCAACTCGGCGCTCCTTTTTTCACCCCCCCCCGCGCGGAGGGGCAGGGTTCCGGTCTTGCTGGTGCAAGGGACATGCCGCCGTCAGGGAGAAAGCGACCGCTCTCAGCGGTCGAGCGAGACCGCCCGCGAGGCGCGGGACACGTGGCCGTCGGGCCACGAGACCTCGAGCTCGATCTCGTAGTCGCCCGGCGCCAGCTCGGGGAGCTCGAGCCGGACAGCGCGCGGGACCACCGCGGCGGGCGGCAGCTCTTCTGTCCAGCGGAGCTCCGCGCCCTCCGCCCCGCTCCGAAGACCGAGCGCCCGCGCGAGTCGGGTGCCGAGCCCTGCCGGGCCGGGGCGGATCCCCAGAGAGAACGTGGCGGAGGCGCCCCGGAACCCCGGCGCGGGATACGTCTCCCAGAAGATCGGCAGGCTCTCCCCCGGCCTCGCGGCCGCCTCCTCCCTGGCGCCCGGAATGGCCTCGTCCAGGGTGGCGGGGAGCGAGGGCGTGGCCCGCAGAAGAAGGAGGTCGGACACCGCGGGAAGCTCCGGCCGGGCCCCGGGGAGCTCGATCCCGGCCCGCCACCGTCCCGCGATCCCGTAACCCAGGGCCTCTGCGCTCACGACCGCTCGCGGCCACGGGACCCGGAGGGAAAGCGTTCCCGACGTCCGGCCGGAAGCGGAGCGGACTTCCGCGCGCGGCCCGTCCGGGCCCTCGGCCGCGAGGACCGCCGCGGTCACGATCGCGCCGGCGGCCACCGAATCGGCGGGAAGCGCCCAGCCGACCGCGAGAATGGCCTCCACTCCGCGCCGGAAGGCGGCGATCTGGGGCTGAATACTCAGGAACCGGCGGGCGTAGGCCGGCGCGTAGGTGGCGCGGGGGGAGGGATCGTCCAGGCCCCAGTCCTCAGCGCGGGCCGCCGCGGGGTCGGCGATCGCGGCCAGCGCCGGCACGAAGCGCCGCGCGCCCGGCGGATCGCGGGCGACCACGCCGGGCGGGCCGGCGCCCCCGAGCCGACCGACCTCCTCCCGCGACCGCTCCCACGCGACCGGCCAGCCGTACCGGACGAGCAGCTCCTCGAGGTCGGCTCCCCACGGGACCGCGTAGGCGGAGGCTGCCCCCTCCTGCATCGCGTTCCAGGCTCGGCGCGCGAGATGCTCGGAGCGAAGCTCGTTCCCGGGGACCGACCAGAGGGGATCGGCGGACCACCAGGCGCGGTGCGCGAACGCCTCGCGCGCGCGTGCGCCGAGCCCGCGCCATAGCCGTTGCGAGGGCGCGTCGAGGATCGGCGCGATGTCGGTCCACCGCTCCCGCTCCGCCTCGGACATCCCCGCGAGCGCGCGGTCGAAGGCGCGCTCGGCCGCCGCGAAGTCACCGGCCGCGTGGAGGGCAGCCCCTTCCAGCGCGGCGCACCACCAGCGCTCCGCGGCGCAGGCGGCCGCCACCCCGGCCGCCTCCCGCGCTCGGCCCGCTTCGATCCGGTAGCGGATCCTCTGGCCGGCGATCCAGGGATCCTCGGGGGAGACGTCGGCGGCGACGTCGAGGACGGCGATCAAGGCGTCGCGAAGCTCTGCGACGCCGGCGGGCTCGGGAAGCGGAGGCCGGTCCGTCCCCGATTCCCGCCGATAGCAGAAGCGCCCCACGACCTCGTCGCACCGGCCGCCGGCCGGCTCCCGCGACCAGGGCAGACGCGCGATCCGCGCGCGCTCGAACTCCGCCTGTGCGGCGCGCGGGTCGGTCGCCTGCGCGTGGAGGGGTCCGGTCAGCGCGAGCCCGAACGTCGCCGCGAGCGCCGCCCGCTTGAGATCCCGATCCGCCCGAGATAGCTTCTGAATCCACGAGGAACGAAGCGTCACATCGGCTCCTCGATCGACCGGGGTGTCGCGGCGCGGAACCTCCGCGCCGCGGCTGAGAGCATACCCGCAGAACCTGATCCGGCTCATACCGGCGAAGGGAGGCCCGCCCGTGATCTCCTCCGATACCCCTCCGGCTCCGAACGGCCGTCCGACCGGGACCCTCACGCTGGGACCGATTCCGGGCTCGCGGAAGATCTACGTCCGCGGAAGCCGCGACGACCTCCGCGTCCCCATGCGCGCGATCGCGCAGTCGGAATCGCGCGACGGCGACGGGCCGCGTTCGAATCCGGACGTGGTGGTCTACGACACGTCGGGCCCGTACACGGACACCGACGCCGCGATCGATCCGCGCCGCGGTCTGCCGCCGCTCCGCGACGCCTGGATCGAGGAGCGCGGTGACACCGAGCCGATCGCATCCACCGATGGTCGGGCCACCACTGCCCGCAGAGCTCGCGCGGGTCACACGGTCACCCAGAAGCACTACGCCCGAAAGGGGATCGTCACGCCCGAGATGGAGTTCGTCGCGATCCGCGAGGACGAGCGACGCGAAGCGCTCGCCGACGCCGGCCTTCTCGCCAGACACGCCGGCGAATCGTTCGGCGCGTCGATCCCGCCCCGGGTGTCACCCGAGTTCGTGCGCGACGAGATCGCCCGCGGCCGCGCGATCCTCCCCGCGAACGTCAACCATCCCGAGCTCGAGCCGATGGCGATCGGGCGGAACTTCCTGGTGAAGATCAACGCGAACATCGGGAACTCCGCGGTCGCGTCCTCGATCGAGGAGGAGGTCGAGAAGATGGTGTGGGCGACCCGCTGGGGTGCGGACACGCTGATGGATCTGTCGACCGGCGCCGACATCCACGAGACCCGCGAGTGGATCATCCGGAACTGTCCGGTGCCCGTAGGGACGGTCCCGATCTACCAGGCGCTCGAGAAGGTCGGCGGCAAAGCCGAGGACCTCACCTGGGAGATCTTCCGCGACACGCTCATCGAGCAGGCCGAGCAGGGTGTCGACTACTTCACGATCCACGCCGGCGTGCTCCTGCGGTACATCCCGCTGACGGCGAACCGCGTGACCGGGATCGTCTCGCGCGGGGGCTCCATCATGGCGAAGTGGTGCCTTGCGCACCACCGGGAGAGCTTCCTCTACACCCGCTGGGACGAGATCTGCGAGATCCTGGCGGCATACGACGTATCGTTCTCGATCGGCGACGGTCTGCGTCCCGGTTCCATCGCCGACGCCAACGACGCGGCCCAGTTCGCCGAGCTCGAGACCCAGGGCGAGCTCACCCGCCGCGCGTGGGAGCACGAGGTCCAGGTCATGAACGAGGGACCCGGCCACATCCCGATGCACATGATCAAGGAGAACATGGACAAGCAGCTCGAATGGTGCGACGAGGCCCCGTTCTACACGCTGGGGCCCCTCACGACGGACGTCGCGCCCGGCTACGACCACATCACGAGCGCGATCGGCGCGGCGATGATCGGCTGGTACGGCTGCGCGATGCTCTGCTACGTGACGCCCAAGGAGCATCTCGGGCTCCCCGACAAGGACGACGTGCGCGAG
>JAICNR010000049.1 GCA_025931135.1 Gemmatimonadota bacterium | reverse complement strand
CTTCGCCTGGTCCGCCTCCCGCGCCACCGCGGCCGCGGCCGTCCTGAGGCGAGCCTCGGCGGCGGCGATCCGCTTCTCCCACCGCGCGCGAAGGGCGTCGGCCGACGTGTCGCGGCCCTCGCGCGCTGCCTGCTGGAGCCGGATCCGGAACGCGCGCTCGTCTTCGTCCGGGCGCGAATGGAGCCCCGAGCTCGGGCTCTTCCAGATCGTCAGCTCCTGGTCGCGATAGACCCAGTCCGCAAAGGACTTCGCCCATGCGCGGTAGCGCTTCGGATCGGCGGCCTCCGCCGGAGGATCGCCGAACCCCGCCCCGTCTGCCGGCCGATTCTCGAGGTCGGCGGGATCGATCTCGAGCGCGCGGCCCCCGCCCCAGTCGATCGCCGCCGGGCCGCCCTGGATCGGCGCGGCGACCATGAGCTTCCGCTCCTCGCGGACGCCGGCCCTCGCGTTCTCGAACCGGACCGAGGCGACGCCGAGGAGCGCGGGCTCGTACACGATCCCGTCCGCGCTTTCCCGGACCGGTATCCAGGCCTGCGGCACCTCGGGCGGCAGGACCGGGCGGCTTCCGGCCGCGGCCGGCGCCGCGGCCTCGCTAGCCGCGACCGGTTCGAGGCCGGGCGCCTCGGTCGCCACCGTTCGCGTGCCCGCGCTCAACCGCTGGATCTCCGCGCGCGTCAGCGGTCCCCGGAGGTACGACATCGCCCAGCGGGTCTCGAACACGACCGGCTCCTTCTCGTGGACGTCGTGCATGAGGAAGACCCGCTTCGCGAGGCCGGACAGAGTGGAGTCCGCGCGTGTCCTGTCGAAGCCCCCTTTCGTCACGCCCTCCAGCCCCTCCAGGACCCGCGCCTTGTCGCGCTCCGTCTGGAGCCGGCCGAGGAACCACGTTCCCGCGTTCGAGAGCCCCTTGTAGTCCAGGTCGACCGGGTTCTGCGTGGCGAGGACGACGCCCAGCCCGTGCGCGCGCGCCTGCTTGAGGAGCGTGAGGAGCGGTGTCTTCGACGGCGGGTTCGCGACCGGCGGGAAGAAGCCGAAGATCTCGTCCATGTAGACGATCGCGCGCAGGCTCGACGTGCCGGGCTGCGCCCGCACCCAGCCCACAATTTCGTTTAGGAGGAGCGCGACCAGGAACATGCGCTCGGGGTCGGAGAGGTGCGCGATCGAGACGATCGACACGCGCGGCTTGCCGGACTCCGACCACAGGAGCCGGTCGACGTCGAGCGGCTCGCCCTCGAGCCAGGTCCCGAACGACGGGGCCGCGATCACGTTGTTGATCCGCGTCGCGAGCGCGAACCGCTCCTTCGCGGGATAGAACGCCTCCAGGTCCATCACGCCGACCTTCTCGACGGCCGGATCCTGGACGGCGTGGATCAGCCCCGCGAGATCGAGTCCGCGCCCGTCGCGCCAGAGGCCGTGCAGGATGGTCGAGACCAGGATGTGGTCGCGGCTCTGCACGGGGTCGGCGTCCAGGCCCAGGAGCCCGAGGAGGCTCGAGACCGTGGTCTGGACCCGATCGCCGAGGAGCTCGGCGTCCTCGCGGACGGCGGCCGGCGGTGCGTCGAGCGATCGCAGGATCGAGAGCGGGATCCCGGCCGTCGACCCCGGCGTGTAAATGGAGAACTCCGCCGCTTCCTTCAGACGCCGGATCCGCTCTCCGTCTTGGCCCCATGCCGCGAGGCCGTCGCGCCAGGTCCTCGCCTCGGCGGCCGCGAACGCGTCCGGGTCGAAGCCCTTCCGGCTGGCCGCCTCCTCGTCGATCCACGGGCGAAAGTCCTCCGGGCGGAGCTCAGGGAACGTCAGGAGCAGATTCCCGAGATCGCCCTTCGGATCGATCGCGATCGCGGGAACGCCGTCGAGGGCCGCTTCCTCGAGGAGATCGATGCAGAGGCCGGTCTTCCCGCTCCCCGTCATCCCCACGCACACCGCGTGGGTCGTCAGGTCCCGCGAATCGTAGAGAAGGAGCGGACCGTCGTCCCCGCCTCCATCCTGCGTTTGCACGCGGCCGAGATAGAACGCTCCCAGCGTTTCGAAATCACGCGGGTCCATGCGCGCGATTCTACTTCCGGGCGACACGGGCGCCAGCCGGTCGCGTCCGGGCGCTTTGTTTGACCCCGCGCCCCCGGTCTTGTCACGGAAGGGCCTCTCGCGCCATGTTGACGCGATTCCATCGTGAGCCGCCAGCGCCCCCCGAGCCGGAGCACCCGATGACCGACGACCTGCCCACCGAGGTTTTCGACCCGCGCGCCGCCGAGGCGGGCGTCGAGACCGCGTTCACGGATCGCAGCTGGTTCGGCCACCCGCGCGGCCTCGGCACGCTGTTCTTCACCGAGATGTGGGAGCGCTTCTCCTATTACGGGATGCGTGCGCTCCTCGTCCTGTTCATGGTGGACGCGGCGTCCGGCGCGAACCCGGGGCTTGGTCTGAGTGTTTCCATGGCGGGGGCCATCTATGGGCTCTACACGTCCATGGTCTACCTCATGGCTCTCCCCGGCGGATGGGTTGCGGACAAGCTCTGGGGCCAGCGGAAGTCCGTCTTCGTCGGCGGCTGCATCATCGCTGCCGGGCATTTCAGCATGGCCATCCCCACGATCTCGACGTTCTACCTCGGACTCGGTCTGATCGTCATCGGGACCGGGCTCCTCAAGCCGAACATCAGCGCCATGGTCGGCGACCTCTATCCCGAGGGCGGCGGACGCCGGGATGCCGGCTTCTCCATCTACTACATGGGAATCAACCTCGGAGGGTTCCTGGGACCGATCCTCTGCGGTCTGTTCGGCGAAGGCTACAACTGGCACCTGGGATTCTCGCTGGCCGGGATCGGGATGGTCGCGGGATTGATCCAGTACCGGCTGGGCGGGAAGCACCTGGGTTCCGCCGGCGCCCTCGCCATCGACGACGACGCGACCACGCTGGCCCGGCGCGCCACGAACTTCCACCGCACGATAGCCGTGGTCGGCCTGCTGGTGATCGGCATCGTCGCCCTGGCCGTGTCCGGCATGATCCGTATCCCCCTCGAGTCCGTGGCCCAGGGCCTGGGGGTTTCCATCATCGTGCTGGCCATTGCCTTCTTCGGCTATCTGCTTCTGTCCAAGGGCCATACCACCATCGAGAAGAAGCGGTTGATCGTCATCTTCTGGCTGTTCCTGCTCGCGGCCATCTTCTGGTCGGGATTCGAGCAGGCCGGCTCGTCGCTGAACCTGTTCGCCGAGCGGCTCACCGACCGGGTCATGTTCGGTTGGGAGGCGCCGGCGAGCACGCTCCAGTCGATCAACTCGTTCTTCATCGTCGTGCTGGCGCCCGTCTTCGCCATCCTCTGGACCTGGCTGGCGCGACGGAATGCCAACCCTTCGATGGCGCTCAAGTTCGGGTTGGGCCTGCTGGGGCTCGCGGCCGGCTTCTTCGTGCTGGCCTGGGGCGCGGCGAACGCCACCCCCGAGAACCCCGTATCTCCGTCTTGGCTGGTGGTTACCTACTTCCTCCATACGTGCGGCGAACTGGCCCTCTCGCCGGTGGGCCTGTCGTCGATGACCAAGCTCTCTCCGCGCGGCAGGGTGGGTCAGATGATGGGGGTCTGGTTCATGGCGGTAGCTCTCGGGAGCCTGTTCGCCGGTCTTGCGGCAGGGTTCCTCGAGACCCTCGCGCCGTCGGCGCTGTTCTCGAACGTGGCGATGATCGTGGGCGGCGCCGGAATCGTGGCGGTGCTGGTGAGCCCCCTCGTAAAGCGTCTGACAGGCGGCGTGAACTAGGCCGCCCCACCGGCGCTTCTTCACGTGAAGTTCTAGACTTTAGCGATTCCACGCGCCGGCGGCGGCGTTCGCCCGGCCATCCGTTCCCAGAGGAGGATTCAGTGTCGGACAGCGTCACGATCATCGACAACCGGACCGGCGAGCGGCACGAGCTGCCGATCGTGTACGGGACGTATCCTGAGTACGGCGCCGCTATCCCGGCCGCGAATCTGCGGAAGATCAAGCGGTCGGAGTCCGATTTCGGCCTCATGACGTACGACCCGGGCTACACGAACACCGCGTCGTGCAAGAGCTCGATCACGTTCATCGACGGCGAACAGGGGGTCCTTCGCTATCGGGGGTATCCGATCGAGGATCTGGCCGGGAAACGGTCGTTCCTGGAAGTCGCCTATCTGTTGCTGGAAGGCGAGCTCCCACGGGCAGAGCAGCTGGCGGACTGGAACTGGCACGTGACCCATCACACGATCATCCACGAGAAGATCAAGCGCTTCATGGACGGCTTCCGATACGATGCCCACCCCATGGGCATGCTCGTGAGCACGGTGGCGGCCCTGTCCACGTTCTATCCGGAATCGCGTCAGATCCAGGATCCGGAAGTCCGGCAGAAGCAGATCGTCCGGCTGATCGCCAAGATGCCGACGATCGCTGCGTTCGCCTTCCGCTACAGCGCGGGGATGCCCTACGCGTATCCCGACAACGACCTCAGCTACACCGGCAACTTCCTGAACATGATGTACCGGGCTACGGAGACCGGCTACAAGCCGGACCCGACCCTGGAGCGCGCGCTCGACGTTCTGTTCGTGCTCCACGCCGACCACGAGCAGAACTGCAGCACGAGCACGATGCGAGCGGTCGGAAGCTCGCACGCCGACCCTTACGTGGCCGTGGCCGCCGCCTGCGCCGCGCTGTACGGCCCGCTGCACGGAGGCGCCAACGAGCGCGTCCTCAAGATGCTGGAGGAGATTGGCAACGTGAGCGAGGTGCCCAAGTACGTGGAGCGAGTAAAGAAGGGGGAGTTCCGGTTGATGGGCTTCGGTCACAGGGTCTACAAGAACTACGACCCGCGCGCGAAGATCCTGCGCGAGCTGGCCGAGCAGGTGTTCGCCGTGACCGGGAAGAACCCGCTCATCGACATCGCGGTCGAGCTCGAGAAGATCGCGCTCGAGGACGAGTACTTCGTCGGGCGCAAGCTGTACCCCAACGTCGACTTCTATTCGGGGATCATCTATCAGGCGATGGGATTCCCGACCGCGATGTTCCCCGTCCTGTTCGCGATCGCCCGCACCGCTGGCTGGCTGGCGCAGTGGCAGGAGATGCTGGTCGACGAAGACCAGCGGATCGCGCGCCCACGGCAGGTCTACACGGGCGCGGACGAGCGGCATCTGGATTGACGTCCCTGGAGGTCCCGGGCCTCCATCTGGACGCCCGCGATCCCGGGCGGTCGCGGCTCCAGTCCCAGATCTGGGATCCCGAGGTCGAGAGCTGGCTGGACCAGATCGATGTCCAGCCCGGATGGCAGTGCGTGGACCTGGGGTGCGGCGCGATGGGCATCCTGGAGCCCCTGAGCCGCCGCAGCGGCCCGTCCGGCCGGATCATCGGAGTCGAGCCGCGCACTCCCCTGCAGCTGGCGGCGCGGGAATTCGGCATCCGGAGCAAGCTCGACAACGTGCGGCTGCTCGACACGCCGCCGGAGCGGACCTCGCTGCCGGAGGAGTCGTTCCACCTGGTTCACGAACGCTTCCTGTTGTCGGCGGGGGCGGACGCGGCGGAGCTCCTGGCCGAAATAGTGCGGCTCGCGCGACCGGGCGGGGTGGTCGCGCTCCAGGAGCCTGACTCCGCCGCCTGGCGCTGCTACCCCGATCATCCTTCGTGGGGCCGGTTACGCGACCTCACCCGTGACGCGTACTCCGCGGCCGGAGGCGATCTGGCTGCGGGGTGCGGGACCTATACGCTGCTCCGGGAAGCCGGGCTCGAGGACGTCCGGATCCGCACGGCGACGATCGCGCTCCAGGGGGTCCACCCCGTGAAGCGACTCCTCGTCGACCTGGCCGGGACCCACCGCCAGCGGATCCTCGCCGACGGGGCGATCGAGGAGTCCGAGCTCGACCGCGTCCTGACTGAGTGCGACCGCATCGCCCGGGATCCCGAGACCGTCGTCGTCAGCTTCCTGACCACCCAGGTCTGGGGGCGGAAGCGTGGGCGCGCTCGCCGCTAAGGCGCGTAGAGCGAACGCTCAGGACCTCGTCCGGGTGACCGAAAGAGCAAAGCCCCGCCGCCGGTCTGCCGGCGACGGGGCTTCGCTGCGTTACGATGGCAGCGGGCTAGTTCTTCTTCTTGCCCGGCGGCTGGAGATTGAACGTCACCGTGGTCAAAACTCCGCGCTCCGGATTCCCAGGTCCCAGCTCCAACGCCTGAGAGGCGTTATAGGCTCCGTCCCCTCCGGTCTTCGCGGCCGTCACGAGCAGATCGAGGTCCTCGGGCACGAGCGGCGACATATCGCAGTACGACGTGTACGTGCCGTTGGCGATGGTCACACAGCTCGCGATCACGATGCCATGATCGAGGATCTGGATGATCGTCCCTTCCGACCCCGACGGGTAGTTCGCCGTGACATCGACATGCACATCCCGCCGCCGCGGATCGCCGTCGGCCAGAACAATGGGACTGCCCGCGCCGAACTTCGTCGTCAGCCCGGCGTACGCGGGGGTCGCATGGATCACCCATTGCATCGGCCGCGTCGCTTCATACGCGAACCGGCCCCAGAACCCCATCATTGTGTAGCCGGCTGCAGTGCAGGCGTCATCCGTTACCAGGCCCAGCCCGGTTTCCGCAGTCTCCCCGAACTCGCACCCTTCATCCGGGCAGCGGATATGCTTCTCGCCGAAGACCGCGCAGCTCTCGACGTAGAGGAAGTCGAACGGCCCGTCGACGTCGACGTCGTTCACGTCGTCCTGACAGTCGTTCGGGAAGTTCTCCGGGCACGGCCCGTCGAGCTCGGTACGCGGACGCGCGGCGAAGGTCACGTACGTCCCATCTGTTCCCTCCAGGCCGAAGCCGAAGATCTCATTGGGGACCAGGTACTTCACCAGCTCCTCGCTGGAAAGGGGACCCACCGCCATCCAGCTTTCGAGATCGTCTTCACCGATCCCCGTCGTTTCGTCCAGATTGTTGGGAGTGAGACATTCGGAATCGCTGAGCCCGGGAGCGAGCCCGCAGACGGCCTCGGTGAAATTGGCGACCGCCTGATACAGCGAAGTCGATCCAACCGCCGTCAAGCCACCCGCTCCACCATGATAGTCGCTGGAGATCCCCACCAGAAGCGCATCGATCCCCAACTCGGCCTGACCGAGCTTGTTCTGCTTCACCAGCGCCAGGATGTCCTTGCAAGCCTGGAGCTTGGCGTTCTGCACCGTGGGGTCGGCGTAGACGGCGACAGCCGAGGTAAAGGTCGAATCCTTGCACGGGCCGCCGGCGGACAGGTCTACCCCGCGACCGGGCTCGGAAGGAATCTCCTGATCACCTTGGCAGGCGAAGACGAACATTAGGCCTACCAGGAACGCAAGAAGCGAGCGGGATCCGTGCACGGGGGATGCCTCCCTGACAACGAGGATTTGCGTAGAATGGTGACAGACTATAGAATAACTACAATCTGATAGGAATGTCAATGGAATCACCACACCCGAAATTCTGCATGGAGTGCGGGGCAGCGCTCCCAGCAGTCGCGAAGTTTTGCCCCGAATGCGGCACAAGAACTGTAGTCGCCGCCCCCGCTCCTCCCCCGGCTCCCGAAGCTACCGCGCCTCCCCTCCCCGAAATCCCCCCCGAGCTCCGCGCCAAGTTCGAGGCCGCTCAGCAGGAGCTCCGGGGCGACCGGCGGGAAGTCGTAGTGTTGTTCGCGGATCTTAAGGGTTTCACCAGCATGTCGGAACAGATGGACCCCGAGGAGGTGAGCCTGATCATGCAGCGCCTCCTCGGGGAACTGTCCGATTCGGTTCATCGGTACGAAGGGTACGTCGACAAGTACATCGGAGACGCCATCATGGCGCTCTTCGGCGCCCCGCTCGCTCACGAGAACGACGCGGAGCGGGCGATTCTGGCGGCCCTCGACATGCTTCACGTCGTAGCGCGACGGAACGACGTCTCCACCCACCCCCTATCCCTGCGCGTGGGTCTCAATCTCGGTGACGTGGTTGCGGCGGATATGGGCTCCCAGAGCCGAATGCAATACACCGTGATGGGCGACACCGTCAACGTCGCCTCGCGTCTCGAGGGAGCCGCGGAACCGGACACGATCCTGATAAGCCATTCGCTCTACGAGCGCATCGCCCACCGATTCGATACCCAGGAGGTCCCGCCGGTCACCGTCAAGGGGAAGTCCGAGCCACTTCGGGTTCACCGTGTTATCGGAGTCAGTTCGGCGACCGATGCTCGGCTTCCGAAGCTCACACCGTTTGTCGGCCGTGAGCGAGAGCTCGAGACTCTGGGCAGCTTCCTGGATCGGATCGCGGCGGGAGACGGACAGGTACTCCTGATCGAAGCGGAAGCTGGCGCAGGGAAGAGCCGGTTGATCGCCCAGGGGGTGGCGGTATCGGAGGCGGAGGAGCTGGTCATAGAAGTCGGGTTTTCGCAGATCCACATCCCAGGACAGATTTCCCCTGCCGCGGAGATCTTCCGGAAGATCTTGGTCCTGGAATCGGATGACCCGGTGGCATCGGCGATTGAGCGGGGGACCGGGATCCTCGAAGACCTCGCGACAGAGCATCGGCGCGGGGTCGTCGGACTTGCCAGGGAAGCGTGCCCCCAAGGCCTCCTAGATGAAGAGTTCCCTGAGGTCGTCGATCCCAGAGCCGCGCGGCAGAACCGGTGGATCGCTCTGGCCGCCATCATCGCCGCCTCCGCACGCCGACAGCCAACCGTGATCGTGATCGAGGATGTCCACTGGGCAGACGAGGAAGGCCAGGAGTTCCTAGCGTACCTGATCCCTGCGGCCGCTCGGAAGGCAGTGGGCATCATTCTCACCACGCGACCCGGCGGGCGTCCCGACTGGCTTGCCAGCGACACGGCCACGCTGCGACTGGAGGAGCTGGGTGAGGACGCCTCCACCGCGATCCTCGGCGGACTTTTGGACACGATGCGGCCGGAGGTGCGCCGGGAAATCCTGCGCCGAAGCCAGGGGAACCCCTTGTATCTCGAGGAGCTCGCCCGATCGTTGAGCGCGACGGTGGAGGAAGCGGCGCAATCGGTTCCGGGCACCGTTCAGGGCCTGCTCCAGTCGCGCATCGATCGCCTCGAGGGTCCCGTTCGGCTGGCTATTCAAATGGCGTCGGTGCTAGGGCCGCAGTTCTCGGTGGAGCTCCTCCATCGGATGTACGCTCTGGATCCACAGCCTATGGCATTCGACCGGGTTCTTTCCACTCTCGAAGAACAAGCGTTCGTGGAGCCAGTCGGGGTCGAACACACGAGGCGATTCCGGCACGCTCTCATGCAAGAGGTCGCCTACGGTGGGATTCTGACGCGGCTCCGGAAAGTCCTGCACGAGTCCGCCGCGCAACTGGGCGAGGTTCATTACGCCGAGCGGGTCGAGGCGGAGGCGCCGTTCTTTGCCCATCATTACTGGGAGGCGGACCTCCGCGAGCGTGCCGTTCCCCACCTGTATCGAGCCGCGATGACGGCCGCCGCCCGATACGACCTGCCGGCAGCCGAACGCTGGTTCGGACAGCTCGCTACGGTCCAAGCTGATCGGCCAGATGTCTTGACGGACGTGGCCGATCGTGCCTCCATGATGCTCCACTATGGCGTGGTCCTGCTAGACCGCGGTCGGTATGACGCCGCCGATTCCTTGTTCGCGCGACTGGACGAGCTCGGATCGGAATGCAGACGCAGTGAGTGGGTGGGACAAGCGATGCGATACCGCGGTCATATCGCCGCGCTCCGCGGTCAGCTCGGAGACTCGCGGGTCATGTTCGAAAGCGGACTCGAGCGGGTCCCCGCCACGGAGGAACGAGTGACCGCCGATCTCCGTCTGGGTCTCGGGTTGGTGCTCTACTACAGCTCCGATGCCGCTGGCGCATTGGCGCAGTTGGACATAGCCATCGGGATCTACCGCCGGCTCGAGGATCGCCTTGGGGAGGCGAAGTGTTACATCAACATCGGAAACGTCATGGACGATCTAAGGAACGATCCGAAGGCTGCCGAGCCATGCTATCACAAGGCACTCGCCCTGATCGAAGAGGTTGGCGACCGGCGCTTCAGGACCGGTGTCCTACTGAACCTGGGTACATTAGCGACAGAATGTGGGGACTGGAACGACGCATTGACCCGGTTCCTTGATGTGGAGTCGGCATCGGAAGAGATGGGGTGGCCATACATGCGCTTCTTGAGCCTTCAAAACCAGGCGAGCTGCCATCTCTCGCTGGGCAGGATCGGCAAGGCGATCGGTCTCCTGGAGACATGCCTTCGGGAGGGCGAGAATACGCTGCGTGGAGACGATCGGATTCGCGCGCGGTTGCTCCTGTTTCAGGCTTTCTTGGCCGCGCTCGATTTCGAGCGTGGCGCGGCCAGGCTCGATGAAGCGCGGCGTGTCGCGTCCGAGATCGAAATGGAGGAGCTCGAGGATACCCTGCGACTCGACGAGGGTCGCCTGGCCGCTGCGCTTGGAGATTGGGAGAAGGCCGTTCGGGCTTTTTCCGATGCCGTGGAGGCGGCTACCCGGATGGGTCACCCCACCATCGAGCCCATCGCACGCGCTCACCTCGCTCGCGCCTCGGCGCGGATCGGCAAGATCGTGGAGCCTCCCTCACCGGAGGAGAGCGAGCAGCCACCGACCCGCGCGCTGGTCCTCTACCTCGCGGCAGACGCAGAAGCGGTTCAGCAACCCACGGGCGAGGTGGCGCGCCGGCTCGCGGAGGCCGGCGAGCTGGCTGCCGAGCTCGGGTTCATCGCGCTCGAGCGCGCCGCGTTCCAGCGGGCGGCGGAGATTCAGCAGGCGTTGGGCGACGAAGGGGGGAGCCAATCTTCGCTGCGGCGCGCAGCGGTCGCGATGGCGGCGATGGAGTCGAACCTACCGGTGGAGTTGCAGGAGGCATTCGCGTCTCACCCCCGGAACGAGGCGCTTCGCTCGCTGATTCCCGCCTGAGACTGGGCGCTCGGAAGGTGCCCGGCTTCGTCTAGGTTCTGATCTCGGCCGCCAGACCCGCCTCGGCCGCGCGATAGCTGGCTTCGAGGGCGCTGACACGGGCCGCGGCGCCGGGCACCTCTCCGGACCGGGCCAGGCGCTCGATCTCGGCACACTCCTCCGCCAGCCTGCTCGCACCCAGGGTGGCGCTGGTGCCTTTGATTCCGTGGGCTATCCGCCGCATGGCCTCGACATCGTTGCGCGACCCGGCCGCGCGGAGCTCGGCGATCGCCGCGGGCGTCCGGTCGATGAACGTCGCCACGACTTCCCGCAACGGGCCGTCGCCAAGATCTTCGCGGAGCTGACCGATCACGACCCGGTCGATCACGTCCGAAGCCGCCGGCGGGCCGCCGTCACGAACGGAGCCGGCGACGGTCCCCGTCCCGCAACACCGCGCGAGGGCTCCCGCGAGCTGATCCAGTGTGACGGGCTTGACGAGGTAGTCCTCCATGCCCGCCGCCAGGCACCTCTCCCGATCTCCTTCCATCGCCTCGGCCGTCATCGCCACGAGGCGGGGCCGCTCGCTGGCCGGCCACCGGGCGCAGATCTCGCGACTCGTCTCGAGACCATCCAGCTCGGGCATCTGGACGTCCATCAGCACGACGTCGTAGGGCTTCTCCTCCAGCCGCTCCAGCACCTCGCGCCCGTTGCTCGCCGCGTCGGCCGTGTAGCCGAGGCGCTCGAGGAGCCGCGCGGCGACGATGCGGTTGACGGGATTGTCCTCGGCGAGGAGGATTCTGAGGTCTCTCGGCGGCACGCCCGGTCGCGCCGCACCCGCCTCCGCTCCCGGCGCCGACGTGCCCGCGGATCCGAGCGTCTCGAGGAGTCGGTCCCTCAGCTGGGAGAGCTTCAGCGGCTTCCAGAGGATGGCCGCGATGCCCGAAGTGGAATTCGCGTCCGCCGGCCGCTGTCCTACGGACGAAAGAAGGATCATGACCGGTGCGCGCGGACCGCGCGTGTCCCGGATCCTCCGCGCCAGCTCTACGCCGTCCATCCCCGGCATCTGGTAGTCGAGGAGAATCACGTCGAAGGGATCCCCGCGGTCGACCCAGGCCAGGGCCATCGGCGATGAAGCGGTCTCCCGAACGATCATTCCCCAGCGCTCCATCTGGAGCTTGAGCAGGAGGCGGTTGTTCCGGTTGTCGTCGACGATCAGAGCCCGCTTGCCCGCGACACGCTCGAGATCCGCCTCCGGAGCGGACAAGCCCGGCGCCTCGACCTCTTCGGCGACGAGCGTGAACCGGAACGTCGATCCCTTTCCGGGCTCGCTCTCGGCCCAGATCCGCCCCCCCATCAGCTCGGTCAGCCGCTTGCTGATCGCCAGCCCGAGTCCCGTGCCGCCGTACCGTCGCGTCGTGGACGCGTCGACCTGGCTGAACATCTTGAACAGCCGGTCGAAGCGCTCCTGCGGGATCCCGATTCCGGTGTCCCGCACCGTGAACAGGATCTCGTAGCGCGCGTCCGCCAGCCTCCGCGCGGACACCGTGACCGAGACCTCCCCCTGCGGCGTGAACTTGATCGCGTTCGTCACCAGGTTCATGATCACCTGCCGCAACCGCGCGGCGTCTCCCATGATCGTCCGCGGAACCGAATCCTCGACGACGTGCGTCAGCTCGACGTTGGCGCCCATGAGTCGCGGCGCGACCAGCTGCAGCGACTCCTCCACGCAATCGGCGAGGTCGAACGGGGCGTTCTCGATCTCGAGCATCCCGGATTCGATCTTCGAGAAGTCGAGGATGTCGTCGATGATCGCGAGCAGGTGCTGTCCGCTCATGCGGATCGTCTCCGCCATCTCGTGCTGTTGAGGCTCGAGCTCGGTCGTGGCCAGGAGATCGGACATGCCGATGATGGCGTTCATCGGCGTCCGGATCTCGTGGCTCATGTTGGCGAGGAAGTCCGACTTGGCCTGGGTGGCGGCTTCCGCCGCGACCTTCGCTCGAGCGAGCTCGACCTCGCCCCGCTTGCGCTCCATGAACAACCCGACCTGACCGCCCACGCCCTCGAACAGGCTGAGGAGCGCTTCCTCCGGCGCTCGCTCTTCCGTGCTGAAGAACTCCATCACCCCGAGGAATCCGCCGGGTCCCATGATCGGGAACGCGAACGCGCCGTGCAGCCCCGACTCGAGCGCCGCGGGCGCCCGCGGGAAGTTGGGGTCCCGGACGACGTCGACGATCCAGGACGCGCGTCCCGAGCTCCAGACCCGGCCCGGCAGGCCGATCCCGCTGCGGAAGCGGAAGGTACGGCTGAGGTCGGCGAGCGCGTGCGACTTCAGCCCGGGCGAGATCCAGATCTCCCGGCTCTCGAGGTCCTGCGCGTCGGGGTCAACACGCCAGCGGATTCCCATGTCCCACTCCAGGCTCTCGCATACGGTCTGCAGCACGCGCGGAATCGCCTCTTCCATCGTCCCGGCGTCGACGAGGACCCGCGTGGTGAGGTACTGGGCCTCGCTGTACCGCTCGCTCGTCCGGCGCGCTCGATCTGCGATCATCAGGGACCGGGCCGTGAAGGCGATGAGCGCCGCAATCACGAAGTCCCCCACCACCACGGCGATCGAGATCATGAGGTCGAAGCTCATGAATCCCCGGCGCTCGCCGCTGATCACCACCAAGCCGAATGCCATGGGGAGCAGGACGGCAGCCGGGAGGATGCGCCGCGCGAGAAGTCCACCGGGATCGTCGCCGATGAACAGGGAGACGAACCCCTCGTCCGGCCGGGCGAAGACAATCCCCCAGCCGAGCCCGAACATCGCGATGGCGGTTCCCAGGGCCATGGGGATGTGCTCGCCGAGACCGTACATCTCGGCCACCCCGTACGCGTAGCCGAGCAGCGACACGCCGGAGATCCCGATCGCCATCAGCGCGACCAGCTCCGCGGCATGCGCCTTCATGGCGCGCGGGGAATCCAGGAGCCAGAGCGCCGCGCCGATCAGCGCGAAGCCCAACCCGCTGTTGGGAGCGATCCGGTTGCCGTCGAGCCGTGCGCCGAACAGCAGCTGGTCCACTCCGAGGTTCCGCCCCAGGGCGTAGCCGGCGAACGTGACCACTCCCAGCGCGATGACGAGGGCGGCAGCCACTCGCGTGGGGACGATCGAGCGAGGCGGAATCCCGCGCTGTCGCCGGTGCCACATCCACAGTGCGCACGCAGCGACCGCGCACCCGACGGCGGAGGCGGGGTTCATCGCAACCCGCCCGCGAAGACCACCCTTCAGCGGTTCGACGTCGAGCCCCCACCCGACCAGCACGACCACGGAAACGAGCGCAACGAATGCGGATGAAGCGCGGCTCAGCCACGCGACCGCGCGGGCCCGGCGCGCGGCGTTCATGTCCCTTGTGCCCCGGCCTTCCTGCGCTGGAGCCAGGCCTGCACTCGCGCCCGCACGTGAGCGGGGCGGAACGGCTTGGTCAGATAGTCCGTCACCCCCGCGGCGAAGCCGGCCGCGGTGTTCTGGGCGCCGGATTGGGACGTGATCAGGACGATCGGCACGTCGCGG
>JAICNR010000128.1 GCA_025931135.1 Gemmatimonadota bacterium | reverse complement strand
TCGTCACCCACTCGTTCGCGCGAGAGGAGTCGAACGCGGGCTGCTCGCCGACCGGCGCGCTCCCGCCGCCCATCGACGCCGGCGCAGCGCAGGCCGTCAGGACCGCGACGACGAACGCCGCGCCCCCGCATCTCACGCGAGCCCCGCGGCTAGGAGCGAGCCATAGCGATGGTCGAGCGCTTCCAGGAGATGTCCGCCGCGTCCGGTCTCGACCTCGCGGATCGCGAGCGGGAGGTAGCGGAACAGGTCGCTCGGCGTCATCCCGCGCTCGCCGAGGTCCCGACTTGCCCAATCGGCCGCCAGCCCGTGGAGGCACACGGCGGCCCGACAGGCGAGCGGCGCCGGTACCCCCTGCGCGAGCAGCGAACCGAGGAGTCCGGTGAGGACGTCGCCGCTCCCGCCGGTGGCGAGTCCGGGATTCCCGGTCAGGTTGAGCGCCGCGGCGCCGTCCGGATCTGCGACCACGGTCGGTGACCCCTTGAGGACGACGTGCGACCGCCAGCGCGCGGCGGCCTCGCGGGCGGCCTCCACCCGCGCTCCGTCCACCTCGCTCGCGGGCCGCCCGAGCCAGCGGCCGAGCTCTCCCGGGTGCGGAGTGAGGACGACGGGGGCACTCCGAGCCACCGGCGACGGATCGCCCGCGAGCGCGTTCAGCGCGTCCGCATCCACGACGGCGGGGACGGGCGCGGAGAGCGCGGCGCGGACGACCTCCCGCACCCCTGCCCCTGTCCCGAGGCCCGGTCCGACCGCGACCGCGTCCGCCTGCCGGGCCGCGCGCGCGACCAGCTCCGCGGCGCGGGGTCCGAGTCCGCCCCCCCGGGACACGGGAAGCGTGATCGCGATCGCCTCGGGCGACGCCTCGAGGACGAGCGCCGCCGCGGGCTCGGGAGCGGCGATCACACAGAGGCCGACGCCGGAGCGGAGCGCGGCCTTCGCGGCGAGAGCGGCCGCCCCGCGATACTCCGCGGAGCCGGCCACGACGAGGAGCCGGCCGGCGGTTCCCTTGTGGGCGTCGTGGGGCCGAGGGGGGAGGGCGGCCCGTGCTGTCGCGAGCGGGATCCACTCGAGCGGATCGTCCCCCGCCGCGTCCAGGGCGTCGGTGGAGTAGCCGAGGGGCGCGAGAACGAGCCTTCCCGCCAGCTCGGGACCGTCCGCCAGGAAGAGACCCGGCTTGGGGAAACCGAGCGTCACGGTCACGGCCGCATGCGCGGCGGCTCCGCGGACCCTTCCCGTCGCGCCGTCCAGCCCGGAGGGTGCGTCGATCGCCACGATGGGGACCCCCGAATCGTCCAGCGCGCCGATCGCGCTTCGGATCGGCTCCCGCACCTCGCCCGTGAGGCCGGTCCCCAGGAGGGCGTCGACGACACAGGCCGCGTCCCTCGCGCGCACGACGGCGGCCCGACCCTCCTCCGCGCTTCCGATCCGCGCCGTCGGCAGGCCGAGCGGCTCGACCAGGCGCCATTGGAGCGCGGCGTCGCTCGACGACGAAGGCGGATCGAAGAAGAGGGCGAGCTCGACGGGCCGACCGGCACCGTGGAGGAGCCGCGCCACGACGAGACCGTCACCCCCGTTGTTCCCGCCGCCGGCGAAGACGACGACCCGGCCGCCGGGCCAGCGGGCGAGGATCTCTTCCGCCACCGCGATCCCGGCCGTCTCCATGAGCGCGGCGCCGGGGAGCCCGGCCCGGATCGCGGCCCGGTCGACGGCCGCGATCCGCTGGGGAGTCAGGCACCACGGCGGCCCGGGAAACGGAGGGGCGCTCACGACCCACCGCGGTGGGTCAGCCAGGCGCTCCACCACGCATCGCCCGCCGAGGTGTCCTCGTCGATCCGCTCCTCCAGGATTTCGATCGTTCCCCGGCCATGCGCGGCCTCCGCTTCCCGCAGCGAGTCGAGAAATCCGGCCCGCTCTCCGGCGAGGAGTCCCGCGACACCGAGCCGGCCCCCCGGCGCACAGCGGTCGAGGAGCGGGCCGGCCACACCGGGGAGTGTCTGCCCGTCGAGGTTCGCGAGCACACGGTCGAACCGGGCGCGCGCGGCGAGCGCGCCAACGCCGCCTCGCACGAGGTGAAGCCGCGCCCCGACCGGGTTGCTCCGCCGGTTCTCGTCCGCGTTGGCGATCGCGTCGCCGTCGACGTCCAGACCGATGGCGACGCGGGCCCCGAGCAGGATGGCGGCGATCGCCAGCACGCCACTCCCGCAGCCGACGTCCAGGACCCGCTCTCCGGGCTCGGCTTCGATCCAGCGGAGGAGCGCCTGGGTGGTCGGATGGGACCCGGTACCGAAGCCCTGACCGGGCTGGATCACGACGACCCTGCGGTGCGAGTCCGATTCGAGCGCGCATCCCGGTGGTGCGACCCAGAGGGTAGAGGTCACGGCCACGGGCTCCACCGACGCGCGCCAGCTCTCCAGCCAGTCCCGGTCGGGGGCGTGTCGCGCGCGCAGGTCCGCGTGCCAGCCCACGCCGGAGACTTCCCGCCACGCTCTCCGGAAGCGCGCTTCGAGGTCCTCCGTGTTTCCGGCGAAGTATCCGCGGACGATTCCCGGTGCCACCGTCCAGCTCCCGACGCTGCCGCACGCCCAGAGGGCGGCCGCGACCCGATCTTCGTCCTCGGGTGCGACCGCCAGGTCGAGCTCCACCCAGGAGCCGCGATTCGCGACGGGAGCGGGAATGTGCACGCGGTGAATGCTAGGTCGTGAACGCTTCGCGGACCTTGCTCCAGAACCCCTTCACGCTCTTCGGCGGGACGAAGTTCTCGGACTCGCCGAGTCGCTCGAGCGCGCTCCGCTCCTCGGCCGAGAGCCGGGTCGGAATCCAGACCGACACCTGGGCCAGGAGGTCTCCGCGCGGTCCGCCGCCGAGTCGCGGGATCCCGCGGCCCGCAAGACGAAGCACGTTGCCCGACTGGGTGCCGGCCGGAATGCCCAGGGTTGCGGCGCCGTCCAGCGTCGGGACCTCGACCTCCGCCCCCAGCGCCGCCTGGGGGAACGAGATCCCGAGCTCCAGGAGGACGTCGTCTCCCCGCCGCTCGAAAACCTCGTGGGGCTCGACCTCGATCACGATCAGGAGATCGCCCTGAGGCCCCCCGCGGGGCCCGACGTTCCCCTCGCGGCGAAGCGTCAGGTAGTTCCCGCTCTCGACCCCGGCCGGGATCCGGACTTTGATCCGCTTCTCCTCCCGCACCCGGCCCTCTCCCCCGCACGACCGGCAGGGATCGGTGACGACCTTGCCCTCGCCTTCGCACCGCGGGCAAACGTGGAGGCTCACGAACTGGCCGAAGATCGAGCGCTGCGCCTGCCGAACCTCGCCCGCACCCTGGCACGTGGGGCAGGTCTCCGGCTCGCCGGTCGTGCTGCCCCGTCCGCTGCATGCCGCACAGCGCTGGAGGAGCTTGACGCGCAGGGTCTTTTCGACACCGGTCGCGACCTCCTCCAGCGTCACCTTGAGGCGGGTCTGGACATCGCTGCCCTTGAGCGGCCCACGCGAACGCCCGCCGCGACCGCGCGAGCGACCGAACAGATCCTCGAAGCCGCCGAAGTCCCGCATGAACGCGCGCAACGCGTCGGAGAGGTCGAAGTCGCCGGAGCCGGCCCCGCCGATCCCGCTCACGCCGGCGTGGCCGAACTGGTCGTAGCGCGCGCGCGTCTCCGGGTCGTGGAGGATCTCGTAGGCCCGGCTCGCCTCGCGAAACTTCTCGCCCGCGTCCGGATCTTCCGGATTCCGATCCGGATGGTATTGCATCGCCAGCTTGCGGTATGCCCGCTTGATGTCCTCTCGTGAGGCTGTCCGCTCGACTCTCAGGACGTCGTAGTAGTCGCGCTCGGCCATCGCGGGTTCAGTCGCCCGGTGCCAGCGTCGAGAGGAGACGGGCCGTGTACTCGACCAGCGAGACCATGCGGTCGTAGGGCATGCGCGTGGGACCGATCACGCCGATCGTCCCGTGCACGCTTCCCATCTCGTACTCGGCGGTCACCATGCTGAAGTCCACCAGCGGCGCGACCGCGTGCTCCCCGCCGATGGAGATCACAATCCCGTCGGCGCGGCGATCGCGGAGCGCCTCCGCGAGGAGGTCACGCTGCTCGGTCAGCTGCAGGAGGGAGCGAAGATGCTCGCGGTCGGCGAACTCGGGCTGCGCTGCGAGCCCCGCGGTGGGCCCCAGCACGACGTCGTCTCCTGCGGGCGGCCGGGGCGCGAACAGCCCGTCGGCCTGCTCCAGGAAGATGTTCAGGAGATCCGCATGCTCGGCGGGCGCCTCCGCCAGGCGGTCGCGATACGTCTCGCGAATCTCGCGCAAGGTCTGGCCCGCGAGCCGCTCGTTCAGAAACCCCGCGACGGAATCGAGAGCGGCATCGGAATCGGCGCGCTCGCCTTCGACGAAGATCGTCCGCACGGGCCCGGAACGGAGCGCGAGGACGATCAGCATGCGATCGCGGGACACACCCACGAGGTCGATCTTCTCGAGGATTCCCTCCTCCATGCGTGGGGCGAGCCCGACACCGAGCTCCTGCGTGACCACCGAGAGCGCCTTCACGGCCCGCGCGAGGAGACGCTCCTCGACGGTACGCGAGAGCCACAGCGCGGCCTCGATCCGTCCGGTCTCTTCGGGCGTCAGCTTTCCCGGGCGCATGAGGGTGTCGACGTAGTAGCGATACGCCTTGTCGGTGGGCATGCGGCCCGCGCTGGCGTGCGGCTGCGACAGGTATCCCTTGCGGGTCAGGTCGCTCATCGTGTTGCGGATGGTGGCGGGACTGACCCCGAGCTCGTACCTGTGCGCGAGCGTGCGGGATGCCGCGGGCGCGGCCGTCTCCACGAACGTCCGGATGACGGCATCGAGGACCAGCGCCTCGCGCTCGTTGAGATCGTGATCCTTGATCATGACTCGAGGGAATCTAGGGGCGGCCCGGAACCTTGTCGAACGAAGCGGATGCGGCGTCGGCGATGCGCTCAAGCATTCCGTCGAGGAGGAGGAATCCGCGCTCCGTGCAGGCCAGCCGAGCGTCCCGCTCGACGAGCATCCCCTCGCGGACGAGAGCACGCGCAACCGCTTCGGCCGGGCCGCCGAGAAGCACGTGGTCGGACTCGATGCCCTCCACGCGCCGGAGACCCAGGTAGAGGGTCTCGAGCTCCCGCTGGAGCGGCGTGAGAAGCTCGACGAACGCACGCGGGTCGCCCCCGGTCGCGAGCGCCTCGGCCCAGCAGGTCAGGGACGAGACGTTCGCCCAGCGCCGGACGCCGTCGAAGGAATGGGCCGCGGGCCCGAGGCCGAGATAGGGTGCTCCGGTCCAGTACGCGGCGTTGTGACGCGCCCGGTGGCCGGGCTTCGCGAACGACGACACCTCGTAGTGCTCGAAGCCGGCCCGTCGGGCCGCGCGACAAGTAGCGTGGTACTCCGCTGCGTACGCGGCGTCCGACGCGGTCAGCCGCTCCCCCGCGCGGGCGCGCGCATCGAACGCCGTTCCGGATTCGATCGTGAGACCGTAGAGCGACAGGTGGGTGATCGGCAGGGAGAAGGCGATCGCGAGATCCCGCGCCCACGTGCGGCGCCGCCAGGCAGGAGAGACTCCGGGGACCTCGAGATCGAAGATCAGGTCGAGCGACACTTCCTCGAAGCCGGCATCCGCGACCGCGCACACCGCTTCCCGCGCGGTCTCGGGACCGTGCGTGCGCCCCAGGAACTCGAGCCGCGCGGCGTCGAACGACTGGGCGCCGACCGAGATCCGGTTCACGCCCCGGTCCCGCCAGACGCGCAGGCGATCGCGCGTCGCGTCGCCGGGGTTGAGCTCGAGCGTCCACTCAAGGCGGTGGCTGCGGGGGGCGATCCCCAGGAGCAGGTCGGCCGCGCGCTCGAACGCCTCGGGTCCGAGGAGCGACGGCGTGCCGCCGCCCCAGTACAGAGTCGCGAGGCGCGCCCCGTCGAACGCCTCCGCCTCGCGGTGTAGCGCGATCTCGCGCGCCAGCCCGTCCAGCCACACGGCCTCCCGGCCGTCGTCGTGACCCAGGTTGTAAAAGTGACAGTACGGGCACTTCCGGGCGCAGAACGGGACGTGAACGTAGACGTGGAGCGGACGGGCCATGCGGCAGGACGTTAGTCCGGGGTGTGCGCCGCGTCCATCGGCGCACGCGGCTCCGCGCGCGGCGGCAGCGCGTACCGCTGACCGGGGCAGGCGCGCGCGAGGCCCAGGAGCTCGAGCTCGGTCAGCGTCCCGAGCACGGCGCGGAGCGGCAGACCGAGCGTCCCGGCCAGCGTCTCGGCGGCCTGCGGGTTCGCCCCCAGAGCGGAACGGACGCGCGCGAGGAGGCCCGTCGCGCGGGGCGCGACCTCGTCCGGCGCCGCCACCGTCCCCTCTCCCAGGCGCGGGAGCTCCCCCAGCTCCTCGAGTACGTCTTCGACCCGCGTGACAGGGCGTGCGCCGTCGCACAGGAGCGCGTTCGACCCTGCGTGCTCGGGCTGCAACGGGTGGCCCGGAACGGCCATCACCTCGCGACCGGCGGCGAGAGCGAGCCGCGCGGTGATCAGGGCGCCCGATCGCTCGGCGGCCTCGACGACGACCACCACCCGCGCGAGACCCGCGATAATCCGGTTACGTCGCGGGAACGAATACCGCGTCACGGGAACGCCGTCGGGAAACTCGCCGACGAGGCATCCCCCCTCGGCGAGGATGCGGCCGGCCAGGGCGCGGTTCGAAGGCGGGACCGCGACGTCGAGCCCGCCGGCGAGCACCGCGACCGTGGCGCCTCCTACCCGCAGCGCGCCCCGGTGGGCGGCAGCGTCGACCCCGATCGCGCAGCCGCTGACCACCATGACACCTGCGGATGCGAGACCCGCTCCGACCCGTTCCGACATCTCGAGCCCGAGCCCCGTCGCCTTCCGCGCGCCGACGACCGCGACGGAGGTTGCCGAGAGGAGCGCGGCATGGCCTCTGGCATACAGGCCGTCGGGCGGGTCGTCGATCGTTCCCAGGAGGGGCGGATAGAGCGAAGAGGAGCGGCCGATCCGGACCGGGGCGGCCAGAGGCCTCGGGTCAGGCCGGCCCCTCATCGCCGACCGACGACCGGACCCGGGCCCAGAGGTCGTTGACCAGGGCGTCCAGGCCGCGGCCCGTGACGGAGGAGATCACGTGCGTGGCGAGGGCGTCCGGAAACTCGACCCCGTCGGGCGGCTCCGCGAGGTCGGCCTTCGACCAGGCCACGACCCGCGGCAGCGCGAGCAGCCCCGGCGACCAGGCCCCGAGCTCCCCCTTCAGCGCCTCGTATTCGGCGCGCGGGTCGGCGGTCGTGACGTCGATCAGGAAACAGAGGACACGCGTCCGCTCGAGGTG
>JAICNR010000181.1 GCA_025931135.1 Gemmatimonadota bacterium | reverse complement strand
GATCAGAAACCTTCTCATGCGTGTCCTCCGATAGGGGTGAAGGGCCTATTCGTCACGTAATACCAGCGCCTCGGGGTTGAGTTCCGCACCGAGAGCGGCAAGAACGTCCCGCACGGGCAGATTCCGCCGGGTCGCAATCTCCCTGCACGAGTCGTACTCGGGGCGCGTTTCCCAGCGGCCGTCCGGCCTCCGTACCCGCTTGACCGCAACCCGGCCGAGAGACGTCTCCACGACGGCCTCCTCGCGGGGGAGCGTTTCCCGCGAGACGGGCCACCAGCGAAAGCCGAGCGTCGTGGTCTCTGCGAACAGCGCCTCGGCCACTCCGTCGATCGTAGTCAGCGGGGCCAGCACGCGCACGGTCACGCCAGGTCGGCGCTTCTTCATCTGGACCGGCGCCCAGTGCACGTCGAGCGCCCCGCCGGCGAGCAGACGTTCCGCCAAGGGCTCGAACAGCTGCGGAGAGAGGTCGTCGATATCGCACTCGACGACCGCGAGTCCGCCGGCTGGCTCGGAACACTCCCCAATGACCATACGCAGCAGATTCGGTCGCTCCCCGTGCTCGCGCGTTCCCGCGCCGTATCCGATCCGGTCGGGGGCGAGGTCCACGGGCCATCCCCGTCCCTCGGCGAGCGTGGTCACGAGGGCGGCACCCGTCGGCGTCGTCAGCTCGACCTCGAGCGAGCTCGCCGCCACGGGCCAGCTCCGCACGAGCTCGAGCACTGCCGGCGGCGGCACGGGCAACGTCCCGTGCGCGGTCTCGACCCAACCGCCCCCGAGGGTGAACGCCGAAGCGTGGATCCGCTCCACGCCGAGCCGCTCCAGACACCAGATGCCCCCGACGACATCGACAATCGCGTCGAGCGCGCCCACCTCGTGGAAGTGGATTCGGTCGGGCGTGGTGTCGTGGACCTTGGCTTCCGCCGCGGCCAGCCGCTCGAAGACCGCCGTCGCGCGGTCGCGGACTCCCGCGGCCAGGTCCGCGCCGGCCAGCAGGTCGAGGATCTGCCCGAGTCCGCGCTCACCCGCCGCGTCCGGAACCTCGACCACACAACGGGTTGCTGCGATCCCGTGCCGGCGGACACGCTCGGCCACGAGCCGGACGCCGGCCAGGCCCAGGGACTCGATCGCCTCCTCGAGCTCCGACAACGGCACGCCCGCGTCCAGACACGCCCCGAGCAGCATGTCGCCGCTCACGCCCGAGAACATGTCCAGATACGCGACCCGCATCAGCCGGTAGAAGATACCCCGCCCGCGGTGGAATCGCACAGCACCGGGTACTTGATCCCGTGGCCGGTGACGAAGCAGACGACGTCGTCGCCCGGGTCGACGATCCCCGACCCGATCAGGGCGGGCAACGCGGCCACCGTGGCGCCGGCCTCGGGGCTCGCCAGGATCCCTTCTTCCGCTGCCAGCCTCCGGGCCCCGTCCAGGAGCGCTGCGTCCTCGACGGCCACCGCCGTCCCCCCCGACCGACGGAGCGCTGCGAGAATGAGGAAATCCCCGATCGCGCCCGGGACCTTGAGCCCGTTCGCGACCGTGCGTGGGTCCAAGACGGCGGTGGCGCGGTCGGCGCCCGCCTCGAACGCGGCCACGATCGGCGCGCACCCGGTCGCCTGGACCGAGACCATCCGGGGCCGTTCGGGTCCGATCCACCCCAGCTCCTCCAGCTCCTCGAACGCCTTCCACATCCCGATGAGCCCGGTTCCACCTCCGGTGGGATAGACGATAACGTCCGGCAGCGCCCAGCCCCGCGCTTCGGCGAGCTCGTAGCCCATCGTCTTCTTTCCTTCGAGGCGATACGGCTCGCGGAGCGTCGAGACGTCGAACCACCCTTCTTCCGCCGTCCGCTCCCGGATCCATGCGCCCGCGTCGGCGATCGTCCCGTCGACGAGCTCCACGCGCGCGCCATAGAGCCTGCACTCCGCAAGGATGGGAGCCGGGGTGTCGGCTGGCATGGCTACCGTGCAGGGGAGCCCTGCCGCGACGGCGTACGCGGCGGTCGCGCTGCCGGCGTTCCCGGCGCTGGGGATCGCCAGGTGCCCGACGCCCAGAGCCCGAGCGCGGTGAACGGCCACCGCGAGCCCACGGGCCTTGAAGGAGAGCGTGGGGTTTCCGCTTTCGTCTTTAAAGGCGAGCCGCGAGAGGCCGAGCGCGGGACCGATCGATCGCGAGGCGACTTCCGGCGTCCCGCCTTCTCCCAGCGAGAGCGGGGTATCGCCGGGCTCGATCGGCAGCACCTCGCGCCACCGCCATACGCCGCGCGACCGATCCGTCAGGTCCCGTGGGGACCACCGGTCCGCGATCGCCGCCAGGTCGTAGCGCGCGAGCAGCGGGGCCCCGCAAGCGGAACAGAGATTCCGGAGCCGCTCGGCCCCGGTCTCCGCGCCGCAGGCCGCGCACTCCAGCACCCGGATCACGCCCCGGTCTCGCGAGCGAGCATTACGACCGCGAGCGACGCGATTCCCTCCTCGCGGCCGACGAAACCCATCCCCTCCATCGTCGTCGCCTTGACGCTGATGCGATCGGGTCCGGTCCTGCACGCCTCGGCGATCTCGCGACGCATGCCCTCGACGTGCGGGGCGATCCGCGGAGCCTCGGCGAGAACCGTTCCGTCGACGTTCGCCACCGACCAGCCGTCGCGCGCCACGAGCGTCACCGCGGCGCGCAGGAGCTCCCGGCTGTCCGCGTCCCGCCAGGCGGGATCCGACGGCGGGAAGTGGCGACCGATGTCACCCAGAGCGGCGGCGCCCAGCACCGCGTCGGCGATCGCGTGAAGGAGAGCGTCCGCGTCGGACCACCCCGTGAGGCCACGCGGATGGTCGATCCGCACGCCCCCCAGAACGAGAGGACGTCCCTCCTCGAAGCGGTGGACGTCGAAACCGATTCCGACCCGCGTCTCGGTCACGGGCACACCCCCTCCCATGTGACCCGACCCGACTCGACGAGTCGCTCGGCCCACCACCAGTCGTCCGCGTCGGTCAGCTTGCGGTTGGCGGGCTCCCCGGGCACCCACGCGATCGTCGCGCCGAACCGCTCGCACACCGCGGCATCGTCCGTGGCCTCGGTGGTCTCCGGCCAGGCAGCGTGGGCAGCGAGGAGAAGCTCGAAGGGGAACCCCTGCGGAGTCTGGACCGCGACGACGAGGGAGCGGTCGAGCGTCTCGACGACCTGTTCGCCGTCCACGCGCTTCAGGGTGTCAACCGGGTGCAGCGCCGGGACGACGCTCCTGCCTCGCAGGGCATCCGCGCCCACGCGCTCGACGAGAGCGGGGCTGGCGAACGGCCGAACCGCGTCGTGGATCACCACCGCGGCCGGGGCCTCGTCAGCGAGCGCGTCGAGCCCGGCTCGTACGGAATCCTGGCGTCTGGCGCCACCGGCCGCGAAGCGGAGCCTGCCCGATTCCTCACCGATGTGGGCCCGGACCCGGTCCATGCCCGCGTCCATCCCGTCTCCCGGCAGGACGACGACCACCACCCCCGAGAGCGAGCTCAGGAGCGCGCGCGCCGACCAGCACGCCACCGGGTGACCGCCGAGCGATCGGAACTGCTTGGCCTCGCCACCCAGGCGTGCGCCGCGGCCTCCCGCCACCACGACCCCCGCAGCGGGGATCAGGGTCGGCCCGCTCCCTCGGCCGCGCTCGGCAGCACCTCCACGATTGCGGGCGTCCCCTCCCCGGCCGCATCGCGCTTGCGCGCGAAGATCAACGTGCCGGCGCGCGTCTGGTGAATGCCGGTGACCGCGACCCGCACGGTGCGGCCGATATCGCCGCGCGAGTCCTCGACCACGACCATGTTGCCGTTCTCGAGGTAACCGACCGCCTGCTCCTTTTCCTTTCCGGGCTTCACCAGTTTCACGACGAGCTCGTCCCCGCTCAGGATCTCCGGCTCCAGCATCGCCGCGATGTCGTTTAGGTTCACGATCGGGATGCCGCGCCGGTTCGCCTCGCGGATCATCTCGGGATTGTGGGTCACGACGCGGGCGTCGTGCTGG
>JAICNR010000180.1 GCA_025931135.1 Gemmatimonadota bacterium | reverse complement strand
GGGAACTTCCTCCGCTTCCCCGTGCAAGCCGCGAACAACGGGGGCGGCGCGTTTCTGATTCCCTACTTCGTTTCGCTCGTCCTCCTCGGCATCCCCCTCATGTGGGTCGAGTGGTCGCTCGGCCGCTATGGCGGCGTCCGCGGGCACGGCTCGACCCCCGGGATCCTCGACTCGATCTGGAACAGCAGGGTCGCGAAGTACGTGGGCGCGCTCGGGATCTTCATGCCGTTCATTGTGATGGTCTACTACACGTACGTCGAGTCGTGGTCGCTCGGGTTCACGTTCCTGTCGTTGTTCGGCGCATTCCCGCAGGAGGGCGGGATCGAGGAGATGACCCACTTCCTGCGCTCGTACCAGGGCGCCGAGATGCACGAGAGCGGGATGTTTGGGAACGTCGATACGGGGCGGTTCATCTTTCCTGGCCTCGCCTACGCGTTCTTCCTCGTCACGCTCGGCACGAACCTCTATTTCCTGCACCGGGGGCTCAAGGGGGGGATCGAGAAGGTCGCCCTGTTCGGTCTGCCGGCCCTGTTCCTCTTCGCGCTCCTCCTCATGGCCCGTGTCCTGACGCTCGGGACACCCGATCCGGCCGTGCCGGAGAACTCCGTCCTCAACGGGCTCGGGTTCATCTGGAACCCGGACCTCTCCGCCCTGACCGATCCGAAGGTATGGCTGGCGGCGGCAGGCCAGATCTTCTTCACGCTGTCGCTCGGCATGGGCTCGATCCACGTCTACGCGTCGTACCTCTCGGAGAAGGACGACGTCGCGCTTTCGGGGCTCTCGACCGCGGCCACGAACGAGACCGCCGAGGTGGTCATGGGCGGGACGATCGCGATCCCCGCCGCGGTGGCCTTCTTCGGCGTCGCGGCCACGATGCAGCTCGCGGCGGGCGGGGCGTTCAACCTGGGCTTCGTCACGCTGCCGGTGATCTTCCAGCAGCTTCCGCACGGGGATCTACTGGGAGCTCTGTGGTTCTTCCTCCTGTTCATCGCCGGCATCACGTCCTCGCTCGCCATGGGACAGGTCGTGATCGCGTTCCTCGAGGACGAGTTCGACCTCACCCGATCGCGCGCGGTGACACTTCTGGGCGCGGTGCTGTTCATCTGCACTCAGCCCGTCGTCCTGTTCATCGAGTACAGCTACATGGACGAGCTGGACTTCTGGGCGGGGACGTTCGGACTGTTCGTCTTCGGCGCGATCGAGCTGATCCTCTTCGCGTGGGTCTTCGGGATCGATCGCGGATGGGCCGAGATCCTGAAAGGCGCCGATATCCATCCGCCCAGAATCTTCCGGTTCCTGCTGGGTTGGGTCACTCCGCTCGTGATGATCGCGATCTTCCTCGCCTGGACCTGGATGAACGCCCCCGACGTGATCCTCATGCGGAACGTGGCGGACGAGAACGTGCCGTATGTCCTCGGGGCACGCTTGTTCATGCTCGGCGCCCTTATGGTTCTCCTGTTCCTCATCCGTCGCGCCTGGCGCGACCATGAGAGGCACGCGTGACGATCGGTGGCTGGATCCTGCTGATCGTGGCGTGGGCCGCGATCCTGGGCCTGACGGGCTGGTGCATCGCCCGCGTCATGGGCGCAGACAAGGACACGCACTAGGCCCTCGTTCGACGCGGCCTTGCCGGTCAGCCCCGCCCGCCGGCGATCCGGGCGGCTTCGGGTGAACGCCCGAGCGCAAGCATCGCGAGGGTACCGAGCGCGGGCCCCGGCGCGAGGGCCCCGAACGCCCAACCCCAGCCGGCGCGCTCGACCAGCGCCGGGACGAGCCAGATCGTCGCTCCGGTCAGAAGGAACCCCACCGCGAGCTGAAGCGTCAGCGCGGTGCCCACGTAGCGCTGATCCGCGACCTCGGTCACGATCGTCGAGAACTGGGCCGAGTCGGCGACGACCCAGAACCCCCACACGAGACCGATCGCCAGCACGATCACCGGGTGCGCCCCGAGCAGGTGTCCGATCGCCAGCGCGCAGGACCCGCTGATCGCCATCGACAGCGCGGTCGTCCGCGTGCGGCCCCAGCGATCTCCGAGGACCCCGCCGGCCCAGCACCCTACCCCGCCGGCGGCGATCACGCCGAAGGTCGCGAACGCGGCCGCGCGCTCCGGCGCGGGAGCGCCGTGCCCGGCGAGGACGGCGGCGTAGAACGCCAGGAACCAGGCCCACATCGCGTAGAGCTCCCACATGTGGCCGAAGTAGCCGAGCGACGCGAGCCGGACCCCTCGTCCCGCGAAGGCGAGCCGAGCCTGCCGGGGATCGAAGACCGCCCGCGGAAACGGCCACGGCCCTTCCGAGCCCGCCGCCTCCGCGATCGTCCCCCCGATCAAGGTGAGCGCGGTCGTCGCGAGGACGACCATCCGCCAGTCCACACCACCCAGTCCGTTGATCAGGTGCGGCGCCGCCGAGCCGAGGGTCAGGGCACCGACCAGGATGCCGAGCCCCGTTCCGCGCCCGAGACGGAACCACGTCGCCATCGACTTGAGCGCCGGCGGATAGACGCCGGCCAGGAAGAAGCCGGTGGCGAGTCGCAGCGGGATTGCGAGGGCCGGCCCGTCGGCTGCAAGGAGGAGCGCGTTCGCGCCGGCGGCCCCGATCGCGCCGAAGAGGATCATCCGCCGCGGCGGGAGGATGTCCGAGAGGGTGAGCGCCGCTGACGTCAACGCGCCCGCCACGAAGCCCACCTGGACCGCGATCGTAAGCCATGCCGCCGCCGAATCGGAGAGGCTCCAGGCCTGCCGGAGCGCCGGGAGAGCCGCCGTGGCGGAGAACCAGGTCGTCATCGCGAACAGGACTGCGACGCCGAGGATCGAAAGCGCGCGCCAGCGACCGTCGGGGTCGCGCTCGATCGCCTCGGACGGCCTCAGTCCGCTCCGCCGACGCCGGCGCGCCGTTTCCGGACGAACGATTCCACGAAGTTCGCGAGGACATCCGCGGCGTAGGGGCTCGCCTCTACCGCCGGCTCGCGCGCGACCAGATGCCGGCGCCGATCGACGAAGTCGCGAGCGATCTCCTCGGTCACCTCCGGATGAAACTGTACGCCGCGCACGGTGGGCCCGATCGCGATTGCCTGCGCCTCGGTATGCGGATTGACGGCGAGCAGTGTGGAATCGGGAGGAAGCAGCGACACGTAGTCCTCGTGCGTGGTCTGGACGCGGAACCGCGGCGGGAACCCCGCGAACAGCGGGTCCTCGCGACCCGCCGCCGTCAGCTCGACCTCGGTCGTGCCCAGCTCCCAACCCCCGGGATGCTGCTCCACGCGGCCGCCCAGGGCTACGCAGATCGCCTGATGCCCGAAGCAGACGCCGAGGAGCGGGACTTCCCCCCGCGCGACGTCACGGATCCAATCGAGGAGCGGCTCGGTGGTGGGACTCGGGCGTGTGACCGAGTCGCGGGCGCCCGTGACGATCCAGCCCTCGGCGCGGTCCGGGTCCGGCAGATTCCCGCTCCCGAGCTCGTGGACCGCGATCTCGATGTCTTCGCCGAGCGCGCGCCGGAACCAGGCGTCGTAGTCTCCGAACCGGAGGATCATCTCGGCGTAGGTAGAGCCGGGCTTGAGGATCCCCAGGCGGACGCTCACGGCCCGTCCCCCGATCCCGCGCCGCCCGCCCGCGCCAGCCGCAGCTGCCCGCAGGCGCCTTCGATGTCGAGTCCGCGGCTGCGCCGGATCGTGATCGGCGCGCGAACTTCTCGCTGGAGCGCGTCGCGGAACCGCTGGGTCTCCTCGACCGAGGGTCGGCGGAATCCGGCTCCGGGGACGGGGTTGTACCGCATGAGGTTCACCTGGACGGAGAGGCCCTCGACCGCTCGCCTCAGCGCCGACACGTCCTCGGGCCGGTCGTTCACCCCCGGCAGGTGCAGGTACTCGAACGTCATCCGCTTCCCGGTTGTCTCGCACCAGAGCCGGCAGGCGGCCAGCAGCTGCCGCAACGGATAGCGCCGGTTGATCGGCACGATCCTGTCCCGCAGCTCATCGATCGCGGCGTGCAGCGACACCGCGAGCCGCACCTGCGGGAACTCGTC
>JAICNR010000207.1 GCA_025931135.1 Gemmatimonadota bacterium | reverse complement strand
GCGGAGGCCCGGGACTACGAGGTAGCGCCGTTCCATGTGCGGGTGCGGCGAATAGGGGCACAGGCAGGACGAGCACGCGTTCCAGCCGAAGTGGTGGAGCTCGTCGCCCACCTCGGGCATGTCGACCTTGCCGACCAGCGATCCGTAGGTCGCGGAGTCGGGGTCGACGTCAACGACGCCGATCGCGTCGGGCTGTTCCTGGCGGGTGGGGTTCATGAGCGCCAGATAGGCCAGCCCTTCGGGGGCAGCCTCCAGGGCCATCGTCGGCGACGGATAGAACGTGGGATCGGGAGTGAAGCGGGCCATGATTCCTCCTGTATGGGTTCGCGTGAGCGCTGCTTCGCTGCTTGCGCTCCCATTGTCGGGGATCGGACCCCGCCGGGTCTTGGAGGAACCCTGGAGATTCTCTGAAGGTTCTCTTGTGGTCGGACGCGCGGGGGCGGGGTTAAGATCGGGAACGCCGTGACACCTACCCGCAACTTCGCGCGCATCCTCGTCGTCGACGACGAGCCGGGGATCCGCCAGGCGCTCCGCCAGATGCTGGAGTACGAGGGGTACCAGGTGCGGGACGCCAAGGACGGGCCGGCCGCGCTGGCGGCCTACTCCGAGGAGCCCGCCGATCTCGTCCTCCTCGACATCAAGATGGCGCCCATGGACGGCCTCGACGTCCTCGACCGCTTGCGCGCCAAAGACCCGGATGTCGTCGTCGTCATGATCAGCGGCCACGGCAGCGTCGAGACCGCGGTCGAGGCGCTGAAGCGCGGCGCGTTCGATTTCCTGGAGAAGCCGCCCGACCGCGGAGTTGTCCTCAAGCGGATATCGAACGCGCTCGCCGAGCGCGAGCTCGAGCGCGAGAACGCCGAGCTCAGGAAGGCGCAGATGGCGGCGGGCGCCGGGCCGATCGTCGGGAACAGCCCCGTGCTGATGGAGGTCCTCGAGAAGGTCCGGCGGATCGCGCCGACCCGCGCCTACGTCCTGATCACGGGGGACAACGGCACCGGCAAGGAGCTGGTCGCCCGCGAGATCCACCTCCGATCGGAGCGCGCGAAGGGGCCGTTCGTCGAGGTCAACTGCGCCGCCATTCCGCACGAATTGATCGAGTCCGAGCTGTTCGGGCACGAGAAGGGCGCGTTCACCGGCGCGCACGCGCGGCGGACGGGCAAGTTCGAGCTCGCCGACAAGGGGACGCTGTTCCTCGACGAGGTGGGGGACATGAGCCTGGCGGCGCAGGCCAAGGTGCTGCGCGCGCTCCAGGACGGCGTCGTCCAGCGGGTCGGCGGCGCGACGTCGATCGAGGTCGACGTGCGCGTGCTGGCGGCGACGAACAAGGACATCGAGAGCGAGATCCGCGAGGGGAACTTCCGCGAGGACCTGTACTACCGGCTGAACGTCGTGCCGCTGCACGTGCCGCCGCTCTCGCGGCGCCGCGAGGACATTCCGCTCCTGGTCGAGCACTTCGGGCGCGTGTACTGCGAGGAGAACGGGATGCCGCCGAAGAAGTTCGAGCCCGAGGCGATCGAATCGCTGACCGAGCGGCCGTGGCCGGGGAACGTGCGCGAGCTAAAGAACACGGTCGAGCGGCTCGTGATCCTGGCGCCGGGCGAGACGATCTCGGCGGCGGACGTCGAGGCGCTGTCCGGGCCGCGCGCCGGCGTGTCGGGAGGGACGGCGGACCTCATCGAGACCCACTCGTCGTTCACCGACTACCGCGACGCGGCCGAGAAGGCGTTTCTCGCGGCGAAGCTCGACGAGAACGACTGGAACGTCTCCGAGACCGCCAGGAAGCTCGGCATGCAGCGCTCTCACCTGTACAAGAAGATCGAGAAGCACGGGCTGTCGCGGGACTGAGGCGGGCAACTCCGTGAGGGAATCGGGCGGTTCCTGTCGTATTAGGGATGGCGAGGTGAGCCAGCCCTCGCGAACCCAGAGGAGGGACCCTCATGAATGCCCCACTCGCACGGAACTTCCTGATCGCATCTCTAGCCCTGGCGGCATGCACTTCGGCAGAAAGCGATGTGACCGGAGTGGATGTGGATACGGTCACAGGGACCATCAGCGTGGGAGTCACGAGCCCGGGCTCGGGCGATTTCGCGATTACGGTCGTACTGACCGGCCCTGTGGGATTCGAGCGCAGGACAACGGGGACGCGCCTGGGAGGCACCGCGACGTTCACCCGCCTGGAGCCCGGATCCTACACCGTCTCCACGACGATCTTCGGATTCGACTGCCAGTCGGTGACCGCCGACGTCCAGGCGAGCCGGACGACAACGGCGAGCATCGCCTGCAACCAGAGGACGACGACGAGCACGAACACGGGGATCGTGACGGGGGTCGTCACGAGCGGCGACTCGCCTATCAGCGGGGCGTCGGTCGAGCTGCGAGCTCCCGGGGTGTCCTATACCCGGACCAGCGGCGCGAATGGCAACCTCTCGTTCGTCGGCGTCCAGGCCGGGGAGTACACGCTGAGCGCCTCACACCCGCACTTCACCTGCCCCGTCCAGACGATTCACGTGGATCCGGCGCAGACGGCAATCGCCAACATCTCGTGTACTCCGAAGCCAACCGGCGATATCACCGGGATCGTCTTCTCCAACGAAACCACCATCGTCCACCTGACCGGTCCGGCCAGCAGAACTGCGACCGCCGAGGGGTCCCCGAATGGTGTGCACTTTACGTTCGACGATCTGCCACCGG
>JAICNR010000148.1 GCA_025931135.1 Gemmatimonadota bacterium | reverse complement strand
GGGGCTGACCGAGATCGTAAAGGCGTCGCTCACCGGTTCGATCATCGGAAACGCACTCCTCGTCCTCGGCGCCTCGATGCTCGGCGGCGGGCTCAAGTTCCGAATCCAGTACTTCAATCCCGCGGGCGGTCGCACACGCGCCACTCAGCTCACGCTCGCGGCTATCGCGCTCCTCATCCCGGCACTCTTCCACCATCTCGCGGGACCTGACGGGCCCGCGCGCGAGGGGGCGCTTTCGCTCGAGATCAGTGTCCTCCTCCTCGTCGTGTACGGGCTCGCGCTCCTCTTCTCCCTTCACACGCACGAGGCATACTTCACGCGCGAGGCGGCCGAGGCGGGCCGGATCGAAGAGGAGGAGCATGAGACGTGGACGGTCCGCCGCGCGCTCATCGTGCTCGTGGTCGCCACAGCGGTTGTGAGCTGGCTGGCGGAGATCCTCGTCGGCGCCGTGGAGCCGACGGCCGAAGCGCTGGGGATGACGGAGGTGTTCATCGGAGTGATCGTCGTCGCGATCGTCGGCAACGCCGCGGAGCACTCGACCGCGATCCTGATGGCCATGAAGGACCGGATGGATCTGGCGTTGGGAATCGCGATCGGGAGCGCGACCCAGATCGCGCTCTTCGCGGCGCCGGTGCTGGTTCTGCTCAGCTACGTGATCGGACCGGCGCCGATGGACCTCGTGTTCACGACCGCGGAGGTCGTGGCGGTCGCCGTAGCGGTCGTGATCGTCGGCCAGGTCGCCGAGGACGGGGAGTCCAACTGGCTGGAAGGCGTCCAGCTCCTGGCTGTGTACGTGATGCTCGCCGTGATGTTCTATTTCCTGCCCGAGTCGTCCGCCGTAGAATAGCCGGGCGGCTCAATGGCCGGGCAGCTCAATAACCGGGCGGCTCAGTAACCGGTAGGGGCGTCCAGGAATACCGTCTCGATTCCGAACCGTTCCGCGAGATGGTCTCCCAGCGCGCGGACGCCCAGCGTCTCGGTCGCATAGTGGCCCGCGAAGACGACGTTCATCCCGCGCTCCCGCGCCTGGTGGAACGCCGTGTGGCTGGTCTCCCCGGTCACGAACACGTCCGCTCCAGAGGCTTCGGCCTCGGGAATCAGGTCCGCCGCCGCTCCGGACACGACCGCCACGGTCCGGACTCGATCCACGCCGAACGCCAGCACGTCGGCCGGCGCTCCGAGGAACGCTTCGATCCGGGCGGCGAGCTCGGCGCGGTCGACCGGTCCGGGCAGCCGTCCAAGCACGCCGATCGCGCGGTCGCCCCAGCGTCCGAAAGGCTCGCGATCCTCGAGGCCCAGGAGCCCGGCGAGAACCGCGTTGTTCCCCACGTCGGGATGCGCGTCGAGCGGCAGGTGGGACGCGTAGAGACTGAGGCCCGCTCCGATGAGCGCGGCGAGTCGTGCCCGGAGCGGTCCTGTCACCGGCTCCATCCGGCCCCAGAACAGCCCGTGGTGGACGATCAACATCTGGCAGCGTGCTTCGGCGGCGAGCGAGATCGTCGCCAGGGCGGCGTCGGTCGCGAGCGCGATCCGCCGAACGGCGTCCGCGCCTTCAACCTGCAGACCGTTCAGGGACTTGTCGTTCCAGCCGGCTACGTCCAGGTAGGTGTCCAGGTACGCGACCAGCGCGTCGCGGGCAGGGCCGTTCGTCACTGCGGCGAGCGGATCCCGAACTCGCGTCCGCCAGCTTCGCCGTCCAGCTCGTACGTCTGCCCGTCGGACTCGTAGCTCCACGAGTCGAAGGCTGCGTCGAGCGCGTCGCGCTGCAGACCCCACGATTCCGTAGCCTGGAATTCGTCCGAGGTAGGGTACGCGCCGCGAGTCTGGAAGACCCCCTCGAGGGCCGTCTGGAGGTCGAACAGGAGGAGCCTGGGGTTGCCGGCGATCGCGCGTGCCTGCTCCTGGGCCGACGGGACCCCGGCGCCGGAAAGATCGGCGGCCTCGCCGAGCGGGCGCGGAGCGGGCTCCTCGGATCCGGATCGCGACTCGCCGCACTCGAGCGCCAGAGCCGCGAGCGCCAGCGTGACCGCCGTACGGGCGCGCCGGCTAGCGGCCACGCCGCCCGTTTTCGGGGGGGACCTCGCCGGGCAGCAGCGTCCGCCAGGCGACCTTCCACTCGTTCCGCTCCCGGGCGAGGACGAGCAGGTCACCGCCGGCCTCGCGGTGGATCTGCCCCTCGCGTTCGTACTCGACCGTCCACGGGGTGACGGTCACGGCGGAATCCCCGAACACGTCGACCATGGGCGGCTCGGAATCGAATGCGAGCAGGCGCGCTTCCTCGAGGAACTGTGCGTAGCTGTCCACGATCGGGTCGCGCCCCTCGAGCCGCTGCTCCATGTCGGGCGCCACCAGGACGGCGTCCTCACGGAAGCAGCCCCGGAGCTCCTCGATCCGGCCACCCAGCCAGGCGGTTTCGATCTTCCGCAGGAACTTGAGGATCTCCCGGCGGGTCTCGCGGTCGGCTGCGGAGGTCATCGGCGGCTCAAGATAGAGTCACGCCCGCGACCCGCAACGCGTCCGCGACCTCCTCGCGCTCCGCCGCGGCGAGCGGCGCCAGCGGCGGCCGCGGGTGCCCGCCACCCGGCCAGCCCCGCAGATCCAGCGCGGCCTTGATCCCCGGCACGCCGAAGCGCCGTCCCAGGCAGGCGGCCAGCGGTGCGATCGCCTGCTGCGCGGCATCCGCGCCGGCGGAGCTCCCTTCCGCGTGGGCGTCGAAGATCGCCAACACCGCCTCGGGTGCCGCGTCGGCCACGGCCAGGATCGCTCCGTCCGCGCCGCTCCGGAGAGCATCGAGCGTCAGGACTGCGCTCCCGTTCAGGATCGCGAACTCCCCCGCCGAGCGCCGCAGCTCGCGCTGGAGCGCGAGGTCGCCGGCGGATTCCTTGATCCCCGCGAGGGTACCCTCCCGCGCGAGCCCGACGAGGAGATCGACGCCCAGCTCGACGTGGCTCCGCTGGGGGATGTGGTAGGCGAGGAGCGGGAGATCCACGGCCGCCTTGACCGCGCGATAGAACTCGCCCAGTCCGTCCGGCGGAACCGGGTAGTAGCGCGGCGGCAGGCACAGGATCGCATCGGCGCCCGCGGCCTCCGCGCGGCGCGCGGACGCGATCGTCGCGCGCACGCTCTCGTGCCCGACCTGGACCGCGAGCGTCCGCCCCGGTCCGAGCGCTGCGCGCGCGGCCGAGAGGAGCGGCTCTTCCTCGTCCGCGTCGACCAGTGGCCCCTCGCCGCTCGTCCCGAAGACGACCACGCCCGCGACGCCCAGGTCCACGTAGATCTCGATCTGAGCCCCGAGCCGGCCTGGATCCGCGTCGCCGCCCGTCGAGAAGGGGGTCGTGATCGGGCACAGGAGCCCGCGGACGGGACCCGTCAAGCGACCGTCACTCGTTGATCCGCACGCCGCGAACGCCTTCCAGGTCGAGCAGGCTCTGGATCAGCGCGTCGCGCTTGCGGGCCGGCAGCGTGAGCGCGAACTCGATCTTGAGCGCCGAAGCGTCGTGTTTCAGGTCGAAGTTCTCGAGGGAGATTCGCTGGCGTTCCGCGATCAGGCCGATTTCATCGATCAGGCTCGGCCTGCGGTCCGCCTCCACCCGGAAGTAGACGAAATGGTGCCTTGGAGTCAGGTGACCCTCCAGCCACCCGAGAGCGGACAGCGTGACGAGCAGGAGCAGGGTCGTGGCGAGAGCGAGGCCATAGATTCCCGCCCCGATCGCGAGGCCGACGCCCGCCAGCACCCACATCGTCGCCGCCGTCGTCAGACCGTGAACGGAGCCGCGGGCCTGGATGATCGTACCGGCGCCGAGGAACCCGATCCCAGAGACGATCTGCGCCGCGATCCGGCCCGGGTCCGCGATGTTGACCTGCCGCTCGGAGTACGTCAGCGCGACGTGAATCGAAACCATCGTGATCAGCGTCGACCCGATGCAGATCAGCATGTTCGTACGGAGGCCGGCAGGCTTGTCGTGGAGCTCGCGCTCGAACCCGATCGCCGCCCCGCAGCCGGTGGCGAGAGCGAGCTTGAGCCAAGTTCCGGCGGCGAGGAACTCTCCCATCGAGACTAGCGGTCGCCGATCGCGCTCGGGTCCCGGGAGTGGCGGTAGATCCGGAAGCGCTCGAGCACGCCGGCCAGCCCCGCGTACGATCGGATGTCGCACAGGTCGCAGAGATCGTCGTAGACCTGGATCGCCTCCCAGCAGCCGTCCGGATCCCCGAAGAAGTCGCGCGACTCGAGCGCTTCGAGGAGAAACGGCATCCTGTACTCCGGCTCGCGCGGGCCGGTCTGCGGCCGAACGATCCGGTCAATCAGGTACAGGTCCTGGAGAACGACCTCGGGCTCGACGTCGGATGCCATCCGGTCGAGCCGTTCGAACAAGAGGTCTTCCACGCGCCGCTGCTCCTTCGGGGTTCGAGGGTGGAGAGCCGAAGATAGGGTTCGACCCCGCTGCGGCAACCGATCACCCCGCTGCGGACCAGATTCGCGCCAGGCGGTGCGGGGGTGTTCCCGCCAGATAGGCGATCCGAAGCGCCCACATGAGTGCCGTGGTCCGCGCGGCGCCGTGGCGCAGCCAGCGTCGCGCGCTGGTCTCGAGCGGTCCACGACAGACCGCGAAGCGTCCGGATCCCCCGATCGCGGATGCCAGCGCGACGTCCTCGAACAGCGGCCACGGGGGAAACCCACCGGCTTGGCGGAACGCGTCGGCGCGCGCGAACAGACCCTGGTCGCCGGTGCCACGGCGCGTCACGAGCGTCCGCAGGTTGATGCCGCGCTCGATCCAGGGCATGAGAGGATGCGCGGCCCGCTCCGCGGGCGGGAACGCGATCCGGAAACAGCCACCGCGGGCCCCATCGTCGAGCGCGCTCAGGATCTCCGCGAGCGCGGAGGGCGCGGGCACGCTGTCGGCGTGGACGAACCAGAGAGCGTCTCCGCTCGCGATCTTGGCTGCCGCGTTCTGCTGGCTCGCCCGACCGCGGGGCGCGCGGACCAACGTGGCTCGCCGAGCCGCCAGCCCGGCCGTCCCGTCCTCGGAGCCGCCGTCGGCGACGATCACCTCGCATGGCGGCGGGTCGCAGCGCTCGAGCGCGTCGAGGAGTCGGGGCAGCCGTTCGGCCTCGTTCCATGCGGGCACGACTACGCTGATCCGGAAGTCCCTCACGGCTCGAGCGACTCCCTTCGCGCGGTGGACGCAGACCCTCCGCGGCCGTCGCACGGCAGACGGAAGCGGATCGTCGCGCCGCCGCCCGCTTCGGATTCGGCCCAGATCCTCCCGCCGTGGAGCTCGACCAGGTGCCGGCAGATCGCGAGCCCGAGCCCCACTCCCGCGTAACTCCGCGTCGGGGAAGCGTCCACCTGACGGAACGGTCGGAATACCTCCTCCAGCATGTCGGGAGGAATACCGATCCCCTGGTCCCTCACGCTGCCCTCCAGCTCCCCGTCCACGATACGCGCCTCGACGCGGATCACGCCGCGGGGGGAGAACTTGATCGCGTTCTCGACCAGGTTCAGGTACACGCGGTAGATCTTCTCGGGGTCCAGAGTGCAGGGGCGCATGGCCTTCTCCACGTCGAGATCCACCTCCAGCGCGCCCTCTTCGAGCAGCGGGCGGACGGTCTCGAGGACATTCTCGAGCAGCATCGGGACCGACACTTCCTGGAGGCGGAGCTTGTCGCCGCCCTCCTGCTGGCTGGCGAAGGCCAGCAAGCGCGAGATCATGCGCAACAGGTGCTGGCTGTTCCGGCTGATGTTCGTCAGAACCCGCTTTTGCTCCTCGTTGACGGGACCGCACATCTCGTACTCCAGAACCTCGGTGTTTGCGATGATCGAAGTCAGCGGGGTCTTCAGCTCGTGCGAGGTGTTCGACAGGAACTCCGCCTGCATGCGGTTCGACGCCTCGAGCTCCGCATTCATCCGCTGGAGCTCCTTCATCAT
>JAICNR010000064.1 GCA_025931135.1 Gemmatimonadota bacterium | reverse complement strand
CCTCGTGGACCGTGACCGAAGCGTTCATGCTGTAGTGCCCGAGCCCGCAGAGCTCCGCGCAGGCGAGCTCGTACTCCCCGGCCGTCGTCGGCTCGAACCACACGCCGATCGTCATGCCCGGAACCGCGTCCTGCTTCACGCGGAAATCCGGCAGGAAGAAGGAATGAATCACGTCGTCGCTGGTCAACTCGATTCGAACCGCGCGACCGACTGGCACATGGAGCTGGTTGGTCTTCACGAAGTCGTCCGCCGTGTCGAGCCTCTCGTCGGGTCCAGGGTACGTGACGTTCCACTCGAACTGCTTCGCGGCCACGCGGAGCGTGAGCGCGTCCGCGGGCGCATGATCGTGCGCGACCTTGGCTTCGAGCCATACCCGCATGCTCATCCACGAGATGACCATGACGAGGACGAACGGCACGACCGTCCACACGACCTCGAGGCGTGTGTTCCCGTGGGAGTACTCGGCGCGTCTACCTTCGCGGTGCCGGTACTTCACCATGAACACGACGAGCGCGACCTCGACCAGCACGAAGATCACCGCCATGATCACCAGGATCAGGTAGTAGATCGAATCGATCTCCGCGCCGAACGTCGAGACGGGCTCCGGAAGCAGCCAGCTCCAGTTCATCCCTTTCCTCCTGCCGGCCCGTTCACGCTACCGGCCTGCGTGAGCGACCGGCTGCTCCGAGCCGTGGTCGTGGAGGTCGATCGGCTCGGCCATGGGGACCGGGCGCCCGGCCATGTCGGCCGAGTACTCGAACGTCACCTCGCCGGACTCCTGCGGGCCCACCGTGACGGTCTGGGTCTGGGTGCCGTAGCGCTCGTGCCAGGCCTCGATCGTGTACGTTCCCGGAGGCAGGTTCTCCAGCCGGAACGAGCCATCGGTCGCTGTCACGGCCATGTACGGGTGGCTCTGCACGCCGATGAACGCCTCCATCCAGCCGTGCACGTCGCACTTCACCGGGATCATGACCTCCGGCGAAGTGAAGGATTTCGTGGTCTCCATCGAGACCGGCTGGCTGACGTTGAAGCCCTGGTTCACCGTCGGTTGCGTGTTGATGTTGTGCAGGATGCCGTCCGAGTTCTTTATCACGAGTGGCTGATTGGCCTGGATCGCCAGCACGCGCGGATGGTACTCGCAGCCATCCTGATCGATCTCGACCGGTTCCGACGAGGTCGGAAACGTCCTGCTCCCCAGGCCGTCCTTCACATAGACGAAGACGTTCGCCAGGGTCCCGTCGCCGGTGACCACCGTCTGCCTCGTCGGGCCCTCTGCGTGCTTCTCAGCGCAGGTCGGCTCCTCGCTCATGTCGATCGGCTCCCCCGCGGGCGCTGCGCCGGTGAAGTTCACGACTCCCGTCACTGTCGCGGCGCTGTCCGGGCTGACCGCCGGCCCCACCTCCTCGTCGGTGGCAACCTCGCCACCGGTGTCGGCTTCCTCACCGCCGCCCCCGCACGCGGTCAACGCCGCGAACAGGACGGCCATCGTCATCGCTTCCAGGGATCGCTTCATGGCTTCCTCCTTGGGTTGATTCGGTTCGCGGTCAGCGCCCCGCCCCGTTGCGCGCGCGCCGTTGCGCGCGCACTACCACCACCACGCCGAGCGCGGCGGTGAGCAGAGTAGCGAGGATGGGGGCCACGTAGACCGTGCTTGCCGTCGGTTGATCGAGATACAGGAAATACCAGCTTCCTATCGAGCCTCGAGTGTCCGTCTCGCCGTTGGAGCCGTCCCACGCAAAAACCGCAAAAGGAATCGCGCGGCCGGCCTCGAAGGAGAGACGACCCTCGACTCCACCCGCATCCAGGGGGCGGCGGAGCATGAGCCGCCACTCCCCATCATCATAGGCCACTTCGGCCGCGACCGCTCCGGCCTCGGCACCCGGCAGAGGTTCGTACCGGGCGAGCCCGCGCGCCAGCAGTTCCTCTACCCCGTCCCGCCCGTTCTCCCAGCGCCAGAGGTAGACGGGCTCGCGGTCGTCGCCCATGAGGAAGAACGGCCGCTCCATCCCGTCGGGAATCGTCCGCGGGAATTGGACCACGAGGGCGTCCGGAGGATGCGCGGCGACCGTGACTGCGGCCGGCGCGGTCGTGTCGGGCGCCGCGCCCGACGTGTCGGAGACGGCGGCGGCCGGGTCCGACGTCTCGCCCCCTGCCTCGGCGATCGCGACGACCTTCGCCCGCCACTCTTCCCATTCCGGGTCCGGACTCCTCGATGGGTCGTGCCAGACGATCCGGAGCGCGACTTCGCGACCGTTGTGGAGCGCCTGGATCCATACCCCGTCGACCGACGGGGTGAACCAGCGCGGCTCTACCACGACCTGTCCCACGAGCGGGACATAGAAGCGCTCGGCGACTTCCCACGCCTCGTCGTCCACCGAGGCCGGCAGCTCGCCCTCGACCCGCGCTCCCCGTACGACCTCACTCACCCGGGGTGGTTCCTCGGGCGCCAGGCTCCGAACGTAGTGGGCGACGTTCCACAGCTGGTCTTCGGTCATGAACTCGGAGGCGATCAGATCGTGGAACGAGGGCATCGGCGTCCCGTTGAGACCCGTGACGAGCCGCTCGTGGATCTCCTCCACCGAGCCGCCGCCGTTGAAGAGCCAGTTCTCCGTCAGGTCCGCGGCGCGGACCGGAAGGTCGTCGTCATCCTCGAGCGTGGGAGCGGAGGGACCGTTCCCGCGGCCGGTCGGGCCGTGGCACTTGTTGCACTCGATCTTCTCGTAGAAATCGCGCCCTTCCCCCAACGCCTCCTCGCTTGCCGACGGGGCCGACGCGATCGGGAGCGTCTCCGGGGCCGGCTGGCTCTCGAAGAAGGGCGAGAAGGTTTTCAGATATGCGACGAGGTCGCGGAGCTCGCCGTCGCTGAACCGGTCGCGCCAGCCGGGCATCGCGGTCCCCGGCATCCCGTCGAGGATCACCGCCAGGATGTCCGCGTCTGTCGGGAGCGCGCCGCTGGGGGTCGACCGGATCTGGTATCTGCCGGTCGTGAAGTCTCGCGGTCGCGGCAGCATCGTGCCGGCGCCCGGGCCCCCGCCGGCGCCGTCCGCGCCGTGACATCCTGCGCACCAGCGGTCGTAGGTCGCCTTCCCCGCCGGAGCCTCCTGGGCCGGAAGCGGTGCGGGCGAGCGCACGAAGCCCGTGGCGAGCAGGACCCCGGCGGTCGCGAGCGCGGCCCGGACGAACGTCATTCGCCACCCTCCCCCGCCGCCTCTTCCCACGTGCGCGGCGAGAAGCCGGTCTGATCGTACAAGAACACGACAACCGCCCAGATCTCTTCCGCCGTCAGCATGTCCTCCCAGACAGGCATCGCGGAGTTCCACGGCGCGCCCTCCTTCGGTAGCCCCGGGCCGCCCTTCGCGATCCGCCAGAACACGAAGCTCTCGGTCAGCTGCGGAATCGTGCCGCCCTGGTTGAACGCCAGCGGGGCGGGATTGAAGCCGTGCGCGTAATGACCCCGGCCGTCGAGCGCGTCGCCGTGGCAGGGCAGGCAATTCTCGTAGTAGACCCGCTTTCCTTCCTCGTAGTCCTCGGCGATCGAGCCGTCTGCGCGGAGCGGGTTCTCCAGTCCGGCGAGGGTCATCGGTGTGCCGCGGAATGTGATCGACGAGGGCGGGGCGGGATGGATCGAGCGCAGGCTCGGCGGCGCGGCGACCGTCTGCCGCACCTGACGGAAGGCCAGGAAGCCGACGAGAAGTGGGATGGCGACGAGGAGCCCGAGCCTCAGCCAGCGCCGTTCCGGCTCCACCATCGTAGCCCGGATCGGTTCCAGGAACCGGTTCCATCGCTCGTCGCTGTCGCTGACCCAGATCAGGACACCGACCAGGACCGTCACCATGTACTGGAGCACCACCGAGCTCGGCACGGGGGCGCTGTCCATTCCCGCCAGCCGGGGCAGATACGGGATCCCGAACGTGATCAGGATCCAGGCGACCAGGAGGACGAGAACCGCCTGCCAGAAGGGGTGGCGGAGGAGCTTCACGACTCGCCCCTCACCGGCGCTCCGCCAGATAGCCGACCAGCGCTTCGAGCTGGGCCGCAGTGAGCCGCGAGCCGAAGTTCGGCGGCATCACGCCCGCGAACTGCTCGTAGCCCGGCGACACGGTGGCGGCAGGGTCGAGGATCGCTCCTCGGATCTCGTCCGGCGACAGCCGGGCACCGATTCCATCGAACGGGGGTCCGACCTCCTGCCCCTCCGCCCCCAGCTTGTGGCAAGCGACGCACTGGAGCTCGCGGAGGAGCGCCTCGGGGTCCGTCGTGGCGCTCGGCCCCGCTGCCGCTCCCCCCGCCGCGGACGCGGCGTCGGGCGCCGCCGCCGCGAGGTCCGACGACGTCACCGTCACCTCCCCGCCCTGGCTCTGAAGGTATGCGATCATCGACCAGATCTGGGCGTCGGAGAGCGTCCGCGACATGTCGGGCATGATCGGCTGGAAGCCGTCGACCACGTGCGCGTTGGGCTCGACCATCGAGCGGTGGAGGTACGTCTTGCAGTCTTCTCCCGGCACTCGATTCCCGCAGCGGGCCCCGATCGGGCCCTCCGACCCCTGGGCGGTCAGCAGGTTCGGCGCCCGCGTGCCGAGGCCGTGGCAGGCCGTGCAGCCGCCGGCGCCCGCGTAGAGCTGCTCGCCCGCGTCGATCAGCTCCTCCGCGCTCACCTCGCCGGTGAACGAGAGCTCTTCGGGGACTTCGGACTCGATCTGCGGGATTGCGTTGGCGAGCAGCGTGTAGACGGCGATCGTCCCCAGCACGACCCCCAGGATCTTCAGGTTCGTGCCCCACATCTCAGCGCCCCTTGGGTACGAGCTGGGGCTTCTCGACCAGGCCGCCCAGCCAGAAGATGAACGAGATCATGCCCAGGAAGATGATCACGCACACGCTGATGATCTGAGCCGCGAAGCCGAGCGCCGGCGTCGCCGCCCACTGGCTCGTGTCCCGCATGACCTCCCAGACGTGCCAGTGCTGGCGGATGCCGCTGCGAGCGAATCCCATGAGTCCCATCAGCCAGGTGAACGTCACCACGAGGACGAACAGCGCGTACTGCGAGCGCGGGGGCATCTGGCCCCAGCGGATCTCGCCGCGCGACTCCGAGCCGCGGAGCATCGCCACGTCCAGCGCCATCACGCCTATGATCGTCGCCAAAACGGCGAGCACCTGATAGACGCTGAACCCGATGCGTACGATGGCGGATACGAAGTACCCGTACACCCCGTAGAACAGCACTACTGCGGCCGCGATAACGAACAGCCCCGCCTGAAGGATCGTCCCCGTGCGCGCCCAACCGACGACCGGCCGCCGGTTCGCGCGGCGGTACATGAGGAACGACAGGAACGTTGTCAGGATCATCAGGTTGACGGCGGTATTCTTGGCGCTCATGACGCCGAGCACACCGAGGAACGGATGGTGGGACCCGCCCATCGCCTCGAGCTCGGCGCGATCGGCGATCATCGTGTGCGGGGTGGACCACACGATCACGCCGATGATCAGCACGAACAGCATCCACTTCGTGTACGGGAGGAATCGCTCGGCGCCGGGAATGCGCCCCATCCCGACCCACAGGTAGTAATTCCCCGCCAGGAACAGCACACCGATGAGGAACGCTTGGATGATCCACAGCCACGACATGAAGCCGCCCATCATCGTGATGCCCATCTGCTGGTTGTACTCGTAGATCTCGCGCCCCAGGTAATAGCCGGCAAACGGCAGCACGATCAGCGCGCCGATGGCGATGAAGTTCCCCACGTAGCCCATCCAGTCGTAGTGCGCCCGCTCGTCGTCGGTCTTCGCCGATAGGAACCGGTAGCCCGCGTACGCGGCAACGATCGATCCACCGAACACGACGTTGGCGATCAGGCGATGGATGTTGATCGGCATCCAGGTGGCGTTCGCGAACGCGCTCCAGGCCTGCACCATCGCCGGTGACGTGTCGGGCGTGACGTCGGCGGGCGGGCTCATCATGTAGGTCAGCCAGCTGTCCGCGATGAACAGAACGGCCGTACCCCACACGTTGAGCAGGATGCCGAGTGTCCAGTGCCCGAGCTTGGCGCGACCCTGCTTCCAGCGCTCCCACCCGTAGTAGTAGAGGTAGAGCGTGAACGACTCGACGAAGAACAGGCCCACGTAGATCCACATCGAGACCTCGAAGATCTCGGTCATGTGGGCCCAGAAGCGCGGGTACAGTGTGGTGAGGAGGAAGACCAGCACCGCGCCCCACATGGCCGTGGCGCTGTATGCGATCAGGAGGAGCCGGGTGAACTCCTTCGAGAGCCGGTCGTATCGCTCGTCGCCGCCGAAGATGCCGATCGCCTCGGCGACCACCGCGAACATCGGGACTCCGAGCACGAACGCCGCGAACATGAGGTGCACCTCGGCCGCGATCCAGATCGCGGTGCGGCTCCCGATCCACGGGAACGAGCCGTACTCGCGCGGGCCGGCGGCCGCCGCTTCCTGCGCCCACCCGCTCTGGGCGGCGAGGACGAGCAGCGCCAGCGCGGCGATCCCCGCCGCGGAGGTCCGGATGGTTCCCCGGGTCACCCCAACGGGGAACGGTCCTTTCCGAGGAAGAAGGGCTTCCGGCCTGCGAAGTCGACCGGCATCGAGGAGCGCACTTCGTCGATCAGCTCCTCGGTGACCAGCGCGTGCCCGCGCTCGGCCGCGAAGCGCTCGATCCGCGCGGTCACGACCGCGCGCACGAACCCGGGCACGCGGCGCATGCGGCTCTCCGCTCCCGCGCTCCAGGCGAGCCTTCGCTCGGTCCGACCGCCGTACGTCACGGCCCGCGGGCGCACGAGCGGTATCTCGCCCGTCGGCTCGTAGCCGCAGGCAGGGTCCTCGGCCATCCAGTCGCCCAGCTCCGCGTGCGCGCGCGCCCGACACCCGCCGCACACGGTCCGATACTCGCAGCGGCCGCAGCGGCCTCCGAGGTCGCCCGTCCGCAGCTCACGGAACACCCGCGACGATCGCCAGATCTCGCCGAAGCTCGAGCGCGCGAGGTCTCCCGCCTCCACCGGCATGTACGGGCACGGCGTGACCTTGCCCTCGGGCGTGATGCGGCAGTACTGGACCCCGCAGGGGCACCGGGTGGCGTAGTCGAGGAGTCCGGTTTCCGGATCAGAGGCGTGGGCGTGACGCATGATCTGGGGCTGGCACTTCGAGCGCACCATCATGCGGCCGCGGTACTCCCCCCCCAGACGCAGGAGCTCCGCCAGCACGTCGTCGTTCTCCGCGGGCGTGAGTCCCCGCATCCCCTCTGCGCGCCCGGTCGCGACCACGAAGTAGCAGTTGAACGAAACCGCCCCCTTCTCGGCCGACCAGGCGACGAGGCGGCCGATCTCGCCTCGGTTCCCGCGCGTGACGGTCGTCTGGATGACGAAATCCAGCTCCTCCTCGCGCAGTCGCTCGATCGCGGACAGCGTCTCCTCGAGCGATCCCTCGCCGTGGCGGAATCGGTCGTGGTACGCGGTCTCCAGGCTATCGATCGAGACCGCGACCCCACGGACGCCCGCCGTCTTCAACGAGCGAATCCGCTCTCTCGTGAGGCGCGTCCCGTTCGTGCCCACGACCGCAGTCGCGCCCCCCGCGACGGCGCGTTCAGCGATCGTCTCGAGATCGTCCCGCAGGAGCGGCTCACCGCCGCTCAGGATCAGCATCGCGGCGGGGCTCACGGCGAGGATCTCGTCGACGACCCGCAGGCAGTCCGTCGTCGACATCTCGTCGGCGGCGCCGTGCCAGGATCCAGCGGCGATATAGCAGTGAGCGCACTCGAGATTACAGCGCCGTGTCAGGTTCCAGGCCACGACGTGGGGCACAGCTTCGGGTTCCGACGCGCCCGAGACGACCTCCGCCTCCCAGTCCCGGCGCGGCGCGGCGACGTCCGCCGTCGCCGCCATCGTCGGCGGGATCGTCGTCACGCCTCTGGGGCGCCTTCCGGGGCCGCATCGCGCAGAAAGGCTTCAACCGCGGCCTTCGCCTCGGCGGGAGTGGCGGCCTTGAAATCCACCGGGCAGCGATCCATCTCCCTCTCGATGTCGCGGATGGGGCAGCGAGTGACGCCGGCCGCCTTCGCCTCGTCGATGAACTTCCGCATCTCCGGGGTCAGGCCGTCGACTCCCTCGGCGGCGGCCTTGAGCTGCTTCGTCTGGAGCTCCTTGAACATGACGAGCATCGTGTCGACGTCGAACTCGTCGGCTTCGATCATCGCCTGCTTGTTCTCGTCCATGACGGAGGTCGAGATCCGCCACATGGTATGCTCCCGGGCGAACCGCTCGACCGTGTTCCGCGCCAGCGGACGCGCGATGAGCGGCACGAGCGAGAGCCGACGGAATGCCTCCTCGGTCCAGACGACCGCGTCCTTCTCGGTCCACTCCCGATCCTGCACGTGACCGGTATACGGGCACTTCGCAGCCACGATCCTCGCAGCCGGGACGGGATCGTCGTCGCGGCCCTCGACCAGCGTGCGCTTCATCGCCTCTTCGGCTTTGATCTCCGCAAGCGCGAGTTCCTCCGCCGTACCGATCCCCATGATCAGCTGCATGTGCGTCGGCAGCAGCTTCTGGATCGCCTCGTCCAGACGTTCCCCGGTCACGGTGGGGAGACTGCGGGGCTTGCCGTTGCCGTTGCCCGGTGCGTGGCCGGTGTCGTCGTGAGACGTGTCCGGCCCGTATCGCTCGAGAACGAACTCCTCGACCGCCTTTCGCGCGATTCCGAGCGCGAACGGCGGCACGCGCAGGATCCGGACCTCGGCATCGGGCGACCACTCGAGTCCGGTCTCGCCGTCTTCCTCGATCCACGGGATCTCCTCCGGATGGACCTCCGTGGTCCCCACCAGGAGTGTGTTCACGGTCGCCACGCGGGCCAGGTTGTCCGCCTGCGATCCGAGGTCGGTGCCGTCGATCCGGTGGCTCCCATGCCGCGCCACGACCAGCAGGGAAGGCTCGATCTCCTCAGCCCATTGCAGGATCACCTGGAACGGTTTGCCGATCAGGATCTGGGTCTCGATCGGGACGTCGGGATACTCGCCCGCCATCACCTCGGCGCGCTTGAGGTTCGCCTGGCAGAGCCGCAGGAGACCCTTGTCGATGATGTTGTTGTGGAGCTCTTCCTGCTCTTCGAATTTGAACACCTTCGACGCCTGAACGGAGAGGACGTCCTTGATGTTGTGGAACACCACGTGGTGGTACTCGACGTCGAACGCGCTCGCGACATAGAGTTTTGCGCCGAACTCCCGTGCCAGCTCCAGCGCCATCCGCATCGCCTTGTAGCCGTACGCGGAGCCGTCGACGCAGATGAGGATGCGGCCGCCTTCGAATGGCTTGTCGTCACGCACGATCAGGACATCCTTTTCGATCCCGCGGATCGCGCGCGCCACGACTCCGCCCAGCTGGCTCAGGGGTTGCCGTCCGAGCCCGTGGGCGCCCATCGCCACCAGGTCGTAGGCACGGTTCGATGTCCCCGCCAGCTTCTCGTCCTGCGTCTCTTCCTCGGCCACGATGCGGCCGTCGGCGCCGAGTCGGACGTCGCTCCTCCCGTTTGCCCCTCCGTCGTACTTGTCGGCGATGTTCGGGTCGAACCCGATCAGGCTGGGGAGTCGCCCCTGACCCCGGTTCGCCTCGCGGACTAGCTCTTCGTAGTTGATTCCTTCGAGCAGCTGGCGGGTGACCGCGACGCCGGCCTCCGCGCAGCGCTTCTCGACCTGGTCGAGGAAGCTGTCGGAGATCAGCTGCAGCCCCTTTTCGATCAGCTTGTCGTGGATCTTCCGCTGGCGCTTGATCTCGTCCGGCGTCTGGAAGCGGGCCGGGAGCCCGGTCTCGAGCTGGCGGAAGCGAACGTCGTGGAGTCGCGCGGCGTAAACGTGGTTGCCGGTCACGCGGCCCCCGGAACGGCGGCACAGCTCGATCGCGCGATCGACTGCCCAGTCGGAATGCTCGGAGTTGTCTACAGGTACGAGGATCTCTCGATACATGCCGCCCGATTTCGAAGGGAAAGTCGACAGGAAACCCGACCCGACCCCCACCCGACCCATGGTGCCGGCTCCGACGTCGCCCCTATATAAAAGTGGCCCCCAAGCGTGTCAAACGACTTCGCGCCGGACGGAATCACATGCCTTCCAGGCCCAGATCGATGCGCGCCCGGTCCATGATCTCGGGCGTGATCTCCGAGATTCCGCGCTCCGCGGCGTACTCGCCGTAGATCCGCTTGACCATCCCGCGGACGAACGACGGGACCGCGAGGAGCCGCTCGCTTGCGGGTCCGCTCCACCGCACCTGACCGGGACGCAGCGTGTCCGAGTCCTCCACCGCAGGAGGCGCTGGCTGGCTACCGGATTCGAACCCCTCGAGCGACGAGCGCACGAGCTCGAGCGGCTCGGGCGGTACCGTCCGGCCCCCGACCTCGATCCCCAGGCCGCTCACGAGCCGGGTCTCCATCGGGTTCGTCAGGAGCGCCGTCTCCCGGTCGCAAGCGGGGCAGGCGTACACCACCGCCATCGTGCCATCGCCTGGAAGCCGGCGTTCGACGTACTCCATCACGCGATCGCAATCGACGCAGAGGAATTTCACGAGCGAGCCACTCGCTCCGCCAGAGCCGCGAATGCGCGCGCGGCGGGTCGATCCGGCGCTCCGAGGACGATCGGGAGACCATCGTCCGTGTCGGCGGAAACGCGGGCATCGAACGGGATCTCCGCCCACACTTCCAGGTCCGCGTCGCGCGCCAGTTGCCGGGCACCATCCGCGCCGAAGAGCGGCTCCGTGACGCCGCAGTGGGGGCACGTCCACGAACCCATGTTCGCCACCAGCCCCACACGCTCGACGCCCGCCTCGCCGAGGAGACTGGCGGACCGTGCGACGACCCCACGCGCGGCCTCCGAGGGAGTGGTCACGAGGAGCACGACGTCCGGCCTCCCCACGAGGTCGATGAGCCGCGCGAGCTTCTCCGTCCCGGGCGGAAGGTCGAGGACGAGGACGTCGAGATGGCCCCAAGCCACGTCGGAGATGAGCTCCCGCAGAGCGCCCGTCTCGATCACGCTCTGCCACAGGGAGCCGTGACCCTGGGGCCCGCGCCAGCGAACGGGGCTGTCCTCGCGCGCTAGCAAGTCCATCGAGACGACCTTTACGCCTGCGACCCCCGCCGCCGGCTCGATCCCGTCGACTCCCCGGGCCAGGCCCCCGCGCGCGCCCAGCATCCGGGCCAGAGACGGCCCATCGAGGTCGGCGTCCAGTGCACCCACGCTTCGCCCGGAGGCGGCCAGAGCGGCTGCAACGTTCGCGCTCGTTGCGCTCTTTCCGACGCCTCCTTTGCCGCTCCCCACCGCGACCACCCGGTCGATGCTCGCCAGCCGCGCGCGCAGACGCCGGCCCTGGTCGGCGACCTGTTCGGCTACCGATTCCGCACGGGGGTCGGCGACCTCGTGGTAGGTGCGGATCGGACGCCCGCCCTCCCGTGGCCCATTCACGGCGCCAGCTGCCTTCCGTCCTCGTCGAGCACCGTGAGCGCGTCCACCGGGCACGCATCGCACGCGCGGACCAGCCGCTCGGGCTCCGCCGCGTCTGCGCCATCCCGGAACGCGGCGACGCCGTCCTCATCCAGCTCGAACGCCTCGGGAGCGTCGTCGATGCAGTCCCCGAATCCCACGCAGAGAAGGCGGTCGATCCGGACGGTCAGTCCCCCGACCCGCCGCTCGACGACGTCACTCACCCGGATCGCCGATCACGAGCCGGGGCTGCAGGGCGACGACCCGGAGCGGACCCCCTGTGCCGCGCGAGATCTTCATCGGGAGCGCGACGACCCACGCTCCGCGGAGCGCCACTCGGCCCAGGTTCGCGACGTTCTCGAAGATCGGGACGTTCGCCTCCGCGAGGACGCGGTGGGCACGGAAGTCGGTGGATTGGCCGCGGTCGATCGACGCGGTGTCTATCCCCACGGCGCGGACCTGGCGCGCCACGAGCCAGCGCGCGCCGTTCTCGGAGAGCCCAGGGAAGTGGAGGTCGGCGACCGCCCCCGCGCCGCGCGCCGCGGTTCCCAGGTATCGCGCCGGATCCGGCCAGCGGTCGCCCCAGCCCGTTCTCAGGAGGACGATCGCGCCATTCGGGATCTGCCCGTGGGAGGCCTCCCACGCATCCAGCGCGTCGTCACCGATCGCGAGGTCCGCGTCGGCGGCGGCGGCGACCGAGACGTCGACAACCACCGCTTCACCGATCAGGTCCTCGAGCGGGATCTCCGAGGCGGACCGTCGACCCTCCGCGAAGTGGACGGGGGCGTCGAGATGCGTTCCGCCGTGCTCGGCTGAGCAGAACGCGTTCGCCGCATACCACCAGCCCGCGGCGTTGATTCCCTCGGCCACGACCTCGAGTGCGAAGGGGCTCGCTGTCGGCCAGTAGATCGTCGTCTCGTCGAACGGATGCGTGAGGTCGACGATCTCGGCGTCGGGACCGGGCGTGGGGATGCCCTGCGCGCGGACATCCCCCGCGCCCGCCGCGGCCCAGGCCAGGGCGAGCGCGGTCCCGCGGCGGATCAGGGTGGGAGCGTTCAGAGGTTCTCGTCCTCCGGCCGGACCAGGCGTGGGAGACCGACCGCGATCTCGACCAAGGGCCGGCCTTCGGGGCGCAGATAGAGGATCGCGCGGTAACGACCCTCCGGGAGTCGGTTTCCGAGGATGAAGAAGAACGTCACGTTCGTCTCGAACGTTCTCGACTCCCCGGGCGCGAGCGTCACGTCGACGGGGACCTCGATGCAGCGCTTGCTGTGCGCGTCGATCACGAGCTGGCTCTCGGCGATCGTGTACAGACGCAGCAGGAGCACGCACGTGTCGGGGAACCGAAGCGCGACCGGCGCGCTGGTCGGGTTGGTCAGCGTCACGCGCCCGACGAGGCGATCCCAAGCGGGCTGGAGGAGCTGGGCCTCGAAGGCGATCTCCCCGATTCGCCCCTGAATCGGCGAGGGTCCGGAGGGATCGG
>JAICNR010000124.1 GCA_025931135.1 Gemmatimonadota bacterium | reverse complement strand
TGGCGCAGCCGCCGGTGCCGCTCGGCACGTTCGATCCCGGCTCGACCGACGCGCTCGGCGCGTTCCGGAGAGCGAGCGAGTTCGTCCCGTTCACCCCGCTCTTCAACGCGACCGGACAGCCCGCGATCAGCCTGCCTCTCCACTGGCCGGACACGGAACTCCCGATCGGCGTCCAGCTCGCGGGCCGCATCGGCGACGAGGCGACGCTCTTCCGCCTCTCCGCCCAGCTCGAGGAGGCGCGTCCGTGGAGGGAGCGCAGGCCGCCGCTCTGGGTCGGCCGGGGGCAAAAGATTGAAACCGGCTCGTCCGGGCGTCCGTAGGGCAAGGCAGACAAGGAGGAACACCCATGCGCACCAGCCCGTACTCGAACTTCTGGGACCATCCCGCCCGCGGGATCTTCGGCATCCTGGCCTGGCCCCGGACGTACCTGAACCTCGTCTATCTCCTGATCGGATTCCCCCTCGGCCTCGGATACTTCGTGTTCTACGTGGTCGGCGGCTCGCTGGGTATCGGCCTCGCGATCCTGGGGATCGGCTTCGTGATCCTGTTCCTCCTCGTCCTGGCCGCGTGGGCGCTGGCGCACTTCGAGCGCATTCTCGCGAACGCGCTCCTCGGTGCGGAAGTCCCACCGCCCGCTCCGACGGCGGTCGACGAAGGCGGCTGGCCATGGGTGAAGAGCGTGTTCGGGAACGGCGTCACCTGGAAAGGGCTCGCGTTCCAGCTGCTCAAGTTCCCGCTCGGGCTCGCGAGCTGGATCGTGACGATCGTCGTGCTCTCCGTCGTCGGTGGGTTCATCGCGGCTCCCGTGGCCGTCCATTTCGGAGCCACGATCCAGATCGATCCGTGGTGGGTCGCGGATACCCAGCGGGAGGCGTGGATCGCGACCGCGGTCGGGCTCGCGGCTCTCCTGCCCGCGCTACACTTGCTGAACGGTCTCGCCTGGCTCTGGGCGCAATTCGCGAAGGTCATGCTCGGACGGCGCGAGCCGAAGGCCCCCGCCTCCGAGGCGTGGGCGCCCGCGCCGGGCACGACGCCCGTTCCGGCGATCTGATTTCTCGTCTCTCCGCGAGCCGCTCGATCGCCGGGCGGCTCGCCCGCTAATACCGGCCCGCGGCACCGCGGGCCTCCTCCAGGAGCGAACCGATCCGCGCGCGAATCTCCTCGACGATCGCGCGCGGGTCGTCGTCCGCGCGCGGCGCGGGGATCGGGTCCCCGAACCGTAGAGCGACCGGCGCGCGCCTCCGCCAGATCCCCCGCGGCCAGCGGGCTCCTTTCGGCAGCACCGCCAGGAGACCCGAGGCGGCGCACGGAACGACCGGCAGGTGGAGGTCGCGCGCGAGGATCCCGACACCGATCCGGAACGTCAGGAGCCGCCCGTCGGTCGAACGCTCGCCCTCCGGATAGAGGAGCAGGCACCCGCCGCGGTCGGCGACCTCGCCGGCGATCCGGAGCGTCGGACGCCAGTCGCCCGTCTGGAGGAGGGGAATCAGGTCGAGCCCAGCGACCGCCAGCGCGTACTGGACCCTGCCGGCGCGGGAGCGCTCGAAGTGCTCCCACATCGCGGTCGTCGCCACCCGGGAGGAGTGCCGCGGCGGGAGCGCGAACAGGACGGCGCCGGGATCGAGCTCGCTCAGATGGTTGGCCGCGATCAGGAACGGAGGATCGAGCCCAGCGAGGCGATCGAGCCCGTCGGCGTCGAACGCGACGAGCGAACGCCAGAGCGGACGCAGCACGCCCTGCGCGAGCAGGAAGCGGAACGCGCGCGCGGGCAACCGGGCGCGCCAGCGCGCCTCCGGGACGACGCGCGGGGGCGCGCGGGTTTCCGCCGGCTCCTGCGCCGATTCGCGGGCCTCCGCTGCCCCCGCCGCCAGGTCCGCGGCCAGATCTCCGAGCCGTCGGTCGAACGCGGCCGCCTCCATCGGGAGCGGTACCCCGTACGTCGTCTCGAGACGGGTGGCGAGCTCGACCCGGTCCAGGGAGCCCAGCGCGTCGCCGAGACGCGTCTCCGGGGCAAGGGCGGTCGGCTCCACGCCCCCGATCTCCGCGACCATGCGCGCCAGCACGTCGATCCGATCGCCACCCCCCGGATCCCGGGCGTTCCCCGGGGCCTGCGCCGCCAGCCACTCGCGGATCGCGGCCGCGTGCGGCTTGCCGGTTCGCGTGCGGGGGAAGTCCGCCTCCGGCCACACGCGCCAGGCGCGGACCCGCGCCGCATCGGGAAGTCCCTCGTTCGCGCCCTCGACGGCGCGGATGGGGTCGGCCTCCGGCCTCGCTACCAGGACTGCGCACACCACCCCACGCTCACCCCATGGCCGCTCGAGCACGAGCGCGTCGGCGATCTCGGGTCGGGCGACGAGGCGGGCGGCGATCGGCGCGGGATCCACGTTCAGACCCGCCGGCGTCACGATCCGCTCGTCCTTCCGCCCCAGGAACCAGAGCCGGCCCTCGGCGTCCAGTCGGCCCAGGTCGCCGGTGTGGAGCCAGCCTTCGGAATCGACCGCTCCGGCGACGTTGGGCCCGCGCACGAGAATCTCGCGGTCGGCCGCGATCCGGATTCCGACCCCGGGCAGGGGTCGGCCCAGCGACCCCGGCCGGGAGTCGAACGGGTGGTCGAGCGTGACGAGCGGCGCGGTCTCGGTGAGGCCATAGCCCTGGACGACCACGTAGCCCAGGGTCCGGTAGAGCTCCGCGGTGGCGGGGTCGAGCGCCGCGCCGCCCGAAACGACCGCCACGAGGCGCGGTCCGAGCTCGAAGCGCAGCCTGGCGAACAGCGCGGCTCGAACCCACCAGGGCCTGCCGATGGCGCGCGCCATCCGGTCCTCGAAGCCCTGCCTCCCCCAGAGCCCCTCGCCGCGCGCGCGGAGCCAGCTGGCGAGGAGCGTGAGCGTCCGGGGAACGCTGGCGAGCGCGAATGCCCTCTCCCGGCGAAGCGCGCGGGCGAGCTCGGGAGCGGGCATCGGCGCGAGCAGGATCGCGTCGGCGTCGAGGAGGGTCGGAACGAAGACGAACAGGACCTGGCCGTAGAGGTGGGATAGCGGGAGCGCGCACGCGATCCGGAGGCGGGGCGCGAGGCCGAGCCAGCGCCGGTAGCGCTCGATCCCCGCGTCCAGCGCGTCGATGACGACGCGGAGGTTCTCGTGGCGGATCGTCACCGCACGCGCGACCCCGCTCGTGCCGGATGTCAGGACGATCTCCGCCGGTCGGGCCGGCTCGTCGGCCGGGAGAGGAACGGCCGCCGGCGGGGGTGGCGACCCGCGGGACGCCGGGTTCAGCTCCACCCGGGGGAGATCCAGCCCCGGGTCTGCGGCCTCCGTGTCGCCGCACCACGCCACGATCCCGAGCTCGGCCGCCGTGCCGCGGGCCGATCCTGCCTCGTCCGAGGCGTCGAGGGGGACCGCGACGGCACCCGCGCGAAGGACGCCGAAGAACGCCGCCTGCCAGAGCGGCCCGTCGCCGAGGAGGAGCGCCACCCGGTCCCCCTCGTGCACGCCGGCCGTGACGAGCGCGGCCGCGACCCGCTCGGCCTCCGTGGCGATCCGATCCGCCGTCCAGCCGCGCCGCCGATACGGCTCGACGCGTCGTACCGCGCGCGTGCTACCGCGCAGCGGTTCGAGCAGCGCAAGCAGATCCCGCCGCGACCTCCCGCTGAGGTCGCCTTCCGCCGGTCCTGTCATCCGTCTATCATCGAGGCTCTCGCTTCTGGAGGAAAGAGCGTGACAGAACGGCCTCCCGTGCGACCCGCTTCCCGACGCGCCTGGATCCTGCCCGGCTCGCTGATCGCCACGGCCGCGATCCTCGCGGCGACCTGCGTGGTCGGGACCCTGCGACGACCCGCGCCGCCGTCGTTCGCGCCCGACGAACCGCCGCCGCGGGAGGTGGGTGACTCGCTGGTCGGTCCGCGTCTCTACACCGTGGACGCCCGCGACGAGCGCCGCTGGCGCTGGTTCGACTTCTCGCGAGGTGCCGTGATCGAGTCGCCCGGCTCGACGGATTGGGACCTGGCGTTCCGACGGCACGACGTGATCGTGAACGGTGGTCCGGGATTCGCGGGCGAAGGGGGCGCGATCGCGCTGGAGGGCGTGACGTTCGACGCGCTCGCGGAGGTCCCCGGCGCCGGGTACTCGGACTCGGAAGCCGGACGCGACTCGACGAATCCGGCCTTCGAGAAATGGTACGACTACGGCTTCACCAGCCACCTGCTCGAGCCCAAGCCGCGCGTCTACGCGATCCGGACCGCGGACGGCCGCTACGCGAAGCTCGAGATCGTCAGCTACTACTGTCCCGAAGCGGTGTCCGGATGTCTCACGTTCCGGTACGCCTACCAGGGATCCGGCGCGCGCGCGTTCTAGCCCGAGGGCGTGACCTGCAAGACGAGGCCGGAAGTCGGGGCTATCTTGCCGCCGATGGACCGGTGCATACCGTGAGGACCGCCGCGCTTCCGCCGCCGGTGGGGAACGGGCACCCCGTCGTCGACGCGGTCGTCGTCGGCGCGGGGCCGAACGGTCTTTCGGCCGCCGTCGCACTCGCGATGGAAGGGTGCCGCGTGGTGGTGCTGGAGGCGAAGCCGTCGATCGGCGGGGGCGCCCGGACCGAGGAGCTGACGCTGCCCGGTTTCCGCCACGACGTCTGCTCCGCTGTCCATCCGCTCGGGATCGGGTCTCCGTTCCTGCGCCGGCTGCCGCTCGAGGAGCACGGACTTGAGTGGGTCCACCCCGAGACTCCGCTCGCGCACCCACTCGACGGTGGAGACGCGGCCGTCCTCGAGCGGTCGTTCGCGCGAACCGCGGTGGGACTCGGGGCCGACGGGACCGCGTGGCGGGAGGTGTTCGAGCCGCTCGCCGGGTCCTGGGGCGCGCTCGCTGAGGAGGCGCTCGCCCCCCTGCATCGACCGCGGCGAGTCGGACCGCTCCTGCGGCTCGCCGCAGGGGCGTGGCGGCCGGCGAGCTCGTTCGCCGAAGCGCGGTTCTCGGGCGAGACCGCGCGTGCCCTCTTCGCCGGCATCGCCGCCCACGGGATGATCCCGTTGTCGCGCCGACCGAGCTCCGCGGTCGCCCTGATCCTCGGAGCGGCGGGCCATGCGGTCGGATGGCCGTTCGCCCGGGGGGGTTCGGCGCGGATCGTCGAGGCGCTGGCCTCCGTCATCGCGGAGAAGGGCGGAGAGATCCTGACCGGACGCGAAGTCTCCGCTCTCGAGGAGCTGCCCCCCGCGCGCGCGGTGCTCCTCGACGTGACTCCGTGGCAGCTGCTGCGGATCGCTGGCCCCCACCTGCCGCTCGGCTACCGCCGCCGGCTCGCCGCGTTCCGATACGGCCCGGGCGTGTTCAAGGTCGACTGGGCGCTGGATGGGCCGATCCCCTGGACCGCGGAGGCATGCCGCCGTGCGGGAACCGTCCATGTCGGCGGATATGCCGCGGAAGTGGCGACGGCCAAGAGCGCGGTGGATCAAGGGAGGGCGGCGGAGCGCCCGTTCGTCCTCGTCGCCCAGCCCAGCCTCTTCGATTCTTCGCGGGCCCCCGAGGGCCGACACGTGGCGTGGGCTTACTGTCACGTGCCGAACGGGTGGAAGGGAGACGAGACCGCGCGGATCGAGGCCCAGATCGAGCGGTTCGCGCCTGGGTTCGGGGAGCTCGTCGCGGGGCGCTCGACGCGAGGGCCGAGCGAGATCGAGTCCCACAACGCGAACTGCGTGGGTGGGGACATCTGGGGTGGCCTCATGGACTTGCGCCAGTCGATCGCGCGACCCGTGACCGTGATCGGCCCCTACGCGACGCCCCTTCGGGGCGTGTTCCTCTGCTCGGCGTCGACTCCTCCCGGTCCGGGAGTCCACGGCATGTGCGGGGCGCATGCAGCGCGTGCGGCGCTGCGGGTGGCACTTTCGGGAGCAGGAGGGTGACCCGCTCGAAGGAATTCGAAGGATGGCCCCTAACGGCAGGACGGGCGGTCCGGTCGCCCGGATCGCCCGCGTCGAGGTGGGAGTCTGTGGATGGCTGTCAGGAGACCGTTCGGCGGATCCCGGTCGGGATCGGCGTCCCGGCCTCCTCGTCAAACTCAGAGCCACTATATGCCGCGGCGTGCCTGACTGTCTGTCGGGTAGCGTACAGACCCCTTTCGGGGTACGCGGGATGGAGACAGAGACAGGTACGCGCGGCCGGCGTCGTGGCGCTGCTCCTCGCGGGGATGTTCGTGAGCGCAGCGTCCGCGCGCGGCCAGTCCCCCCAGATCTTCTACGAGACCGACGGCACGGGTGAGGCGCTCGTGCTCGTCCCCGACTGGGCCCACGACACCGGGAGCTGGTTCCGGGTATTGCCGCTCCTCCGGGAGGAAGGCCGGCGCCTGGTACGATACGACCTTCGCGGCCAGGGGCGCTCCGGCGCTCCGGCGGACGGCGACTACTCTCTCCCCGCCCATCGCGCCGACCTCCTCCGGCTCCTCGACGGCCTCGGGATCGACCGCGCCCACCTCGTCGGGACCGGGCTCGGGGCGGCCGTGGTCCTGGGATTCGCGCTGGAGCACCCGGAGCGGGCCATCTCCGTCACGGCGATCGACCCCCGGCTCGGGTGGTCATCCGACGATCGGGCGGAATGGGAGCAGCTCCTGGGAGCCTGGGAGCGGGTCGGCCGCCCCACGCTGGGCGAATACACGAGCGTCCTGGCAGCCCGCTGGCTGGGGACCGACTTCATCGCCAGGAACGCGTGGACGGTGGCCTGGTACGACCTGATGCTGCGGCGGCAGAGCGCGGCCGCGTTGATCGAGTCGATGCGCGCGTACCTGGGCTCGGGATGGGAGGAGGCCGTTCCCGTCGATGTCCCCGCACTCCTCCTCCTCGGAGAGCGATGGGAGGGAACACGGAACTCCGGCGGCCTCGGTTCCGCCTTCCCGATTCAGTGGCGGGAGCGGGTGGACGATGGGGGCGCTCAGCCCGCCCTGGACGCACCCGGAGAGCTGGCCGAGCGGCTGCGCGAGTTCCTCGAGCGCGTCTCGCCCTGAGGCTTGACGGTGGGAAAAGTTCGCGTATTTTCAGGAGTTCGATTCACAGCCCGGCGCGAGGTCTCGGGGTGGAAGAACGACTCCGACCGACGCGCCGTTCGTGTCTTCGTTGACAGCGAAACCGTGGCTGTGTATTTTTACGGTCCCCCTGAAAACGGGCACGGGACTCCGCTCTCTGACAACTGAAGTGTCTGTCCTAAGTAATTGCCGAAAAACCTCTCTCGAGAGGATTTTGGTCAAGCTACTAAGGGCGCACGGTGAATGCCTTGGCTCGAGCAGGCGACGAAGGACGTGGCAAGCTGCGATAAGCCCCGGGGAGGCGCAAACAACCTTTGATCCGGGGATGTCCGAATGGGGAAACCCCTCGCGCTTCATCGCGCGAGATCCGTTGACTGAATCAAATAGGTCTTCGGAAGCCAACCCAGGGAATTGAAACATCTCAGTACCTGGAGGAAGAGAAAGCAAC
>JAICNR010000080.1 GCA_025931135.1 Gemmatimonadota bacterium | reverse complement strand
GTCGCTGCCCGAGGCGGTGCGGAAGATGACGTCGCTGCCGGCGGAAATTCTGCGGCTCACGGATCGCGGGACGGTTGCTGTCGGGAAGGCCGCGGACCTGGTCGCGTTCGATCCCGCGACGGTTGCGGACACGGCCACGTTCGAGGCCCCCCACGCTTACCCTGTTGGGATCCCTCACGTGATCGTCGACGGGGTCGTCGTGGTCCGGGACGGCGAGGTCACCGGCAACCTCCCCGGCAAGGTCCTATCACCGGTCTGAGACTTGGCCTCTCACTCCGCCGGTCCGAACTCCTCTTCGCAGCCATTACGGCGCCTGCGTACCAGCGCCTTCCGCAAACTCTGCTCGGGCGTCATCCCACGTAGGATCTCGAGATAGCGCTCGTCGTTCGGCCCCGGCTTCATCGTAGGCTAGGCCGCCAGGCCGTGGTCGCGCGTGTACGGCAACACGCCGCCGGCCTTCAGCAGCGTCCGCTCGCGCTCCGTCAGCTCGATCTCGACATCGAACGACATTCCGCGAGTCTCGTTCCGCATCGTGAAGCGACCCGCGTCGATGCCGGCGTGGACTCCCTCGGCGATCAGCACGTCGCCCTGCCCGATCGCGTCGTACACGGCGGGGTCGGCGAACGTCAGAGGCAGGAGGCCGAAGTTCACGAGGTTCGCCTTGTGGATCCGGGCGAACGACTTCGCGATCACGCCCTTGATCCCCATGTACATGGGCCCCATCGCGGCGTGCTCCCGCGAGGACCCCTGACCGTAGTTCGTTCCGCCGACGATCCAGCCCCCGCCGCGCGCGAGCGCCCGGGTGGGGAACTCCGGGTCGATCCGCTTGAAGATGAAGCTCGCGACCGCGTCGATGTTGGCCCAGTTCGACAGCATCTCGGCCGTCGCCGGGACGATGTCGTCGGTCGTGATGTCGTCGCCGGTGACGATCAGGACCTCGCCCGACATCGAGTCCGCCGGCGGATCGGCCAACGGGATGTCGGTGATGTGGTCGGCCCGCACGATCGCCGCGGCCGACGGATTCGCCGCCGGCTCGATGAGTCCCGCTCGGGTGCCCAGGAACTTCTCGGGCAGTGTCTTCGATGGTGCGGGGCCGTTCCAGTCACGCGGGTCGACGAGCTTGCCCGCGATCGCCGCCACCGTGCACACCTCGGGGCTCGCGAGGTAGACCTGGTCGCCCTTGACTCCGCTCCGTGCCGGGAAGTTCCGGTTGAACGAGCGCAGGCTCTTCTGGCCGGGCGCCGGGACGTGGCCAACCCCGATGCACGCGCCGCACGTCGACTCGCTCAGGTTCGCGCCGCTCGCCAGGATTCCCGGCAGGAGCCCCTCGCGCGCAATCATCTCGAGCGCCTGCTTGGACGAGGGCGCGATCACGAAGTTGGTGTGCGGATCGACGGTCCGGCCTTCGAGGATCTTCGCCACCGCCAGCAGGTCCTCGTACCCGCCGTTCGTGCACGACCCGACGATGACCTGATCGATCTTCGTCCCAGCGACTTCGCGCACCGGCACGACGTGATCCGGCATCGACGGGAGCGCGACGAGCGGCTCGAGCGACGAGAGGTCGATCGTCATCTCCGCGTCGTACTCCGCGTCATCGTCGGGGCCGATCGCGCGGAAATCCTCGGGGCGTCCGAGTCGCGTCAGGTAGTCGAGCGTCCGATCGTCGCTGGCGAAGATCGACGTCGTAGCCCCGATCTCGGTCCCCATATTGCAGATCGTGCAGCGCTCGTAGGGGGAGAGCGAGGCCGCGCCGGGCCCGGTGTACTCGAAGATCTTTCCGATCCCGCCCTTCACCGACACGCGGCGGGCCATCTCGAGGACCACGTCCTTGGCGGTCACCCATTCGGGCAGCCGTCCCTCGAGCCGCACGTTGACCACGCTGGGCATCGGCAGCCAGTAGGGGCCCCCGCCGAGCGCGACCGTGACGTCGAGCCCGCCGGCGCCGATCGCCAACATCCCAAGCCCTCCGGCGGTCGGTGAGTGCGAGTCGGAGCCCAAGAGCGTGTCGCCGGGGACCGCGAAGCGCTCCTGGTGGATCTGATGGCAGATCCCGTTCCCCGGCAAGCTGAACCACGAGCCGTACTTGTGCGCGGCGGTCTGCAGGTAGCGGTGGTCCGCCGCGTTCTTGGCGTCGAAGTGGTAGACGACGTGGTCGGCGTAGGCGACCGCCCGCTTGACCCTCACGCGCTCGAGCCCCATCGACTCGAACTGGAGATAGCAGAGGACGCCGGTCGCGTCCGGCGTGATCACCTGGTCGATCCGGATCCCGATCTCGCTTCCCGGCGTCGACGGGTCGCCGCCCGCCAGGTGCTCGCCGATGACCTTCTGCGTAAGGCTGAGACCCATCGTCGTATCCTCTTCTCTCGTATGCGGATGGATGCGGAGCGCGGCGCTTTTCGGCGCCTGCGTCAATGTACGCGAGGGATATGGGGGAAGCTATCGAGGCCTGTCGACGTGCCGGCGAGTCGATCGCTGCGGACCGGAGTATGTTGCCGTGGCCGCCAGGAGAGGCGGAAGCAGGACGCGCCGCGCGGGAGGCGGGAGCAGGACAGGGGATGGAATTGCCGGGCGGACCGGAGTCCGCCCGGACTTCCCTCGCCAGGGCGCCGGCTCGGCGCCAGCCACATCCGATTCGCGACGCCCGGCTCGGGATTTCGTATGGGTCGAGCGCGTCCGACTCATGCTCGAAACTGCGGCGGTGCGACGCGCGTTTAGTCGCGCGACACCGGCACCCTCACCGGAGGTGGCAGACGATGGACATGCTCTTCGCGGCGCACTCGGGCACCCGATACCTGGTTCTGTTCCTGGGGCTGATCGCTCTGGCCTGGTTCGCGCGCGGGGCGCTCGGGAGGCGCCCCTTCGTCCGGCCGTCGCCGGCCATCCTGACCGGGTTCGTGGGGTTCCTGGACCTCCAGATCCTGCTCGGGATCGCGCTCGTGATCGGGGGCCGGCGCCCCGCCGCCGTCTGGGGGCATCTGACCGTCATGCTGGCCGCTGCGGCCGTCATCCACGTCGTCGCGGCGCGCCAGAAGCGCCGGCCGCAGCCGGCGAGCCACGGTCTTCCGCTCGTCGGCGTGGCGCTGACGATGGCGCTGATCGTCGTGGGAATCCTGGCGATCGGCCGCCCGATTCTCTGAGCCTCAGGGAAGGGGCTCGTTCGGCCCCGGGGGGACCGCGAACGCGGTGAAGTCGACCACGACGGAGTCGGCGACCCGCGCCCGCGCCACGTGCTCCCCGGGGCGCGGCCCCAGGGTGAAGTTCCCCGCGGCCAGCCCCTCGAGGTCTGTGTCGTGGCGCTTCCCGCTCACCTTCCCCTCACCCGAGACGACCATCCATGCGACGGGAAGACCGGCGACCGGACGCCCCTCCTGGTCCGTGACGCGGAGGACGAGGAAGTCGGCGAGGAGCCGCTCTGGAGGTCCGACCTGGCTGTCGCCGCTGACCACCGTGACCCCGAGCGACGGGAGGGGCTCGGCCGGCCCGCCGGCCGGCCCCCCGTCGCGGCACGCGGCGAGGCCGAGCAGGACAAGGACGGCCGACACGCCGCGTGACGTCATTCCCGGAACCGCACGTACAGGAGGCGGTCGAGCACGCGTCCGTCCTTGGTCACGCTCCGCGCGAGACGCGCCTCGAGTGCGAACCCCGCCTTCTCGAGAACGCGGCCGGAGGCCGGGTTCGTCTCGAAGACACCCGCCTCGATGCGGATCAGGTCGAACCGCTCGAAGGCCCAGGGGACGAACCCGGTCAGGACACGGGTCATGATCCCCTGACCCCACCGCTCGCGCCCGAGCCAGTACCCGACTTCGGCCGTCCCGCGGAAAATGGGGTCGGGCCAGAACTTGAGGCCGAGGCCGCCGACCACGCCGTCCCCGAGATCGATCGCCAATGCGAGCTCGTTGCGGGTCTCGAATCCTCCCCCCAGCCACCACTTCGCGTCCTGTGGCGTGTAGGGATGCGGAAATAGGTCGCCGAGGCCCTGCCAGACCGCACGGTCGTCGGCGTGCCGGATCAGGGCGTCCGCATCGCCCCGCCGCCACGGCCGAAGCTCGCCGCCTTCGAACGGGATCCGGAGCTTGGGGTCCGGGGTCCAACGCGGGCGCGGAACCCGCCTCACGGCCGCACGACCGCCTTGACCACCGCCCCCGCCTCCACCTGGTCCAGCGCCACGTCCATCTCGTCCAGCCGATACGCCCGCGTGATCGACCGTTCCCAGCGCACCTGCTCGCCGTGCCGGGCGACGATCTCCATCGCGCGATGAACGTGGGAGTAGTCGAAGCCCCACGTCCCCCGGATCTCGAGGTGGCGGCGATTGATGTCCGCGTGCGGGTTGATCGTCACGTCGCCCGCGTCGGTGTACTGGCCGACCACGACCAGCCGCCCGCCGTCGCGTGTCATCCGCATCCCCTCGCGGACCGCGCCCGGGACTCCGGTCGCCTCGATCGTGACGTCGGCTCCGCGCCCACCGGTGGCTTCGCGGACGCGCTCGATCCGCTCCTCGGCGGTCGTGGCCGCTACCGGAATCCCCGCGTCCGCGCCGAACGCGCGCGCGGCTTCCAGGCGCGCGGGCGGATCGCCGAGGACGATCACCGCGCCCGCCCCCGAAAGCCGCGCGAGGATCGCCGCCGAGAGACCCACCGGTCCGCTCCCCTGGACCGCCACCCGCTCGCCGAGCCGGATCGCGGCCCGATCGATCGCGTGGAGCGCGGTCGGCAGGCCGCACCCTCCCCCCATCCACCGCTCGGGCGTCACGCCCTCGGGGAGCGGGACGATCCGCACGCCGGGCTTCAGCCAGATCCGCTCCGCCCACCCACCGAGCGGCCCTTCATCCGCGGAATACGTGATCCCGTACACCCGGCGCTTGGGACAGCGCGTCGACTGCTTCGCGACCAGGCAGTACCAGCACGCGTGGCACGTCTCGTGGACGTCGAGGAACGTCACCACGTCCCCCCGACGGATCGGCCGGTTCTCGACGTCGGTCACCTCGCCGCGCGTCTCGACGACCCTTCCGACGGAGACGTGTCCGGGAACGATCGGATACGGCACGCCGGACAGACGGCCGTGACGGAGGTGGACGTCGGTCCCGCAGACCTCGGAGAGGATCGTCTCGAGGATCACGGCGCCGGGCTCGAGCGCGGGCTCCGGCAGGTCCCGCACCTCGATCGGTTCGCCGGGGGCGACCATGACCGCGGCGCGGATCATCGCGCCTCGCGTCGACGCCCGCGGGTCGAGCGGCCGCTCGCGGCGCGCGTGATCTCCGCGTGGCGGAAGCAGCTCGTCAGGTGGTCGTTCACCATCCCGACGGCCTGCATGAACGCATAGCAGGTCGTCGGGCCGACGAAGCGGAAGCCGGCGGCCTTCAAGGCCTTCGACAGGGCACGCGACGCGTCGGTCTGGGCCGGAATCTGAGAGAGCGATCGCCAGCGGTTCGTGCGCGGCGCGCCGCCCGCCAGGTCCCACAGCCATGTCGCAAAGGAGCCGTGCGCCTCCCCCACGGCGAGAGCCGCGCGCGCGTTCGCGATCGCGGACTCGATCTTGAGCCGGTTCCGCACGATGCCCGGATCGGCGAGGAGTCGTCGCACATCCCGCGCGCCGAAGCGCGCGACCGCCTCCGGATCGAATCCCGCGAACGCTCGCCGGTAGCCGTCCCGCTTCTTCAGGATCGTTTCCCACGACAGCCCCGCCTGCGCTCCCTCGAGAACGAGGAACTCGAACAACCGGCGGTCGCCACGCTGTGGCACCCCCCATTCCTCATCGTGGTACCGGAGGGAGAGCGGAGTCGCCGCCCAGGAGCAGCGCCGCCGCTCAGCCATCGGGCTCCCCGAAGATCGGGTGACCCGCGCGCGCAGTCTCCTGCGTGTACAGGTCCGAGAGCCGCCGCGTGACCGGGCCCGGCTCGCCGGAGCCGATCCGACGACCGTCCACCGTCGTCACGGAGGCGAGCTCGCCCATCGTGCCGGTGCAGAACATCTCGTCCGCGCGGTAAACCTCGGCGAGGGAGAGATCCCGGACTTCGTGCTCGATTCCGTTCGCTGCGCAGAGCTCGAGGACGGTCGCGCGCGTGATGCCTTCGGGACAGGCGCGCGTATGCCCGGTCGACACCTTCCCCCGCTCGACCAGAAAGAGGTGGGTCGCGTTCGTCTCGGCCACGAATCCGGCGCCGTCGAGCATCAGCGCGTCGTCCGCGCCCGCGGCATTGGCCTCGATCTTCGCGAGAATCGAGGGGATAAGGTTCGCGCTGTGGATCTTCGGGTCCATGACGTCGGGAGCGGGGCGACGCACCGAGCTGGTCACGAGCGTGAGCCCGCCGCGCCCGTAGACTGGCGGCTTCCACTCGGCGAGCACGATCAGGGTGGGGCCGGACGTGTTCAGCCGCGGGTCCATGCCGCTCGTGTACTTGACCCCTCGGGACAGGGTCAGGCGCACGTGGACGCCGTCCCGCATGCGGTTGGCCTCGAGCGTCCGGCGAATCTCGGCGATGATCGTCTCGTGCGAGGGGATCTCGGCGAAGGCGAGCGCCTGCGCGGAGTCGCGCAGCCGATCCAGGTGTTCGACCAGCTTGAAGATCCGGCCGTCGTAGAGCCGGAGGCCTTCCCAGACCGCGTCTCCCCCCTGGACCGCGCTGTCGAACGGGCTGACGGCCGCCTCGGACCGGTGCGTCAGACGCCCGCCGACGTTGACGATCAGGTCACGGTTCCGCTCGTCGAACTGCTGGAGCATCGTCCTCCTTGCTCGGCGCGGATCGTCTGCGCTCAGCGCCCGGCCGTCAGTCGGTGCGCGTGGAGCCGGCGGTACACGGCCTCGCACTCGGCGTGCAGATCCGCGAGGCGTTCCGGCACCGAATCGGTCCGGGGAACGTAGGGCTGAAAGCCACGCGATGCCTCCACCGCCGCGTACCAGTGGCGCGCCCAGACGCCGTCTGTGGCCCGTGGGCCGGGCTTCCAGGACAGCATCGCGCGCTTGAACGGCACGCCGAGCGACTCGCAGAGCCGCGCGAGGACCGCCTCGGGTGCCTCGAGCACGTCGCGCGCGTCCACGACGGGCGGTGGCGCTCCACGACGCTCCGCGACGCGCTCGAAGATCTCCCATTGCTGCGGCAGCCCCGTGTCCGCGAGGGTCGGCTCGGGGGTCACGCGGATGAGGGATGTCAGCATCTCGCGCGGGTCGCGGATCAGGAACGCGTTCCGCACGCGGTCCAGCCACTCCCGATCGACGCCCGGCAGGAGATGGTGCGCCATGTGCTTCTGGTAGAAGATCGTCTTGCCCTCCGGAACGGGCCCGACCAGTCGCTCGACCACCTTCCGCCAGTCGCTCTCGTGACGCCGGATGACCTCGTCGCGACCCGGATGCTCGACGCCCGTCTCCGCGAGGTAGTGGGCATACAGCGGCTCGTCCCAGACCGCGGTGTCCCCGCGGCTCTCCCAGGAACGCATGAGGGCGGTCGAGATGTTGCGCGGTCCCGACCACATCGCGATCCGCACCGGTTCGGACGGTCGCCGAGGTAGCAGGGTTCCTGTCATCGAGCCAAAGATCGTCCGAGCCCGCCCGGTCTGTCGAGCGCGCGGACACGACCGCGGGCATGTTGTATACTGAGGACTTCGCCGTGGCGACGGGTCCGCCTGCCATGGCGCTGCGACGACCATCCTCGATTCGGCGGTCGCCATCCACAGGAGGAAAGCATGACGCTCGCGCTCAACATCGCGGCTGCGGCGCTCGTTTCGGTTTCGAACGCGCCCGCGGACACCGTATTGCTCTTCGACGATCTCGGCCAGCACCACTACGCGATCTCGTCGGACGCTCCTCTGGCTCAGCAGTACTTCGACCAGGGGCTCCGGCTCGTATGGGGATTCAACCACGCCGAGGCGATCCGCGCCTTCGAGCAGGCGGCGCGAATCGACCCCGATTGCGCGATCTGCTGGTGGGGTGTCGCGTTCTCGTACGGACCGAACATCAACGCCCCGATGGACTCCACCAGCGGTGTCGCCGCCTGGACGGCCGTTCAGCGGGCGATCGAACGAAAGGGGCACGCGAGCGAGATCGAGGCCGCGCTCATCGATGCGGTCGCGACCCGCTACGCAGCCGTGCCGCCGGTTCAGCGCGCCGCGCTCGACTCTGCCTACGCCAGCGCGATGGGCTCCGTTGCGGACCGCTTCCCCGCCGACCAGGAGGCGGCGGTCCTGGCGGCCGACGCCATCATGAACCTCAGCCCCTGGAACTACTGGACCCCGGACGGCCAGCAGCGGCCGGACACGGGCCGGCTCCTCTCCCTGCTCGAGAGGGTGGTCGAGGCCAACCCCAACCACCCCGGCGCCTGCCATCTCTATATCCACGCCGTAGAGGCCGCGCAGCCCGAGAAGGCGGTCCCTTGCGCGGAGCGGCTCGCCGGTCTCATGCCCGGCGCGGGTCACCTCGTCCACATGCCGGCCCACATCTACATCCGGGTGGGCCGGTACAACGACGCGATCGAAGCGAACATCCACGCCGTCCACGAGGACGAGACCTACATCGCGGACGTCGGCACGCCCGGCATCTACCCCGCTTTCTATTACCCCCACAACTACCACTTCCTGGCCTTCGCTTCGACGTTTGCGGGGCGCAGCGAGACGGCGATCGAAACGGCGCGCAAGGCGGCCGAGCACATGGACCTGGGTGTGGCCCGCATGGTCGGACCCGAGGCCGCCCGCATGCTGGCGCATCCCCACCTGACGCTGATGGCGTTCGGCCGCTGGGAGGATGTCCTGGCGGAGCCCGTTCCCCCGAGTGACATCCGCTTCGCGGCGGGCCTCGTCCATTACACCCGCGGGGTGGCCGCCGCGGCGCTCCAGCGCTGGGACGACGCGGACGCGGAGCTCGACTCGGTGCGTCAGATCGCGAGCGAGTTCACCGAGGATTGGCCTTCGGTCGTCATGCAGATCGCGACCCACGAGCTGATGGGTGACATCGCGTACCGGCATGGAGACTTCGCGTCGGCGGTCCAGCACTACCAGGTGTCGAAGGGTCTCCAGGACGGTCTCCGCTACACCGAGCCCGCGTACTGGAACAAGCCGGTCCGGCACGACCTCGGCGCCGCGCTCCTGGCGGCCGGTCAGGCCGTCGAAGCGGAACAGGTATATCGCGAGGATCTGGCGAAGTTCCCGGCCAACGGATGGTCGCTGTACGGGCTCGCGGCCAGCCTCGACGCACAGGGCAAGACGGCGGAGGCCCAACAGGTTCGCGTAGATCTGGAGCGGGCCTGGTCGGACGCCGACATCGCGTTGACGGGGTCACGGATGTAGAGGGAGCGATCGGATGATGGGCTCCGTCCCGGCCCGCCGGGACGGAGCCTATCCCAGGAGCGTCTTCGCGATCGTGGCGAGCTGCATGTTCGAAGTGCCCTCGTAGATCTTTCCGATCTTCGCGTCGCGCCAGAGCTTCTCCACGGGATAATCCTTCGTGTAGCCGTACCCGCCGAAGATCTCGATCGCTCCGCTCGTCACCCGCTCCGCCACCTGCGAGCTGTAGAGCTTGGCCATGGCCGCCTCCTTGAGGAACGGCTGCCCGGCGTCCTTGAGCCGGGCCGCGTTGTGGACCATGTGGCGCGCGGCCTCGAGCTCGGTCGCCATCTGCGCGAGCTCGAACTGGACCCCCTGGAACTCGGCGATCGACTTCCCGAACGCTTCCCTTTCCCGCGCGTAAGCGATCGCGTGGTCGAGCGCGCCGCTGGCGCACCCGATCATCTGGGCGCCGATCCCGATCCTTCCCTCGTTCAGGGTCTCGATCGCCACCTTGTAGCCCTTCCCGGGCTCCCCGAGGACGTTCTCCACGGGGACCTCGCAGCCTTCCAGCAGGAGCTCGGTGGTCGAGCTCGCGCGAATTCCCAGCTTGTTCTCTTTCTTGCCGACCGCGAACCCCGGAAACTCCCGCTCGACGAGGAAGGCCGTGATCCCGCGGTAGCCGGCGGCGGGGTCGATCGTGGCGAACACGACATAGACGCCGGCTTCCGCACCGTTCGTGATCCATAGCTTCGCGCCGTCCAGCACATAGCGGTCGCCGCGTTTCTCCGCGCGGGTCTTGAGGCCGAACGCGTCGCTGCCCGAGGTCGCCTCCGACAAGGCGTACGCACCGACCGTGTCGGCCGCCATGCGCGGGGCGTAGCGCCCCTTCTGCGCGTCGGTCCCATACCTGAGGAGGCAGTTGTTGAAGAGGGTGTTCTGGACATCGACAAAGACGCCCACGGAGGGGTCGATCCGCGACAGCTCCTCGACGGCCAGGCAGGCCATGAAGAACGACGCCCCGGCTCCGCCGAGCTCCTCCGGGATCTCGATTCCCATGAGCCCGAGCTCGAAGCAGCGGGGCGGGATCGCGGGGTCCAGGCGACCGGCCTCGTCCATCGCCTGGACGCGTGGACCCACCACCTCCTCGGCGAACTGCCGGACCGTGGTCGAGAACAGCGCTTCTTCGTCGCTCAGGCGACTCAACGGTCCCGTCATCGGTCCGACCCCCGAGGGATCACGCCGGCATCGTCCCCCGATGGAGGTCGGCCACGATCCGGCCGCCGACGAGGTGCTCGGCGACCAGGCGCGCGGCGTCGTCGGGCCGCACGTACCCGTACCAGATCCCTTCGGGGTAGACGAGGAGGTTCCCGGCGTATTTGTGCCCTCCCACGTGACTCGTCGCCCGGACCGTCACATCCTCGAGACCGGCCTCCGCGACCGCCTCGCGCACGGCGGAGAGGAGGGGGGGCCCGCAGCGCCCGCAGCGCTCGTCCCGCGCGGCGTGGAAGCAGACGAAGACGTGGCGCCCGGGCAGGGACCGGTTCTCGACCGGGGCCGGCGTTCCGCCGACGAGCTGCTCGCGGAGT
>JAICNR010000151.1 GCA_025931135.1 Gemmatimonadota bacterium | reverse complement strand
GAGGACGTGAATCCCGCCGGCCAGGAGCCCCACGAGGGCGGCGGCGAAAACAGCGCTCATAGAGAGCTCGCACCCTCGAACGCCGGCTCGCGCTTGGCGAAGAACGCCGCCAGCCCTTCCGCGAAGTCTTCGCCGTCGGCGATCCGCGCGAGCGCGGCCAGCTCCGCGTCGAGATGGACATCCAGCGCACCCACGCCCGCGGCCTCGTGGATCAAGCTCTTCGCGATCCCATACGCCCGCGTCGGTCCGGCGGCCAGTCTCCGCGCCACCGCCATCACCTCGTCTTCGAACGCCTCGTCGGGGAAGACGGCCGTGACCAGCCCGGCGTCTCTCGCCTCGGCGGCCGTCATCCGCGGGTTCAGGAGCACGATCTCGAGCGCCCGACGAAGGCCGACGAGCCGGGGCAGGAAGAAGGTCGAGCTCTCCGCCCCGGTCAGGCCGGTCTTGTGGTACGCCCACTCGAAGCGCGCGCTCTCGGCGGCGTACACCAGGTCGCACGCCATCGCGATCCCGAAGCCGCCGGCCGCCGCCACGCCCTCGACGGCCGCGATGAACGGCTTGGGGGCGCGCTTGATCTCGCTGATCGTAGCATGGATGTACTCGAGGATCCCCTTGAACGCCTCGCCGTAGCCGGGCACGAGTCGCGCTCCGGGAGGGAGGAGGTAGTCGGCGTCCTCGGCCGCGCCGCGATCCCGCACGTACTTGAGATCGGCGCCGCTGCAGAACACTGCGCCCGCCCCGCGAACGACGACGCAGCGCACGGAATCGTCGCGCGCCAGCTGGAGGCCGGCCTTGCGGAAATCGCGCGCGGTGGCCACGTCCATCGAGTTGAACCGCTCGCGCCTATCGATGACCAGGGTCCCGACCGCGCCCTCCCGCTCGATCCGGATATGCTCCATGATCAGGCCTCCGCCCGGGCCCCGACTGCGGCCTCGGACGTCCGTTGCAGGACGACGATCTCCCCGCGCGCGAACATCCGCGCGGCGCGATCGAGCAGCTCCCCCCACGCCGCGCGCATCATCCACTCGCGATGGGCGTATGCGTACGCGCTCACGATGTCCTTCCGCCCCCAACCGCGCGCGTGCTCCACCATCGGGTGAACCGGAAACGGCTGCGAGCGAACCAGCGCGGGCCCCATGTCGACCTCCGCCGTGACGAGATGGACGGTCGAGCGCGTCTCCCGCGCCCCGCCCGCGATCGCGTCCCGCGTCGAGCGGAGCCCGCGCCAGCGGGGCGTGCCGTCGCGTCCGACGACCGTCAGGTCGCTGTCGTGGACGTTGACGATCCGGCCCGCGAAGGCCGTGAGCATCGGCTCGCTCAAGACTAGCAGATAAGAGGATAGGACGACGAGGTCCGGCCGGTGGGGAGACAGCAGGGCGACGGTCTCCATGTCGTAGGCTCGTCTCGCGCGACGATCGGAGAGCCGCGCGCCGCGAGCCGCGTGGAAGAGCCCGGAGTCGTGCACGGTCGTCGGCACACCCGCGGCGGCGAGCATGGGCAGGGCCTCGCAGCTGGCGCAGGTCGTCACCGCGGCTACGAGCCGGTACTCGGGCTCGGGCTCCCGCCCCGCCGCGAGCAGCCGCTCGAGACCCGGCGCCCGGCGCGAGCAGAGGAGCGCCACCCGGAGCGGCCGCCGCGGCATCAGCATATGCGCGGGAGCGGCTCGCCTTCGGGCTCGGTCACGAGCCGGCGGCCGAAACCGGTGTCGAGGATCACGCGTCCGACCTGGCGGTCGATGCACTCGCCCACGATCGCTGCGTCGGCGCCGCGCGGGTGGCTCCGCAGCGCGGCGAGCACGGCGTCGGCGGCCTGGGCCGCGACACCCAGGATCGCCTTCCCCTCGTTCGCGATGTGGAACGGGTCGAGGCCCAGGATCTCGGCCGCCGAGCGGACCGCCGGCGAGACCGGGATGCGCTCGGCCTCGACGACGATCCCCACACCGCTCTTCTCCGCCATCTCGTGAAGCGCGCTGGCAACGCCCCCGCGCGTCGGGTCCTTCATCGCGCGCACGGCGCCGGGCGCGGCGTCCAGCGCCAGCCGGACGAGCCTGTTGATCGGGGCCACGTCCGAGGCGAGGCCGCCATCGAAGTCGAGTCCGTGCCTGGCGGCCATGAGCGCGATCCCGTGGTCGCCGATCGTTCCGGTCATGACGATCCGGTCGCCCGGAACGAGCCCGCTGTCCCGCACGACGCTCCGCGCGAGCGCGACGCCGGTCGTGTTGATCACGATGCCGTCGAGCTCACCGCGGCCCATCACCTTCGTGTCGCCGGTCACGACCGTCGCGCCCGCCTCGAGGCACGCCGTCGTCATGGAGGACTGCACGCGCTCGAGGTCGGCGAGCGCGAACCCCTCCTCGACCACGATCGCGCTCGTCAGACCGAGCGGCTCGGTGGCGCCCATCATCGCGAGGTCGTTGACCGTCCCGGAGATCGAGAGTCGCCCGATGTCGCCCCCCGGGAACTCCCAGGGGTGCACGACATGGGAGTCGGTCGTCACGACGAGCCAGCCGTCCGCGAGCGGGATCGCGGCGCCGTCGTCCATCGCCTCGAGGCCGACGGCCCAGGGCGCACCGGCCGGGAATCCCGCCGCGAGCGTGTCCTGGACCAGCGCGCGCATCGCGCGGCCGCCGGCGCCGTGCATGAGCGTCACGATCCGCTCCTGCGGCCGCCGTGGCATCGCGCCGTTCGCGCGCCGGGTTTCGATCGATGCGTGGCTCACAGCTCCGGGTGCCCTCCGTACTGGTGCCAGATCTTGCAGGTGCCCTCGTTGCTCACCATGCACGCGCCCACCGGGTTTCCCGGCAGGCACTCCTTGCCGAACAGGTCGCAGTCGGTCGGCGCCGCGACGCCGGCCATGATGTCACCGCAGATGCAGCTCTGGAGGAGCGTCGTCGGCGCGTGGCCCCAGAGGGGCGTCAGGTCGATCGCGAACCGGCGGCGCGCGTCCACGCCGGCGAACTCGTCGCGGAGGCGCAGGTTTCCGTTGGGGACGTGCGCGATCCCGCGCCAGTTGCCGCCGGTCGCTCGGAACACCCGCCACAGACGCTCCTGGGCGACGAGGTTCCCCTCCGCCGTCACGCAGCGCGGGAACGTGTTCGCGACCGCGGCCGAGCCATCCCGGATCAGCTCGACCAGCTTGAGCAGACCGGCCAGGATGTCGAGCGGCTCGAACCCGGCCACGACGACCGGGATCCCGTGCCGCTCGACGAACCGCTCGAAGATCGCCGAGCCGGTGATCGTCGCCGCGTGGCCCGCGGCGAGGAAGCCCTCGACGTTCGTGCCGGGCATCTCGGCCACGATCTCCATCACGGGCGGGATGTACTTGTGGGCCGAGAGGACCGAGAAGTTCGCCGGCATGTCCTCCTCGAGGACCACGGCCGCGGTCGCCACCGCGGTCGTCTCGAAACCGCTGGCGAAGAACACGACTTCGTCGTCCGTCCCGCGCGCGAGATCGATCGCCTGGGAGGCGCTGTAGACGACCTCCACGCGGCCGCCCTGCGCCTCGGCCTCGGCCAGCGACATCGCGGTGCCGGGGACCTTGAGCATGTCCCCGTAGGTCGCCACGACCTTGCCGTCGAGCGCCAGCGCGACCGCCTCGTCGACTTCGGGCATGTCGGTCACGCAGACCGGGCAGCCCGGGCCCATGATCACCGAGAGCCGCCGCGGCAGGGCGGAGCGCAGGCCGAACTTGGCGATCGATTGCTCGTGGCTGCCGCAGACGTGCATGACCGAGACCCGGTCGCGGCCGATCTCGTCGAGCACCCGCTCGATCGCCGCCGTCAACGCGCGCGCCTTGACGGGGTCGCGGAACTTGAGCTCGTGAACGTCGTCCCGGGCCAGGGTCTCAGGCACGCGCGGCCTCCTGCCGGGCGGCTCCGCGCGCGGCCTCGATCTCGCCGCGGACGTCGTCGGCCATCATATCGCCCCCGGCTTCCCGCAGGAGGAGCTCGTAGAGCGAGAGGGTCTCCCGGATGTCCTCCGCGGGAATCTTCCGGATCGCGAAGCCCACATGATTGAGCACGTAGTCCCCCGGGCCGACCGGCTCGTCGATCACGTCGAGGCGCGTCTCCCGCCGGACGCCGAAGAAGTCGACCAGCGCGACCTGGCCTTCCACCGAGACGACCTTGCCGGGCACTCCGAGGCACATCAGGCCGCCTCCCGTCCCGCCACCCGGGCGCGCAGGAAGTCGTACCAGCCGTCCATGCCCTCGCCCGTTCGCGCCGAGACGAAGAGCGTCTCGATCTCCGGGTTCACCTGCCGCGCGTAGCCTACCGCGGCGTCGAGGTCGTACTCCAGATACGGCAGCAGGTCGATCTTGTTGAAGATGGCCATGCGGGCGCGGCGGAACGCCGTCGGGTATTTGAGCGGCTTGTCCTCCCCTTCGGTGACCGAGAGCACGACGATCTTCGCGGCCTCCCCCAGGTCCCAGGTCGCCGGGCAGACGAGGTTCCCCACGTTCTCGACGAACAGGAGCCGGATCTCGGACAGGTCGAGCGCGCCGACGGCGTCGTGGATCTGGCGCGCGTCGAGGTGGCATCCGCCGTCGGTCACCACCGCCTGAACGAGGCGCGCCGTGTGCCTCTCGAGCCGCCGCGCGTCGTTCTCCGTCTGCACGTCGCCGGTCACGACCGCGATCGGGATCTCGCGATCGAGACGCTCGAGCGTCCGCTCGAGCAGCGTCGTCTTCCCGGACCCCGGCGAGGAGATGAGGTTGAACGCGGCGACGCCCGCGTCCGAGAGCCGCCGCCGGATCCGCTCGGCATACGCGTCGTTCCGCGCCATGACGTCACCGTGAATCTGAATCGTTCGCACGCTCATGCCGCCGCTCCCGCGCCGGCGGTCTCCGGCGATCCGTCCTCGACTTCCAGATACGAGAGCCGGAGAGCCGGCCCCGCGCACCTCTCGATCGATGGACGGGCACCGGCGAACGGCGGCGCCGACAGGAGCGCCTCCAGGCAGAACTCGAGGTTGTCGGCCACGATTCCCGCCTCGTCGCCGACCACGACCCCCACCTCGACCACGTCGGCCAGAGCATCGCGTCCCAACCGCTCCGCCACCATGCGGCAGATCTCGTGGGCCACGCTCATCTCGTGCACGCTGCCTCCGACGCGCGTCGGCGCGGGGTCGATCCCCACAGGGCGAGGCGGGCGATCACCCGCTCCAGCAACTCGTCCATGCTCGCCTTCGCCTCGTCGCTGATCTCCGTGCCCATCTCGATCCGGGCGGGCTGGATCCCCATCGCGACCGTTTCGGCCGGCAGCCGACCACGCAACGCGGCGAGGGCGAGCACGTCGCGCACGCCCACCTGATGGGGCGACAGCTTGGCGGAGAGGAACATGGGGATCTCCTCGATCTCGAGGACGATCACCTCGCCCGGACTCCGGTCCACGTCGATGGCGTCGATCAGCAGCAGCCGCCCGGCGTCCTCGATCTCGGGCAGGAGGCGGAGTCCCCAGATCCCTCCATCGATCAGCTCGACTCCCTCGGGGAGGTCCCATTCCGAATCCAGGCGCGCTAGCGCGGCCAGACCGATCCCGTCGTCGGTCATGAGCGGGTTCCCGAGACCGACGACGAGCGTCGGCCCGCTGCCTCCGCCCGTCATTCGTCGTCCTCGAACTTGACGTCGGTCGGACGAAAGCGGCCGCCGCTGATGATCGAGGAGATCGTCCCGCTGCGGCCCAG
>JAICNR010000245.1 GCA_025931135.1 Gemmatimonadota bacterium | reverse complement strand
TCGCCGGCGCCCCCCATCCGCGCGAGCTCGTGGAAGAACCCCAGGTCGAGGTAGACTTTCCGATCGAGCGGGCAATAGAAGGGGCCGGTCTGAGACGACGCCGTGCCGCACCCCGATCGCACGATGTCGGTGAACAGGACCATCGCGGGGGGCTCGTAGGTCGCGCCCCGCTCGGCGAAGACCTCGGTCCACGCCTCCTCGGTCGTACCGAGGATCGTGGCGGCGAAGTCGGCGGCCGGGTCCTCGCCGGGAGTGAGCGGCTCGGCCGGGACCTGCGTCTGGGTCTGTTCGGCTACCTGGAGGAGAGCGCGCGGGTCGACGCCGAAGCAGAGGCCGAGGACGAGAAGCACGAGGATGCCGATCCCGCCTCCCGCGATCCCCACCCCGCGCCCGCGCCGATCCTCGACGTTCTCGCTGCGCCTGCGTCCCTGCCAGCGGACCATGCGTGGAACCTAGCGGGACGCGCGCCGCCTGTCACTCCGCGGCGGAGCCGCGCGGCGCGTAGAGGCCGTCGAAGACGGTGGCCCAGGTCGCGCCGGAGTCCGCCGACTGCTCCCAGTGCTGACGCACGGTCCCGTCGGGGTTCGGCGCCCACGTGATCCGGTTGAGCGGGCTCGCGGACGCGTCGGTGTCCGTCATGACCATGGCGCCCGTCTCGTCGACTCCCCCGACCAGCCACAAGGGTCCCATCGCCCGGCTGTCGATCCAGTTCTGGTGCCACTTGCCGTCGCCCCGGTGGAAGAAGTTCTGGCTCGTGCCCGCGCTGCCGCTGGCGCCTTCCCACCGCTCGATCAGGAGGCAGCCGTCGTAGGAGCGAGTGATCGCGTTCGTGCCGATGACCTGACCCGAGGGATCGCGAACATCCCACTCGCCGACCCAGAAGTCGAACTGCCGGTGCTCGGGCCCGTCGCATGTCGGCTGGGCGAGCGTGATGTGCGGGAGGACGATCGGGATCGCCACGAGAAAGAAGAAACGGAGCGGGCGCGACACGGGACACCTCCGGTGAGCGGGAGATCGCTGGCGACGCCGAGCGTACGACACCCGCTCGCCGGATGGCCACAGGCCGGCCGCGAACCGCCCGCGGAAGCCCGCGAACCGCCGCGTCGGCGGGGCGAACGGCGGGTGCCCGCATCGTTCCGCGACCGGCACTCCGTCCGGCTCACGGGCCTTTCGCGCGGGGCGGTTGACAGCGGTTCGGAAATCCGATAGGATCGCTCCGCTTTCTTGAGACTGAGTCTCAATCGTTGCGAATCATTCCCGAACGAGAACGGTTCCCGGATCCCCGAGGTCACCTTCCCATGCGCCGCTCCCGGCTCGCCCTGCTCGCGCTCTTCGCCGCCCTCCCGCCGGCAACGGCCGCCGCGCAGGAGTCCACCGGGATCGTCAGCGGCACGATCCGCTCCGCGGGCACCGGAGAGGTCCTGGGGGGAAGCGCGGTGCGGATCGAGGAGCTCGATCTGGCGACCGCCACGGACGCCGAAGGCCGGTTCCGCTTCGCCGGCCTTCCCGCCGGTTCCTGGACGCTCGAGGTCGTCTCGCTCGG
>JAICNR010000213.1 GCA_025931135.1 Gemmatimonadota bacterium | reverse complement strand
GCATTACGACGTAGGCGATGAAGAAGCCGATCGCCCCCAGGTACACCGGCAGCGTCTGCCGCGCGAACATCCCGATCGTGAAGAGGACCGCGCCGACCAGGACGAGGTTCGGCAGCTGGAGGGTGAAGTACGGCTGGACGTGGGCCGAGAGCCGGACCGGTCCGATCGGCTCGGCGCCGGTGGAGGCGATCCAGGTCGCGACCAGGATCCCCAGCGGGATCGCCACGATCACGACGGCGTTCACGACCAGCGATCCCAGGAACCTGCCGCCGAGGAGCTCGGCCTTGCGGACGGGGGTGGTGAAGAGGAGCGGATCCATTTCCACCTCGACGTCGCGCACTGCGGCCTCGCCGAAGATCGCCGCGGTCACCAACATGCCGAACATGCCGATGATCACCGTGAGGCCGGCGATCCGATCGGGGGCGTTGGCGTGGCCCGCCTCCTCGGCGAGAGCGAGGAACATCCAGATCGCGACGAGGAAGAGGATCCCGGCGTAGACCCACGTCGCGCCGCTCTTCAGGCGGTACGCGAGCTCATAGCGGAAGATCTCCCGGAGCCTCACCGGTTGCAGCTCCGGTAGCGGGGCATCAGACTGACTGCATCTGCCGACAGCGGCGTCAGTACGACGGACCCTCGACCACGAGAGGACGCATGCCCACGAGCACGGAGCAACGCAACATGGAGCTCATGCAGACGCTGGACGACGCCTGGAACGATCAGGATGTGGAGGTATTCCGAGCGCGGCACAAGCCCGATGTCATCGTTCGCTGGCCGGGCAAGACGACGCCGACCGTAGGCATCGAAGATCACACGCAGGAATCGATCGAGTTCTGGAGGACCTTCCCGGACCAGCGCCTCGACAACCGGCCCTACAGGATCTTCTTCGCGTCGGGCGACCACACATGCTCGGTCGCGCGCTTCACGGGCACCATGGCGGGGCCGATGACGGCCCCGGACGGGAGCGAGATTCCCCCGACGGGGAAGTCCTTCGAGATCGATTTCTACACCGTCGCGCAGTGGCACGACGGGCAGATCGTCGAGGAGAATCTCATGTACGACCTCGTCACCTTCATGAAGCAGATCGGTCTCGGCGGGTAGCGGCCCCCGGCTGATCCACCGGCGCGTCACGACGCGCCCTCCGCTGCCGCTCCCGCCGCGACGCATCGCCTGTGATGGCCGGCCATGACGCTGAAGTACACGTCCTCGAACCCCGGCTCAACGGGCTCGAATGACGCTCCCGGCGACGAGTCCGCGTAGACGTGCACGATCGTCCGTCCGGCGAGGAGCTTCGTCGAGATCACCGGCATCTCCCGCTCGAGTGCCGCCAGCTCGTCCCGGCTCACCCTTCGGCGCCAGATCCGGCCCTCGAGCTCGGCCATCGCGCCGAGCGGCTCCGCCTCGAGCAGGATCTCCCCCTCGTCGATGATCGCCATCCGGCTGCAGAGCTCCTCGACGTCCTCGACGATGTGGGTCGACAGGATCACCACGCTGTCCTCGCCGATCTGGGAGAGGAGGTTCAGGAAGCGGACGCGCTCCTCGGGGTCGAGGCCCGCGGTCGGCTCGTCGACGATGATGAGCTTCGGGTTCCCGAGGAGCGCCACCGCGACGCCGAAGCGCTGGCGCATGCCACCCGAGAACGTGCCCAGCTTCTCGCCCCGCACGTCCCACAGGTTCGTCTGCCGGAGGAGCGCCTCGACGACGTCGCGCCGGACCCCCGACTCCTCGATTCCCTTGAGGACCGCGAAGTGCTCCAAGAGCCGCTGGGCCCTCGCCTTCGGATGGAAGCCGAACGACTGGGGGAGATAGCCCAGGGTCTTTCGCACCTCGCCCTTCTGCCGCAGCACGTCGAGGGCGCCGAGGGTGATCGTCCCCTCGTCCGGATCCTGCAGCGTCGCGATGATCCGCATCAGGGTCGATTTCCCGGCGCCGTTCCGGCCAAGCAGTCCGAACATCCCCTTCGGGATGTCGAGCGAGACGTCCTTGAGCGCCCGGGTACCGTTGGGGTAGGTCTTCGAGAGGTCGCGGATGACGAGGCGCATGGAGGACTCCGGTTCAGGGATGGGAGAGAAAGAGCCGTGGGCTTGCATTTGGGGGAACGACACGGTACAATAGGTATACCAAATGGCACACCGAGATGTCACCGGAAATGGGGACAACGTCCTCGCAATCCTGCGTCGCGCGATCGTCACCGCTCGGCTCACGCCCGGCGCTCGCATCATCGAACGGGACGTGGCGGCGGAGTTCGGCGTGAGCAGAACCCCTGTGCGCGAAGCTCTGACCCGGCTCGAGCGCGAGGGGCTGTTGACGGCCGTTCCCGGTCGTCAGCGCAGCCTGCTCCAGATCGCGCCGCTGACGGCCCGGGAGCTGCGCCAGGCGAGCGCCGCTACGGCGGCGCTG
>JAICNR010000018.1 GCA_025931135.1 Gemmatimonadota bacterium | reverse complement strand
TGGCCGCGGCCGAGGGCGTGCTGCTGGTCGTCGATGCCGCACAGGGGATCGAGGCGCAGACGCTGTCGAACCTGTTCCTGGCCCTCGAGAACGACCTCGAGATCATCCCCGTCCTCAACAAGATCGATCTGCCGAACGCCCGACCCGAGCTCGTGACGGAGGAGCTCGTGAACCTCCTGGGCGTGGACGAGTCGGAGATCCTCCACGTTTCCGCGAAGCTCGGCACGAACGTGGAGGCGGTGCTGGAGGCGATCGTCGCGCGCGTACCTCCGCCGGTCGGGGACCCGGAGGCGCCGCTCCGCGCACTCATCTTCGATTCACAGTTCGACAAGTACCGGGGTGCGGTTCCCTACGTGCGGGTGGTGGACGGGCGCGTCGCGCCGGGGACGAAGATCGCCTTCTTCTCGAAGTCCGCGACCTACGAAGTGACAGAGGTAGGTCGCCTGAGGCTCGGGATGCACGCCACGGACGAGCTCCGGAGCGGCGAGGTCGGCTACCTCGTGGCGAGCATCAAGCGGGTTTCGGACACCAAGGTCGGCGACACGATAACGGCGGCGGACCACCGGGCAGCGGAGCCGCTTCCGGGGTACCGGGAGGTCCACCCGATGGTCTTCGCCGGACTCTATCCCACGGAAGCCGACCAGTACGCGGACCTGCGGGACGCGCTCGAGAAGCTCAAGCTCAACGACAGCTCGCTCCAGTACGAGCCGGAGACGTCGACTGCGCTGGGCTTCGGCTTCCGCTGCGGGTTCCTGGGGATGCTCCATCGCGAGATCGTCCAGGAGCGGCTCGAGCGCGAGTTCGACCTCGATCTGATCACCACCGTGCCCAACGTCGAGTACCACGTCTATCCGGAGCACGGCGAGATGATGCTGATCGAGAACCCGAGCAAGATGCCGACCGCGGGTCAGATCGAGCGCGTGGAGGAACCGTTCGTGCGCGGGCGGTTCATCCTGCCCGCGACGTATATCGGGGGCGTGCTCAAGCTGTGCGAGGAGCGACGCGGGAAACACGTCAAGATGGATTACATCGACGCCGAGCGGGTGGAGATCGAATACGACCTGCCGCTGGCGGAGATCATCACGGACTTCTTCGACCGGTTGAAGTCGGCCACCCGTGGGTATGCCTCGTTCGACTACGAGTTCCGCGAATACCGGGCGAGCGACCTGGTCAAGCTGGACATCCTGGTCAACGGCGACCCGTTGGACGCGCTGTCCGTGATTCTGCATCGTGATCGCGCCTACGACTGGGGGCGCTCTCTGTCCGAGAAGCTGAAGCAGCTCATACCGCGCCAGATGTTCGAGGTCGTCATCCAGGCCGCGATCGGAACACGCGTGATCAGCCGCGAAGTCGTGAGGCCTCTCAGGAAGAACGTGACCGCCAAGTGCTACGGCGGCGACATCACGCGGAAGCGAAAGCTCCTCGAGCGGCAGAAGGAGGGGAAGCGCCGCATGAAGCAGGTGGGAACGGTGGAGATCCCGCAGGAAGCGTTCCTGGCCGCACTGCAAATCGAATCCTGATCCATGTTTCTCCAAGGGACGTTCAAAACGCCTCAGATGCAAGGCGCTACGACGAGCATCTTCCGAGGCGTGGTGAATCCCACGCCGCAGGAAGAGCGAGGAGTGCAACGCCGCAGGACCCATTTCATGGGTGCTCCGCGTTTTCAACGTCCCGCCTCGATGAGGAGGCCGACGGTTTCGATCCTGTCTTCCACCAGCTCGCGGATGACGAACGTCAGGGGACCGGAGACCAGCGTGTCGCCGCGCGCGGGGCGCCGGCCGAGAGCGGAGCGCAGGTACTCGTCGAGGGTGTCGCCCGCCGGCGCGTCGATCCGGATTCCGTAGAACTCCTCGACCTCTCCCACCCGGGTCGAGCCCCGTAGGGGGAACTCCATCGCCGACGCCGGATGCCAGTCTTCGCCTCCAGAATCGGCGAACACGTGCTCGACAAGCTCGCGCACCGCCGGTCTCAGGAGGACGAAGACGTCGTCGCCCGGCTCGATGCGGGTCGACCCCCGCGGCGGGATTACCTGCTTGTCGCGGACGATCATGGCGATCACGACGCCGTCCGGGAGGGCGAGATCCCGGATCCGGAGACCCGCGGCGCGCGAGGGCCCGGTCACCGCGTATTCCACGATGTCGCCGTCGACGTCCTGGAGCGAGGTGATCTCGAGCGTGACCCCGGATTCGCGCGCCGGTCTCTCGTCCAGGCCGAGCGCCCGGGCGGCGAACGGCAGCGTCCAGCCCTGGGTCACGGCGGAGACGACGACGGCGAAGAACACCATGTCGAAGAGCGTTTCCGCCCCCGTCAGGCCGCGCAGGAGGGGATACGTCGCCAGGATGATGGGCACGGCCCCCTTGAGGCCCCCCCATGCGACGAAGGCGATCTCCCGCCCGGTGTAGCGGTAGGGGAGGAGGCAGACCGCGACGGCGAGCGGTCGGGCGAGGAAGACGAGAACGCCGGCGACGAGCAGCGCGGGTTGGCTCACAGCCACGAGGCGGCTCGGGAAGCTGAGCAGGCCGAGGAGCGTGAACATCACGATCTGCGCCATCCATGCGAGGCCATCGTGGAACATGAACACAGCCTGGCGGAACGGGAGCCGCCTGCCGCCGAGAACGATTCCGGCGACGTACACGGCGAGGAACCCGCTTCCGCCCGCCACGGCCGCCGCCCCGAAAGCGAGGAGACCCGCCGCGGCGGTCAGGACCGGATAAAGACCGGCGGAATCGAGCCCGATGCGGGTCACGACGATCGCCGTCCCTCGGGCGACCAGCCATCCGATCGCGCCCCCCAGCACGAGTTGCCGGAGGAAGAGCCAGACGACGTCGGGTCCCCACTCGAGCTCGCCGAACAGCACCCCGAGGCAGGCGAGGGTGAGGAAGACGGCCATCGGGTCGTTCGAGCCGCTCTCCACCTCGAGGGTGGAGGTGAGCCGTTCCCGGACCCGGGTCCCGCGCGCACGGAACACGGCGAAGACCGCGGCGGCGTCGGTCGAGGAGACGATGCTCGCCCCGAGAAGCGCCACGGTCCAAGGCAGACCCAGGAGCAACGAGGCGAAGAGCGCCACGATCGAAGCGGTGAGCGCCACCCCTACGGTGGCGAGGGTCACGGCGGGCGCGAGCACCGCGCGCAGGCGCCGGATGTCGGTCCGCAGGCCACCATCGAACAGGATGACGGCGAGGGCGAGTGTGCCCACGGCGTGGGCCAGCGGGTAGTTCTCGAACGCGATCCCGCCCAGGCCCTCTCCGCCGGCCAGCATGCCGATCCCGAGGAACAGGACGAGGACGGGGAGTCCCATCCGTGAGGAGAGCTTGCTCGACGCGATCCCGAGGATCAGGAGGATCGCGGTCAGGAGGATCAGGCGGTCGACGAGAAACATGGAACGAACCTAGACGCGGGGTAGATTGCCCGCATGCCGGCCGAGTCGACCGCGATGGTCCTGCCGCCCCGTGGGATCCGTCCCGCCGCGCCGCATGGCGATGGAGCGGTTGTCGTGCGGGCTCCGAACTGGATCGGAGACGCGGTCCTCGCGCTCCCCGCGGTGGCGGCGCTGGCCGAGCACTTCGCCGAACGCCAGGTCCTCGTCGTCGCGCGGGGTCCGATCGCCCCACTGTTCGTCGGGCTGCCCCGGATCGCCGAGGTGCTGCGGGTCGCGGGGGAAGGTGCGAGCCGGCTCGTGACCGCGCGGCGAGCCCTCGCCGGTCAAAGCCCGGCCATCGGCGTGGTTCTCCCGCACTCGTTCGGCAGCGCGGTCGAGCTGGCATCGGGCGGAGTGCGCGAGCTTTGGGGATACGGAGGGCCGCTCCGTCGGCTCGTCCTCGACGTGGCGCTCCCGCCGCGCTGGCTGCGGAGGCGCCACCGCTGGGAGTCCTACGCGATCCTGGCGGCCGCGGTCACGGGGAAGCAGGTCCCGGAGCGGTATCCGCTGGCCCGCGGACCTGGAGACGTGGCGGCGGCGGACGCGCTGTTCGCCGAGGCGGGTTTGGTGGGGGACGGAAGGCCGCTCGTCGGCCTCGTGCCGGGAGCGCACGCCTCGTCGCGCCGCTGGCCTGCCGAGCGCTTCTCGGATCTCGCATCGCGGCTCGCCGCCGGCGGCGCGCGCGTGGTCCTGTTCGGATCGTCGGGCGAGCGCGAGCTCGCCGCTCGCGTGGCGGCGGGAGCCGATCCGAGGCCGGCGGACTGGGCGGGCAGGACCCCGCTCCCCGTCCTGGTCGAATGCTTCCGCCGGCTAGACTTCCTGGTGACGAACGACACCGGCCCGATGCACCTCGCCGCCGCAGTGGGGACCCCGCTGCTCGACCTCTGCGGGGCCGCGAACGAGGTCGTCACCGGACCCCGGGGCCGCGCGAGCGAAGTCATCGTGCACCCGATCCACTGCCGGCCGTGCGTCAAGAATCGTTGCGCTTATAACCTCGGATGCATGCGTGGAATCGGGATCGATCGCGTGCACGCCCTCGTCAGCGCGCGCCTGCACGACCGGGTGCTCGCGGCGGGCGGCGGGTAGATTCCGACCGGATGACGCATGCGAACGGACAACGGTTGGCATGGGGGGTGGACGTCGGCGGCACCGACTGCAAGGTCGGAGTGGTGGACGGGTCGGGGGCCGTGCGCGCGGAGACGGAATTCCAGACGCCCGACGTGCCCGCGGAGGCCGTGCGCGCGATCGAGCGCGCGTGCCGCGAGCTCGAGTCCGCGCTAGGGGAGTCGGTGGGGCGCCTCGGCCTCGGCGTCCCCGGACCCCTGGACCTGGCGCGTGGAGTGATCGTGCAGGCCCCGAACCTCGGCTGGCGCGACGTGCCGCTCCGCCGCATGGTCGCGGACGCGCTCGGCTGCGAGGTCGTGATGGACAACGACGCGAACGCCGCCGCCTACGGCGAGGCGTGGGTGGGCGCGGGCCAGGGCGCGGGCGTGCTCCTTCTGATCACGCTGGGGACGGGCGTCGGCGGAGGCGTCGTCGACCAGGGCAGGGTGTTCCACGGCGCGCGTGGCCTGGCGGTCGAGATCGGGCACATCGTCGTCGTGCCCGGCGGGCGACCGTGCTCCTGCGGCAAGCGCGGCTGCCTGGAGGCGTATTTCAGCGCGCACGCGCTCAGCGAGCAGGCGGCGGAGATCGGCATCGGCGACGGCGATCCTCGCGGCCACCGGATGCTGTTCGAGCGCTATGCCGCGGGGGACCCGGAAGTCGTTCCCTGGCTCGGCCGCGCGATCGATGTACTCGCGCAGGGAGTCGCCCAGGCGGGCGTTCTGTTCGACCCCGACCGGATCGTGTTCACGGGCGGGCTCACCCGCTCGTGGGACACCTACCGGGATCGCCTCGTCGAAGGCCTCGTCGGCGACCTCGGGCCTGCGGGACCTCCGGCCGAAGGGATCGGGCTCACCGAGCTCGGGGGGAGGGCGGGGATCGTAGGCGCGGCCGGGCTGGCCCTGCGCGGATGAGGCGCGCCCGGATCGGCGTCGTCGGAGCCGTGGTGGAGGACACGATCGACCGACCGGGCGAGGCCACCGTCCGGGACATGGGCGGCGGCTACCACTCGATCATCGCGATGAGCGTGCTCCTGCCCGCCGAATTCGAGGCCGTGCCGATCGTCAACGTAGGAGCGGACGCGCTCGCGCGCGTCCGCGCGGACCTGGAGCGGCTGCCGCGGATCTCGCAGGACGGCATCCGCGGCGTCCCCGCGATCAACAACAAGGTCCATCTGGAGTACGATGGGCGAGGCGGCCGCGGCGAGACGCTGACGGGTGGAGTGCCACCGCTGGCGTGGGAGGATCTCGAGCCGTGGATCGGCGAGCTCGCGGCGTGGTGCTGGAACTTCATCGCCGGGAACGAGGTCGATCGGGACACGTTCGAGCGCGTGAAGCGCGCGGCGGTCGGTCCGCTGCACCTGGACGTCCACAACCTCTGCCTCGGTCCTCCACGGGAGGGGAAGCCGCGCGAGCCCCGTCCGCTCCCGGACTGGGAGGGTTGGGTCGAGGGGACCACGTGGGTGCAGCTGAACGAGGCCGAGGCCGGGCTCCTGTGGAACGGCACGCCGCAGGCTCCGAGCCGCGTGGAGGAAGCCGCGCTCGCGGACAGGATCTGGTCGCTCGGCGTCGAAGGGCTCCTGATCACGCGCGGGGAGCGGGGCGCCACCTGGTTCCCGAGTGGGGGAACCGCATACCACGCTCCGGCGACGACCGGACCCGGCATCGACCCGACCGGATGCGGCGACGTGTTCGGGGCCACGTGGCTAGCGCTTCGCGTGGCGCGCGGGATGGATCCGGAGGCGGCGGTGCGCGGAGCGGTGCTCGCGTCCGGGGCGGCCGCGACAGTCAGCGGCACCGCGCGGCTCGCGGATGCGCTCGCGGTCGCCGCGGAGACGATCCTGCACTCCGAACTGACACGCGGATGAGCCGGCAGGACGACTCACCGATGATCCGCCTCGCGCTCGGGATCGAGGCGCCCCAAGACCTGATCGCGGATCTGGACCAGGCGCTCGGTCGGATCTAGCGGCCCGTGCGGGTCGTCCTCGCCCCCAACGCGTTCAAGGGATCGTTCGATGCCGTCGCGGTCGCTCGCGCGTGGGAGGTCGCCGCGAGGGAGACCGGTTCGCGGCTCGAGGTCCGGATCTTCCCGATGGCCGACGGAGGGGACGGCTTCCTCGCGGCGCTCCGCCACTACCGCCCGGCCGTTCTCGAGGTGTCCGCCCGCGCGCGCGACCCGCTGGGCCGGCCGGTGTCCGCGGTCTGGGGATGGGATCCCGAGGCCGGCGTCGCGTACGTCGAGAGCGCCGCCGCGATCGGTCTCCGGCATCTCGAGCGCGGCGAGCGCGATCCGCTCCGCGCGACGAGCGCCGGCCTCGGGTCACTGATCCGGACCGCCGCCGGGCTCGGCCCGGACGAGATCGTCGTCGGCCTGGGAGGCAGCGCGACGGTCGACGGCGGGCTCGGGATGGCCCGAGAGCTCGGCTTCCGCTTCGAGGGCGCGGACGGTCGCCCGGTCGAGCAGGCCGCGGATCTCCCGGACCTCGTCCGGATCGTCCCGCCCGGTCGGGCCGCGTTGCCGGCCGGGATCCGCGTTCTGGGGCTGGTCGACGTGGTAGCGCCGCTCCACGGCGCGGGCGGTGCGGCGCGCGCGTTCGGGCCCCAGAAGGGTGCGGACCCGGCAGCGGTCGAGCGGCTGGCGGAGGGGCTCGAGCGATTGGCGGAGGCGTGGCGGGTGGACCTGGGGGCCCCGGGGGACCTGGCCGCGCGGCCAGGGGGCGGCGCGGCGGGTGGGCTCGCCGCGGGGCTCGTCGCGTTCCTCGGAGCGGAGATGGCTCCGGGGGCGGAATGGATCGCGGACCTGGCGGGCCTCGCGCAGGCGATCTCGAGCGCGGACGGGGTGGTGACGGGGGAGGGGCGGTTCGACCCGGGAAGCCTCCGCGGAAAAGCGTCCGGCCACGTCCTCGCGCTCGCGCGCGCGGCCGGCGTCCGAGGTGCGGTCGTTTGCGGGTCCGCGACCGGTTCGGTCCCGCCGGGGGTCCTCGTCGTCGCAGCCGACGCGCAGGGAGAGACCGGAACGCGCCTCGATGCGTCGGGCCTGGGCCGGCTGCTCGGGGTCGTCCTCGACCGGTGGGCGGAGGAACGGGAGGGGCGGTAGCGGCGCGCGCCGAACACCCGCGCGCTTTGCTGCCCTCAGGAGCAGGGCTATATTCACGCGCTGTGAGAGTTCGCGCCTGCCTGCTCGCCGCACTCCTGTCCGCCCCCGGGTGCAGCGGCGGCGCCGGACCGTCCGACCCCCCCGATCCCCGCGAAGTCCTGATCGTCAGCCTGGCCCGTCGGGACCGCTCCCCGGAGTCGTCCCTGGAAGGCTACCTGGCGCTATTCTTCGATCGGGACACCGAGGTCCTACTCAGCGCTTCCCCGGTCATCAACGGGCGGCCGGTCGACCTCGTCTTCGAGCCCGGGATCGTGCCGGGGCCGGCGTACTCCGAGGGGATCAACGTCGATCCAGGTAGAACCTACCAGCTCACCGCCGACGTGAACCGGCCGGGCACGGGCATGTTCCAGGTGACGTCCTCGCCTGTGACCGTGCCGACCGATCTCGTGATCGGGGTTCCCGACGAAGTCGACTCCGGCGGGACCCTCGCGGTCACATGGAGCGTCAGCGGCGCGGAAAAAGTGAACGTGGCCGTCGAGGCGGTCTACTCGATCCACGTCTCCGCATCTCAGGGTGAGCTGACGATCCCGGACTCGGTGTTCGCCGGCCGTCCGTCCGGGCAGCAGGTCGAGATCGAGATCACCGCTTACAACACGTTCTACGAGCCGCTCGGAGCGGCGATCAACACGCTCTCCGACGCGGAGGCGGCGGCCGAGAAGTTCCGCGGGATCGACAACGTGACCGGTGGCGTGGGCGTGTTCGGAGCAGCCTTCACGCTCGGCCATGTCGTGACCGTCCGCTGACCGTCATGCGGCCTGTGCGGGAAACCACCCAGCCAAGGAGCGATCGCATGCGTCGTCTCCTTCACACTCTTCTCACGTGCTCGATCGCACTCTCCGTTGCCTGCGGCGGCGGCGAGGAGGAAGGTCCCGACGACATCGACGAGGGCGCACCGGCCGTGTCCGACACGGCGGATGTCGCAGAGGAGCCCGGGTCCGAGCCGCGTGATTCCGGGGGTGCCAGCGGGTCGGCCGTGTTCGCCGCCAACTGCGCCACGTGTCACGGGGAGCGAGGCCTCGGCGACGGCCCGGCGGCGACGGGCCTCGAGCCCCCGCCCGCGGACCTCACCGACACCGCGTGGACGACCGGCGACGGCTCGCTCCAGGCGGTGACGAACACGATCGAGCATGGTAGCCCGGGGACGGCGATGATCGGATGGAAGGGCACCCTGACCGACGCGGAGATCGCTGCGGTGGCCAGCTACGTGAAGGGGCTCGGCCGGTAGTCCCGCCGCGGCGCGGTCGCTGCGGGGGGCCGCGAAGCCGATGAACATCTCCTGCCGTGAAGTCGAGAAGCATTTCTCCCTGAACGGGCGCACCGTGCGGGCACTCGACGGTGTGTCGTGCGCCATGAACTCCGGCACACTCGTCGTGATCACTGGCCGTTCGGGGTCCGGTAAGACCACGCTGCTGAACGCGATCGGCGGGCTCGACCGACCCACCGGCGGAAGCGTGCTCGTGGATGGGGAGGATCTCTACGCGAGGGGCGATCGAGCGCTGAGCCGCTACCGAAACGAGCGGATCGGCTTCGTGTTCCAGTCCTTCCACCTGAGCCCCGACGAGACGGCGCTCGAAAACGTCCTCGTCCCGTTCCTGTTCGCGCGCCGGCCTCCATCCGACGCGCGCACGCGGGCGCACGACGCGCTCGGGCGTGTCGGCCTGGCAGAGCAGATCGATCAGCCCGCGGGCACGCTGTCCGCGGGTCAGAAGCAGCGCGTGGCGATCGCCCGAGCGATCGTCAACCGGCCCGACTTCGTGCTCGCCGACGAGCCGACCGGAAACCTCGACGAGCGGACGGGGGCGGACATCGTGGCGCTCCTCCGCGGCCTCGCCGAGCAGGGGCTCGGGGTCGTGATCGTGACCCACGACTCCGCCATCAGTCGCGTCGCCGACCAGGCGCTTCGGATCGCCGACGGTCGGATCGTCGAGGGCGAATCATGATCGGGCCCGCGCGAGCTCTGCGCCGGGCGGGACACAATCTCGGGCGGCATCGCGCGCGGGCGATCGTGCTCGCGGGCGGCGTGGCGATCGGGGTGGCGATGCTGGTCTTCCTCCTCGCGTTCGTCGCCGGAACCCGCCGCGCCCTCCTCGACCGGGTCGTCAGCTCTTTGCCCATCACGCACCTGACCGTGGTCCCGCGCTCGTTCTCGCTGTCGGTGATCAAGTTCGAGAGCCCCTTCTCGAGCCTCGACCCCGAGGCGGTCGAACGGATCGCGGGCCTGGCCGGGGTCGAAGAAGTACTGCCGATGGCGGCGCTCAAGCTCCCGGCCCAGCTCCGCGCGCGGTTCTTCGGCCAGGGCTTCGTGACCGACACGGGCGTATTCGGTATCGAGCCCGGGCTCGTGGTCGATCAGGTTCCGCCCGAGGCGGGCTTCGCCGAAGACACCACCGCGACGCCGGCCGGGGGGCCGTTCCCGGCGGTCATCTCGGAGGACCTGATCGACATGTACAACACAGGCTTCGCGAAGACCAACGACCTGCCGCAGCTGACTCCGGAGATCCTGAGCGGCCAGGAGGCGATCCTCTACCTGGGGACGTCGTCGTTCCGCCCGGGGCCGGAGGCGGGGGTGCGAGCGGTCTCGATCCGGTTGATCGGGGTCAGCGACCGGGTCCCGCTCGTCGGGGTAAGCCTGCCGCGCGGGCTGGTCGAGGGTTGGAACGAGGATCTCGCGGGGGAGGCCACGCCGGAGTACGTCCAGCTCACGGTCGTCGCCGAGCGCGCGCAGGACGTCGAAGACGTCGCGGCGGGGATCGAGGCCATGGGATACGAAGTGACTTCGGGCCGCGAGATCGCCCAGCGCGTCCGGACGCTGACCCGGGTACTCCAGGTCGCCTTCGGCCTGATCGGCCTCGTGGTCCTGGCGGTGGCCGGGGTCGGGATCGGCAACGCCCTGCTGCTGTCGGTGATGGAGCGCCGCCACGAGATCGGGATCTTCCGCTCCGTCGGCGCAAGCCGGGGGGACATCCGGCTCCTGTTCCTGTGCGAGGCCGCCCTGATCGGCATCGGCGGGGCGCTGGCCGGACTCGGGCTCGCCGCCGCGGCTGCGTTTGGTGCGGACCGCGCCCTCGACCGTGTGCTTCCCGACCTGCTGTTCCTCCCCGAGAGCTTCTTCGCTCTATCTTGGCCGATCCTGGTCGTGGGGCTTAGCTTGGGGCTCCTTGTCAGCATCCTCGCCGCAGTCCCTCCAGCGCACCGGGCGGCGCGGATGGATCCTGCGCGCATCCTCACATCCGGGTAGGCCGCAGGGATGGCCGAGAAGACGCGCAAGAAGGTCTCCGCCAAGTCGCTGGCCGCCCGCTACGAGCGGATCGACCTGCGGACGGAGAGGGTCGACCGCCTGTGCGAGATCCTGCCGGGGATCCCCGACCCGCTCGAAGCGGCCTCCCGCGAGGAGCTCATCGCACGCTCGGAGTGGGCTTCCCTGGACACCCGGCGGCGGAACCGCGCGCTCGGGTTCCTGCGCAGGAGCAATCTGGTCGGGCGTCACATGCTCCGGCCGCCGGCCACGTATCTTCGCAGTCCCACCGAAGAGCCGCTCGGCAAAGAGCACCTCAAGGCGATCAAGCTCCCCAAGGTTCCGTTCCGCTACAAGGACATACCGATGGCCGCGCTGGCGCCGAAGGGAACGCTGCCGGTCTCCCCACTGCTGGCGCTGGTACCGCGGCTCGTCGCCACGCCGACGGAAGACCTGCCGGTCATCCTGAACTCGCGCCTGTTCCACTTCTACTGGCAGCACTACTTCCCGCGGAAGGCGGGGGCCCCCGCGGTCCCGCCGGAGGAGCGTCTGGCTGCGTTCGAGGTACCGATGATGAACCGCAAGACGGGCGGACCCTTCCGGGAGGCGCGGGATCGGCTGCTCGCGCTGGCCGAGGAGAACAGCGAGCGGCTGGCGGCGATGGACGAGGTACATCGGATCGCGAAGGAGGCGAAGGTGCCACTCGTCCCGCTCGCGAGGACCGAGGGGATCATCCGCGAGATCAACGTGCCGCGCGCGCTGGCGGAGGTCGCAGACGTCAAACGGCGGGGGCCGGTCGTGATCTTCCGCCGCGGATCGACGATCGTGACGACGACCGAAGAGGCGGCGACGTATCTGGAGCTCTGGCTCAAGCAGCGCTTCAACGAGCTCCGCGGCATGACCAAGGAAGAGCTCGAGATGTTCATCCAGTTGCCGGTCACGACCGCGCACGTTGTGGTCGTGCTCCAGCATCGTGCGCGGATCGAGGCCGAGATCGAGCGCGCCCAGACGAAGATCGAAGAGCTCCAGGCGCAGGCGGAGAGTCACCTCTACGACCTCTACGGGATGAACGACGCGGAGCGCGATTTCCTGCGCGCGGCCGCACAATGAGGTGCTGACGATGGATGCTCTCTCGCTCACTCTCGGCGTCGAGGAGGAATACCAGCTCTGTGATCCCGAGAGCGGAGACCTGACGCCCGCCGTGGACGCGATCCTCGGGGCGGCCGGCCCCGAGCTGCGCGAGATCCTGGGATACGAGCTCCTGCACACCGTCCTCGAGGGCAGCATCGCGCGCTCGGCGGACGTCGGCGAGGCGATGACACGCGTTCGGGCTCTCCGCTGCGACGTGCTCGAGGTCGCGGCGCCGCTGGGGGTCGCGATAGGGATCGGGGGCGTCCACCCCTTCGCCCGCTGGCAGGACCAGGAGTTCGTGGCTACCGAGGCATACCAGTGGGTGGGGCACCAGCTGCAGTACCTCGCCCGACGGAACCTTTCGTTCGGTCTCCACGTTCACGTGCAGGTCGAGGATCCCGAGGCGCGGGTCTACGTCGCGAACCAGCTCCGCCGCTGGTGCGCGCCGCTCCTCGCCCTGTCCGCAAACGCCCCGTTCTTCGAGGGAGCGGATACGGGATTCGAGACGATCCGCATGCACGTCTTCGGCTCCTTCCCGCGCACCGGCTTCGCGCCCCGGTTCGAGGACTGGGCACATCACACCCGCGTCCTCGACGCGCTCACCGCCTCGGGCGCGATCACGAAGCCCCGTCAGGTGTGGTGGAACGTGCGGCCGCACGTGACGTACCCGACGGTCGAGCTGCGGATGCTCGACATGCAGATCGGCCTCGACCGGACGCGCACGCTGATCGCCCTCTCCCAGGCGGTCGTGGCCGAGCTCCTTTCCCGTTGGGAGGCGCGAGAGCCGGAATGGGAGCTCGAGCCCGCGTACCTCGCCGACGGCTGGTTCAAGGCGCAGCGGTTCGGGTGGGACGAGCCGATCGCGCATCCGGTGAGCGGCGAGACGGTCCGCCTTCGCGACGAAATCGAGGAAATGCTGCGGCTCGCCCGACCGTGGGCTGTGTCGCTCGGCACGGCGGCGGAAGCGATCGACGGAACGCGGCGGATCCTGGCCGAGGGACCGGAGGCGGAATGGCAGCGGAAGGAATGGCAGGCCCGCGGCCGCGACCTCGGCGCGGTCCAGCGTAGGATCTTTGCGCGCGTCCAGCAGGAAGCCCGCTGCGAGGCGCTGGTCGGCTGAAAAATCGCCACTCTCTTCGTTGCACTCCCTCAGCGGTCCTGCGGCGTACGAAACAGTACGCCTCGGACCTCTTCGGTCGTGCGCCTCGACATTGACGATTTTTGGACGGGCATTCCCTTCGTTGACGGCGTGCCTCGCGACGCAAATCCTCTGAAGTGGTGACACCGCCCAAGAAACCACGAGCGCGTCCCGAGGCCGCACGCGCGGAGACGCTGCGCGCCGCGATCCGGCGTCACGAGCGGCTCTATTACGTCGAGGACGCTCCCGAGATCTCGGACGCCGAGTTCGACGCGCTGATGCGCGAGCTTCTGGAGCTCGAGGCGGCCCATCCCGAGCTTGCCGTCCCGGATTCCCCCACACGTCGCGTGGGCGGCGAGCCACAGGATGCCTTCCCGCGCGCGCCCCACGAGCTCCCGATGCTCTCGCTCGAGAACGCCAACGGCGCCGAGGAGCTCGAAGCGTGGATCGAACGGGCCGCGAAGAGCGCGGACGATCCCGACGCGATGGCCTGTGTCGCGGAGCTGAAGATCGACGGGCTTTCGGTTTCGCTCCGGTACGAGGACGGCGTGCTGGTCCGGGGGGCAACCCGCGGAGACGGGTCGGTCGGAGAGGACGTGAGCGTGAACCTCCGGACCGTGCGGGAGATCCCGCTGCGCCTGAGCGGCCGGTCGCTCCCCGGGGAGTTGATCGTGCGCGGCGAGGTGTACATGACGCGGAGCGGTTTCCAGCGTCTGAACGCGTCGCGCGAGGAGGCCGGCGAACCCCCGTTCGCGAATCCCCGGAACGCGGCCGCGGGCTCCGTCCGCCAGCTCGACGCGCGGATCACGGCGGGCCGGCCGCTCCACTTCTTCGCCTATACGCTCCTCGGAAGCGACGCGATTCGGCAATCCGAGGGTCTCGAGCGGCTGGCAGGCTGGGGATTCCCGGTGAACCCCGAGTGGCGCCGATTCGAGGACCGCGGATCGCTCGTCGCCCACTGCCTGGAGTGGCAGGAACGACGTCACGAGCTCGACTACGAGATCGACGGCGTCGTCGTGAAGATCGACGATCTCGACCAGCAGGCCACCCTCGGAGCGACGTCGAAGCATCCGCGCTGGGCGGTGGCGTTCAAGTTCCCGGCGGAGGAGGCGACGACCGTGGTGCGGGAGATCATGGTCACGGTCGGCCGCACCGGAAAGCTGACGCCGACCGCCGTCCTCGAGCCTGTCGACGTCAGCGGGGTCACGGTCCAGATGGCCGGCCTCCACAACGAGGACGAGGTCCTGCGCAAGGACGTCCGGGTCGGGGACACCGTCGTCGTCGCCCGCGGCGGTGAGGTCATCCCGCAGGTCGTGCGGGTGATCGTGGAGAAGCGGCCACGGGGAACGCGCCGCTTCCGCATGCCGCAGCGCTGCCCGGAATGCGGGGCGGAGATCGTGCGCCTCGAAGGCGAGGTCGCGCACCGTTGCCCGAACGCCTCGTGCCCCGCCCAGCTGCGCGAGCGGATTCTCCACTGGGGCGGGCGCGGCGCGATGGACGTCGACGGTCTCGGGGACATGCTGGCCCGGCAACTGGTCGAGAAGGAGGTGATTCGGGACCTCGCCGATCTGTACGACCTGGACGTCGAGACGCTCGCCGGCCTGGAGCGGATGGGCGAGCTCTCCGCATCGAACCTGGTCGCAGCGCTCGAGCGCTCGAAGGGTCGCGGCCTCCGCCACGTCCTCTACGGCCTCGGAATCCGCCACGTCGGCGCGTCCGCGGCGGCCGCACTCGCCGACGCCTTCGGTTCGATGGAGGCGATCCTGGCCGCGGATCGCGAGTCGCTCGAAGGGGTGGAGGGGATCGGCCCGACGCTCGCGGAGTCCGTTGCGGAGTTCCTCGGCGCACGCGAGAACCGCGCCGTGGTACGTCGCCTAGCGGAGCACGGCGTCGACATGACGGCACCCGAGCGTAGCGCTCCGTCCGGGCCCCTGGCGGGAAAGACATTCGTCGTGACCGGCACCCTGGCATCCCACTCGCGGTCGGCGGCCACCGCGGAAATCGAAGCGCGCGGCGGGAAAGTCGCGGGATCGGTATCGAAGAAGACGGACTATGTCGTGGCGGGCGAGAGCCCCGGATCGAAGCTCGACAAGGCTCGCAAGCTCGGCATCGAGGTCCTCGACGAAGCGGCGTTCCTCGATCTCTTGCGGTCCGGCTGAGAGGGCGGGGTTATATTCGAAGTCGATGAGCGTGCGCGACGAACCCCGCGAAATCCCGCTGGAAGACCCGGACGAGGAGCCGGCGGACGACGCCACCGAGCTCGCCGGCGCGGCCGCGGAGGAGCCGGCCGTCGCCACCGAGGACCTCGAGCGCGAGCTCGGCCAGGAGATGGAGGCCCTCCAGGACCGGCTCCTGCGGCTCCAGGCCGAGTTCGACAACTACCGCAAGCGGGAGGCGCGCGAGCGCTCGGCGGCGTGGGCGCGGGCGAAGGCCGACCTCGCGCAGAAGCTCCTCGGCGCCTTGGACGACCTCCAGCGCGTGGCGCACCTCGATCCGGCGAAGACGGCGGCGGCGGGCGTCATCGACGGGGTGTCACTGGTCGAGCGCAAGATCTCGGATACGCTCGCCCGCGAGGGGCTGACCCGGATCGGCGAAGTCGGCGAGCCGTTCGATCCCCACCGCCACGAGGCGATCTCGACCCTCCCCGCGGCCTCGCCCGAACAGGCGGGCCTGGTGGCAGCCGTCGCTGTCCCCGGCTACGAGTTCGGCAGCCAGCTGTTGCGACCCGCTCAGGTCCTGGTGTACGAGCAGAGATCCGCGGACGCGATCTGATCCGGAATGGCGGCGAAGGACTACTACCAGGTCCTCGGCGTCGCCCAGGACGCCGACGCGGAAGCGATCAAGAAATCCTACCGCAAGCTGGCGCGGAAGTATCATCCCGACGCCAACCCCGACGACCCCGCGGCCGAGGAGCGCTTCAAGGAGATCTCCGAGGCGTATCGGGTCGTATCCGACCCCGAAAAGCGGAAGCAGTACGACGCCATGCGGAGGGCCGGCGCGGGGGCGGGATTCGGCGCGGGCTCTCCGGCAGGATTCGGCGGTTTCGGGTCCGGGCAGGGGGGCGGCGAATGGCGGACGGTGGACCTCGGGGAATTCGGGGCGGAGGGACTCGGGTTCGGGGATCTGTTCGCGTCGATCTTCGGCGGCCGGCGCGGCCGGGGATCGGGCGCCCCGCGGCCGCACAAGGGCGCGGACCGACACATCGAGGTGCGAGTCTCGTTCGAGGTCGCGGCCAAGGGCGGCGAGATCACGATCCGGGTGCCGCTCGAGGTCGAGTGTCCGCGATGCGAAGGGAAGGGCGCGGAGCCCGGCACCCCGGTCGAGACGTGCCCCCAATGCGGTGGCTCGGGCAGCGTATCCCTCGTCCAGGGGGGGTTCGCCGTCCAGCGACCTTGTCCGAGGTGCTACGGTCGCGGCACGTTGATCAAGGAGCCGTGCGTCCAGTGCCGCGGCGAGGGCTCGGTATCCGAGCGGCGGCAGATCAAGGTCCGCATACCTGCCGCGATCGAGGACGCCGAGCGGATCCGCCTCCGCGGCAAGGGCGAGCCCGGGCCGGCGGGGGGTCCGCCCGGGGACCTGATCCTGACGATCCGGGTCAAGCCCGACCGATTCTTCCGACGAGAGGGGCTGGATCTGCATTGCACGGTGCCGATCACGATCGTGCAGGCGATGCTCGGCGCGAAGATCCGCGTGCGAACGATCCACGGGAAGAAGGCCGAGATCCGCGTCCCGCCCGGCACGCAGAGCGGCACCCGGCTGCGTCTCCGCGGGCAGGGGCTGGCGCGCGACGGGAAGACCGGGGACCAGCTCGTCGAGATCGAAGTGCGGGTGCCGGAGAAGCTGACCGAGGAGGAGCGGGATCTCGTGGAGCAGCTGGGCCAGAAGATGGGAGCCGATTGAGGGCGGGGCACGCGCGGGGAACCGCATGAGGCCCGAGATCGGGATCGTGGGCTACGGGCGCTGCGGTCAGCTGGCCGCGGAGGTCCTCGAGAACGACTTCCAGGTCGTCGTCACCGACGCGCGGGACCTCTCCAGCGATGCTGCGGCGCGCGGCGTCGCGTGGGGAGATCTGTCCGCGTGCGCTTCGCGACCCACCGTCCTGCTCGCGGTTCCGGTGCGCGCGATGCCCGCGGTCCTGCGGACGATGGCGCCGCATCTGCGCTCCGGATCGACGGTCGTCGACATGGCGTCGGTGAAGGTCCGGCCGCTCGAGTGGATGGCCGAGCTCCTGCCCCCGGGGGTGGCACGGGTCGGGACCCATCCCCTGTTCGGACCCGACAGCGTCCCTGACCGGAGCATCCGCGGGCAGCGGATCGTGGTCTGCGAGGTCGAGGGCCACGCGGCTGCAGCACGCTCGATCGAAGTCGTCGCGCGCCGGCTCGGGCTCGAGGCGCTCCGACTCGACGCCGAAACCCATGACCGGGAGATGGCTCGCTCCCAGGCGCTCGTGTTCCTGCTCTCACGGGCGTTGTCGGCGGCCGGGCTCGAGGGCTCGGAGTTCGGCACCGTATCCGAGCGGCGGGTGTGGTCCGCGCTGAACCTAACGTCGGCCGACACCGAAGAGCTCTACGAGGACATCCTGCGGCTCAACCCGTTCGCGGCGGAGCCCGTGCGGGCGCTGGCTGCGGCGGTCCGCTCGGAGGCCGAGCGCTTGACCGACGTCGAACCGAGGTCATGATGCCGCACGGCCTTCGCCCGGCTGCGCGCTTCACGGGTCCCCTCAAACGACTCATAGGCGGCGCGAGCTAGCCAAACGGCACGAACTTATGCAGGTATCGTCCGTGGCCTGACAGGCCCTCTACAGGTTGCGTGTGCAACCGCCGATCCAACAACGACGCGAACGCATTAGCCCCGGCACATCGTTCCCCTCCCCCACGCTTGACAAACTGCTGATTTCTACGAGAGATACGTCTGTACCTCGACGTAAGGCGACCTTCCCCGAACCAGGAGACTCGTGATGCGCGTCGTCGCCGGCCGGATCCTCGCCGTGCTCGCCCTGCTCCTACTCGCCGCCGTCCCGGCGCGCGGCCAGACCGGAACGCTGTCGGGCCGGGTGATCGACGCGGAGTCCGGGGAGACGATCGCCAACGCCGTCGTCCGCGTCCTGGGAGAGGGAGGACGGGAGGTGGCCGGCGATCTGACGGATTCGGACGGACGATTCGAGCTCCAGGTTCCGGCCGGGAGCTATCGCGTCGAGATCACATCGCTGGGGTTCGCGACGCGGGTCATGGACGCGAGCGTCACGGCCGGTACTGCCGAGGAGATGTCGATCGCGCTAGTGGTGGAGGCGGTCGAGCTGAACCCGATCGTGGTCTCCGCCTCCCGCCGGGAGCAGAAGCGGCTCGACGCCCCGGCCATGGTCGAGGTCGTCGAAACCGAGGAGATCCGCGAGCGCTCGGCGCCGACGGTCATCGATCACGTGAAGGGGGAGGCCGGGGTCGACGTGGCGCAGACCGGACTCTCGCAGTCGAATGTCGTCGCCCGCGGCTTCAACAACATCTTCTCGGGCGCACTGCTCGTGATGTCCGACTACCGCTACGCCCAGGTCCCGTCGCTGCGCGTCAACGCCTACAACTTCATCCCGGCGACGAATCTCGATCTCGAGAGGGTGGAGATCGTGCTCGGCCCCGGCGCGGCGCTGTACGGGCCCAACAGTGCGAACGGCGTCCTGCACATGCTCACCTCGTCACCAATCGATTACCCGGGGACGACCGTGACCATGGCGGGGGGCGAGCGTGCGGTCCTGCACGGCGAGGTGAGCCACGCGCAGCGGATCCGGGACGACATGGGCATCCGGATCTCGGGGCAGTACTTCCGCGGCAACGACTGGCGCTTCATCGATCCCGCGGAAGCCGAGGCGCGCGATGAGGCGCTTCTCACCGATCCGGACACGAAGATCGGGCTGCGGGACTTCGATCAGGGGCGGTGGTCGATGGAAGGCCGCTTCGACGTGCGGCCCTGGGACGACGACGAGGTCGTCCTTTCAGCCGGGGTGAACACCCAGGAATCATCGATCGAGCTGACCGGGTTGGGCGCCGGCCAGGCCGAGAACTGGCGCTACACGTACGCGCAGGCGCGGCTCCGGAAGGGAAACCTCTTCGCACAGACGTTCGCCAACTTCAGCGAGTCCGGAGACACCTATCTCCTGCGGACGGGGATGCCGATCATCGACGAGTCTTACGTGCTGGCCGCCCAGGTCCAGCATGCGACCGCGATCGGGGAGCGCGAGCTGCTGACGTACGGAGTCGATTATCAGCACACCGTGCCGCGAACCGAGGGCACGATCACCGGGCGGAACGAGGACGACGATACGATCGACGAGCTGGGCGGGTACCTGCATTCTGAAACGAGCCTCGGGGAGAGGCTCGAGCTCGTGGCAGCGGCGCGGGTCGACTGGCACAACCGGCTCGAGGACCTCGTGTTCTCGCCGCGCGCGGGACTCGTCTTCCGACCGACGGAGACCCACAACGTACGGCTCACCTACAACCGCGCCTTCTCGACCCCCACCACGAACAACCTGTTCCTGGATTTGGTCGCCGGCCGCATTCCGGTGGGTCCGGTCGGCTACGACATCCGCACGCTGGGGACGCCGGAGAGCGGGTTCACCTTCTCCCGTGATTGCGCTGGCGGATTCGACGGAGGATTCTGCATGCGCTCCCCATTCGCCCCGGGGATGGAGCTTCCCGCGAACGCCTCGGTGCTGTGGAACGGCCTCCTCGCGGCGCTGGCCCCGCCCCCGCTCCAGCCGCTCCTCCCCTTGCTGCAGGATCCGGGCGCGGCGGTAGGGACGGTGCTGCGCCGGTTCGACAGCACAGCGCTGACGTTCGTGCCCGACGCGGTCGGGCCGGTCGACATCGATCGCATCACGCCGACGATCACGTCGACCGCGGAGATCGGGTACAAGGGGCTGATGGGCAACCGCCTCTTGATCGCCGCCGATGCCTACCACAGCGACGTCGAGGACTTCGTCACTCCGCTGCGGGTCGAGACGCCGACCGTGTTCCTGGACCCGGCGACCACCGCGGCCTTCATCCAGGAGCGGCTGACACCGCTGGTCCTGGCCGGCCAGATGACTCCCGAGCAGCTGGCGGCCATCGTGACGCAGACGACCACCGCTCTCGCGCAGGTGCCGATCGGGACGATCGTGCCCGACCAGGTCGATCAGCCCGACATCCTGCTCGCGTATCGGAATTTCGGGAGCGTCGATCTGTGGGGGGCGGACGTCTCGGCGGAGTTCCTTCTCAACGACGCCTGGTCGCTCAAGGGCGCGGCCTCATGGGTGAACACCGAGTGCTTCGACTTCGACGAAGTGCCGGGCTGCGCGGGGCTCCTCGACGTGTCGCTGAACGCCCCGAAGCAGAAGGGCTCGCTCGGCATCCGCTACCGCGACGCGGCCCACGACTTCACCGCCGAGGTCCAGGGACGGTTCATCGATGGATTCCCCATGAACACGGGCGTGTACATCGGGCGCGTGCCGGGCTACGGGCTCGTGGACGCGAACCTCGAAGTCGCCGTCCCATGGGTAGCCGGGGCCTCGTTCGCGGTAACCGCCTACAATGTGCTCGACCACATGCACCGGGAGTTCGTGGGAGCGCCTGAGATCGGGCGCATGGTGCTGGCGCGGCTCCGCTACCAGATCCGCTGAGGCGGGAATGCAGAAGGGGCGGCGCGCCGCGCCGCCCCTTCGTCCTCCGCGCGCCAGCCATCGTCGGGCGCGTGGCGACTCCCCGGTAGTCGCTAGCCGATCTCCTCGCACCCGCCGGGCTCGGTCTCGCGCTCCCCGTGGTACTGATAGGTCGATCCGTCCCAGCGATACACGGCCTCGCAGAAGCCGGGGCCGCCGATTGAAAGATCCGGCCAGCCCTGATTCCCGGTCTCTAGCTTCGTCCAGCCGCCCGCCGAGAAGCCGAGGTTCATTCCCCAGCCGCCTTCGGTGTCGCGGATGAACAGGCTCAGGTTGGAGCCCGCCATGCCGGAGGTGCAGGAGTTCCCGCCGATAACGAACACCTCGGGGACCCCGTCCCCATTCAGGTCTTCCTCGTCCGCCCAGGCGAAGATCGTCCCGCAATCCACCACCTCCAGCGAGCTGCCGTCGGCGCCGACGGTATACCCGAGCTGATCGAAGATCGCCCGCTGGTCGGCTTCGGCGATCGTCGTCGAGTCGGCGGGGAACAGGATCCCGTGCCCATCGACCTGTCCGAGGGATGCATCGGCGCCGGCGAGGGTGAGCAGGGCGCAAAGCGTGAGCGCTCTCATGCGGCCTCAGCTCGCGGCCGAGAAGCGGTCCGCGACCGCGTTCCAGTCCACGACGTTCCACCACGCCGCGACGTAGTCGGGCCGCCGGTTCTGATACTTCAGGTAGTAGGCGTGCTCCCACACATCGACGCCCAGGAGCGGCGTCCGGCCGTGGCTGATCGGATTGTCCTGGTTAGGCGTGCCCTCGATCTTCAGCGATCCGCCGTCCAGGACGAGCCACCCCCAGCCGCTGCCGAACTGACCGACCGCGGTGGCGGACAGCTTCTCCTTGAAGGCCGCGAACCCGCCGAAGGCGTCATCGATCGCCTTCCCGAGGTCGCCGTCCGGCTCCCCGCCGCCGTCTGCGGACATCGAGGGCCAGAAGAGCGAGTGGTTGTAGTGCCCGCCGCCGTTGTTCCGGACCGCGGTCCGGATGTCCTCCGGCACGGCGCTCAGATCGCGCAGGAGATCCTCGACCGATTTCTTCTGAAGATCGGAGTGCTTCTCGAGCGCCTTGTTCAGGTTGTTCACATAGGCCGCGTGGTGCTTGTCGTGATGGATCTCCATCGTCTTCGCGTCGATGTGGGGCTCGAGCGCGCCGAAGTCATAGGGAAGATCGGGGACCTGATGGGCCATGGGAGCCTCCGTCCGAGAGGGATATCGACTGGGGCGCTATGGTACGCGCGGACCGGTGGGGCGACAACCGCAGTGTTTATCGATATCGGTCGCGCGCGATTTTGACCCCCTTCGGAAAAGCCCCTAACTTCTGCAGTCTGCCTCTCTCGCGACCCCATCGTCTAGAGGCCTAGGACCCCACCCTTTCAAGGTGGTAACACGGGTTCGAATCCCGTTGGGGTCGCCATGTCATTCCAGGGAACATGACCGCACACGCTCAGCCGGTGACGGTGCTGGACGCGATCGGGGGAACGAGACTCGTCCCCCTTCGGCGCATCGTCCCGGCGGAGAGCGCCCGAATCCTCCTGAAGCTGGAGTATGAGAACCCGACCGGGAGCATGAAGGACCGCATGGCGCTCGCGATGGTGGAGGCGGCCGAGGCGGACGGTCGGCTCGGGCCGGGCGGCTCGGTGGTCGAGTACACGGGCGGCAGCACCGGCGTCTCGCTCGCCTTCGTGTGCGCGGCGAAGCGCATCCCCATCCGGATCGTCACGTCGGAGGCGTTCAGCAAGGAGAAGCGGGACCACATGGCGGCGCTGGGCGCGCGTCTCACGCTGGTCCACAGCCCGACGGGCGGGACGACGAAGGAGCTGACTCTCGAGATGATCGAGACCGCGAGGAATCTCGCCTCCGCTCCCGGTTGCTACTGGACGGACCAGCTGAACAATGCGGACCAGCTGCCGAGCTATGAGCGAATGGGCGACGAGATCCGGGAGCAGGCGGACGGCCGGGTCAGCGCCTTCGTTCACAGCGTCGGCACCGCCGGGTCCTTACGGGGAATCTCCACGCGGCTCCGCTTCCATGACCAAGCGGTCCACGTCGTCGCGGTGGAGCCCGCGGAGTCGGCCGTGCTGTCCGGCGATCCGAGCGGGTCTCACAAGATCGAAGGCACCGGCGCCGGGTTCGTCGTCCCGTTGTGGAGCGAAGGGCTCGCCGACGAGATCCAGACGGTATCGACGCGGGAGGCGATGGAGACCGCACGGCTCCTCGCCCGCCAGGAGGGCATCTTCGCGGGCACCTCCACGGGCGGAAACGTGGCGGTGGCGCTGCGGGTCGCCGAGCGTCTGGGACCGGACCATACGGTGGTCACGGTGGCGGTGGATTCCGGGACGAAGTATCTGAGCACGGAGTTGTATGGCCGCACCTGAAGGCGGCGACGGTCCTCAGCCGACGGTCGGGAACCCCAGGTTCTTGCCCGGCATCGCGGCCGACGGCCAGCGGGCGGTGACGACCTT
>JAICNR010000176.1 GCA_025931135.1 Gemmatimonadota bacterium | reverse complement strand
CTCCTCCGATCCTTCGCCGGACTCGTTGCAGGCTTCCACGAACTCCCCATGGAACCCGCCGGCACCACCGCAACCGGCGAATACGAGCAGGGCCACCAGGATTCTCGAGCTGGTCACGTACGGACCTCCACGCTGAAAGGGACGATCTCTGCACACCGCGGACGGAGTAGCGTCATTCTATCCGATCCGGACGCGCGTGGACACCCCCGTTCGTGCCCTTTCACTGGACGCGACCCGCGGCTTCGGATACGCTCGGGATGGCCGCGCGAGTCCCTGCCCTGGGGTGTCGGTTCGAACCGTGCGGTCGCTTCTCTTCCTCATTGGATTGCTCGCCGCCGTTGTGTTCCTGGAGGCCTGCGATCGCGGAGCGCCGCTCGAGCCGGAGCGGGGAGATCCCGCTACGGCGAGGACCCACCAGGACCGGAGCCGGATCGTGTGGCCGAGCCGGGAGTTCCGCACCCTGCAGGATGCGATCGACGCGGCGCCGGCGGGAGCGACGCTCGAGATCCAGGCGGGCGACCATTTCGTGGCCACACCGCTCGAGATCCGGAAGGACCTGACCCTGGCGGGGGCGGGTGCGGGCCGTGACGGGACCGGTCCCGTCAAGCGACTACAGGGACGTCCCCCGCGGCCCGGCGTCGACGAATCCGGGACTGTCCTCGTCAAAGCGGCGGACGTGGAGGCCTACGTGGCCGCCTACGGGATCGATCTCGAGGTGCGCGACCTCGTGCTGCAGGGGTTCGATGCCGGGATCCTCGCGACCGTCGACGAGGCCGGGCGCGGAGGCATCACTACCGTTCGGGACGTCGTCGTGGATCAGAGCGGGCGCGGCATCGTGGCGCTCGGCTCGGGCACGCTGATCGTCGAGGACACCGACATCCTGGCGCCGGCGTGGCACGGGATCTCCGCGAGCGACGGGCTAAGCCAGCTCTTCCTGAAGGATATGAAGATCCTCGGGCCCGGTTGCGCCGGCGTCTACGTAGAGAACGTCGAGGAGAGCGTCGTCACCGCGAACGTGAGCGTGATCGGTGCGACGTGCGTCGGGATCGTGGCGATCGAGACCAGTGGCCTGATCCTCGACTCGATCCTCCTCAGCAACCGCTACGCAGGAATCGTGCTGTTCCAGGCGCCCGTATTCCTGATCCGCGACAACATCATCCAGAACACGCTTCCGGTGGGTACATCCAACATTGCCGGCGACGCGATCGCGCTGTTCCTGTCACCCGACGTGGACGTGGAGAGCAACCTCACCTTCCAGAGCGCGCGGGCGGGACTGGCCGCGTACGGGAGCAGCGTCACGATCGAGGACAACACGATGCTCTGCTCGGCGTTCGACATCGACAACGAGATCTGGGACGGCGTTCCCACGACGTTCGACGACCAGGGCGGGAACGAGTGCGGATGCGACGGCCCGCTGGGGGACTGCGAAGCGGTGTCCTCCCAGATCCTCCCGCCACCGCCCGTGAACGACCCCTAGCCTCGGTCGCTTGACCTGCGCAGCGGGATCGGAAACAATGGGCATGGTCGATGAAATCCCGCCGCGCCCTCGCCACCGTCCTGTTCACCGACATCGTCGGCTCGACCGAGCGCGCGACCCGGATGGGAGACCGCGCGTGGCGCGAACTCCTCGCGCGCCACCACCGGGTCGTGCGCGAGGAGATCCGCCGCTGGGGCGGCGAAGAGGTCACCGAGGCGGGCGACGGATTCCTGGCGGTCTTCGACAGCTCCGCACGCGCGATCGCGTGCGCCCACGCGGCGCGCGACCGGGTGGGGGAGCTCGGCCTCGAGATCCGGTGCGGCGTCCACATGGGGCAGCTCGAGCGCCAGCCGGACGGCTCGGCCGGCGGGATCGCGGTTCATGTCGGCGCCCGCGTGGCGGGCGAGGCCGGCCCGGGCCAAGTGTTGGTCACGAGCGCGGTGCGGGACGCCGAGACCGGCAGCGGGTTCGGCTTCGAGGACCTGGGGTCGCGCGCCCTCAAAGGGGTAGACCGTGCGTGGCGGCTTTTCCGCGTGACCGCCCTCCCCGACGACGCGGAGTCGCTCGCGCCGCGCGGGTGGGAGCGGCTCCGCCGGCGGGCCCGAACGCGGCGCATGGCCGTCGTCGCTGGGTTGGCGATCCTCCTGGCCGGCGGCTGGGCGGCATACCGTTCCGCGGCCCCCGAGCCGGCGCTCGCCGGCGGGATCCGCTCCCTCGCGGTCCTGCCGCTCGAGAACCTGTCCGGCGACCCTGAGCAGGACTATTTCGCCGACGGCATGACCGAGGCGCTGATCACCGAGCTCTCGAAGATCGGAGAGCTGCGGATCATCTCGCGCACCTCTTCGATGCGCTTCGTAGGAAGCGACCGCTCGCTCCCAGAGATCGCCGAGGAGCTCGGTGTGGCCGGCATCGTCGAGGGCTCCGTCGTGCGGGACGGCAATCGCGTTCGAATCACCGCGCAGCTCATCCACGCCGGCACCGACACACATCTGTGGGCCGAGAGCTACGAAAGCGAGCTGGCCGACGTCCTGCGCGTCCAGAGCGAGGTCGCGAGCGCGATCGCCAGCGCGATCGAGATCGCACTGACGCCCGCGGAGACGGCCCGGTTGGCGGCCTCCCGACGTGTCGATCCGGTTGCCTACGACGCGTACCTGCGGGGCAGCGTGTCGCTCAACCAGATGACGGCGCAGGGGTTCGAGCGCGGGCTGGATCTTCTGCACGAAGCGGTCGAGCGGGATCCGGGGAACCCGCTGCCGTACGCCGGCCTCGCGCGCGGGTACACCCTGATCGCCAGTCACACGGGCGATCCGCCGCCGGACGCCTTCGAACGGGCGCGCGCCGCGTACGAGCGCGCGCTCGAGCTCGACCCCGATTTCGCCGAGGCCCACGCGGCCGTCGCCGAGCGAAAGCTCTATCTCGAGAACGACTGGGCGGGGGCCGAGGCGTCCTTCCGCCGCGCGTTGGAGCTAAATCCGAATCTGCCCGGCGCGCATGCCCATTATGGGTGGTACCTCAACCTCTTCGACCGGCAGGACGAGGCGCTGGCGGAGATGGAAGAGGCGATCGAGGTCGACCCGCTCACGCCGCTCTGGCGGGCCTGGCTTTCCGACCTGTACTCCTTCGGACTTGGAGACTATGCGCGCGCGGAAGAGGCCGCCCGGGCCGCGATCGAGGTCGATCCCGACTTTCCGTGGGGTCACGCGTCGCTGGCCGTCGCGCTGGCGGGGCAGGGGAAGCACGCCGAGGCGATCGAGATCCTGGAACGGACGCCCCCGACGCCCTACCGGGAGCTGGCCCTCGGCCAGTTCTACGCCGCCTCCGGCCGGACGGCGGACGCGCGCGCGATCGTCGCCGAGCTGGCGGCGGAGCCGAACCCGCTGAACGCGCTCAGCCTGGTGATCATCCACTCCGCGCTTGGCGAGCACGACGAGGCCGCGCGCTGGCTCGCGTACGAGCCCCCGCACCCGTGGGTGCCGTGGCTCCGGAACTGGCCGTTCGTGGGGTCGTTCCGGGACGATCCGCGACTGCGGGAGCGGCTGGAGCGGCTGGGGCTTCCCCCGTCCCGGCCTGCGGCGGCCCGCGCCGGGAGCTGAGTCCGCAGGCCGCCAACGCCACCGCGATCGGAGCGCTCGGTCTTGCCGCGGTTTCCCGCCGTTCGTACCGTGATCCTGTCCGAAGATCCCACGCTCCACGCTGACCCCGAAGGTGGTTCGCCATGTCGCTCTTCTCTCTCTTCCGCAGCTGCAGGCTCGTCGTCGTCGCGCTAGGTCTCGCCGGGCCCGTTCACGCCCAGGAGCACGAGCACGCCGACCACGAGGTTGTCGGGACCGTCCACTTCCCGACCTCCTGCAACGCGGCGGCCCAGGAGCGGTTCGACCTGGGCGTCGCGAAGCTCCACTCGTTCTGGTTCGAGAGCGCGAACGCGGAGTTCGCTTCCGCCGCCGCGGCCGACCCCTCCTGCGCGATGGCGCACTGGGGGACCGCGATGACGCTCTGGGGGAACCCGATGGCGCGGACGTCTCCCTCGGAGGAGCAGACCACGAAGGCGCTCGCCGCCCTCGCGCAAGCGGACGCGCTGGCGCCCGGCGCGACGCCCCGCGAGCAGGCGTACGTCGAGGCCGTCGCGGCGCTTTGGCGCGAGCATGCTTCGGTCGGTTACCTGGACCGCATGCGCGCGCACGAGGAAGGGCTCCAGGCGGTGGTCGCGGCGAAT
>JAICNR010000232.1 GCA_025931135.1 Gemmatimonadota bacterium | reverse complement strand
GATGAGGAAAGTCGTCAGGGCGAGAAACGAGCGTGATGCGTTGAAGGGCGGGTGTTCAAGCGGAGAGCGGCACGCATGCAGGACGCCTGGCGGCACTTCGCCCCGCCCGGTCCGTGCCCGGTCGACGTGATTTGTTGCGCGCGCGGCGGCTGGGGTGAGATGGTCAGCGCGTGGGGTCGCACGCCACGGAAAGGAGCTCGGAATGCCGACGGTGATCGCGTACCACGACGTCAAGGACACAGAGCATTGGCTCGCGTCGCCGAAGAGGGAGGAAGTCTTCGGCCCGCTGGGTGTTACGAACATCCGCACCTTCGTGGATCCGGAGAAGCCGACTCGGGTCGGGGTCCTGATGGACGTTGCCGACCTGGACGCGGTGATGGCGGCGATGGAGACCGACGAAGCGGTGGAAGCGATGGCCTATGACGGGGTCATGCCCGAGACGCTGGTCTTCCTGGTCGAGCGCTAGTCGCCGACCGGGGCGAGTCGCGTCGTGAGGGCGTGACGCTGGAACGATCTCGCCGGCGCCGCCACGTCGGGGGCCCAGTGAAGGGGGACTCGTGTCGTCGAGAGGAGACGGTGAGGTGGCAATCACGGTGATCGTCGAGTTGCAGGCGAAGCCGGGTGGGCGGGACGAGCTCGAGCGTCTGCTCGAGAGCACGGTGGTGAATGAGGGATCGAGCCAGCCGGGATTCCTCGGCAGCAGGCGCTACGAGGTTCTCGATGAGCCCGACATGCTGATCGAGATCGCGGACTGGGAGTCGGCCGAGGCACGGCAGGCGCACCTGGAGGAGGCCGCCGCCAGCGGAGCCTATGCGCCGCTGATCGAGCTTCTGGCTGCGCCCTTGCGGGCCACGGTGATCAGGCAGCTGCCCGCGCTTGAGTAACGCTGCCCCGCTCGGGGGACATTCGTGATCGCTCGCCCACGCGGGCGGGTAGCCCGGCAGCAGCCCCAGGTCAACGCGGCAGCGGGTTGGGGCCGGTGGCCGTGACCAGCCGCTGCGGCACCCAGTCGTCGACGTGAACGAAGCCCTCGAAGCGTCCTTCCTCGTCCTCGACGACGTCGAAGAATGAGCGCCGGTAGAACTTCACGTGAGTGAAGTCCTCGAAGAGGATGTAGACCGGCTCGACGTTGGGACTCTGGAACTGCTGGCCGGTCAGCGCGGCCCGGTGCACTCGCGAGAAGTCGTCGAACTCCTCACCGACGACGACGCCGAGGTGCTCGAGGCCCATCCGGTAGACGCGCTGGTGAACGGGTGGGATGAGCTCGATGCGCGAGACCGGAGTCCCGTCGAGGACATCGAGCGGCTCGGCGAGCACGATCAGAGAGATCGGGCGCCCGTTCCAGACGTTCTCGCGGTTGGCGGTCGCGTGGCGCTCGAGCAGCGTCCGCTGGTGGACGTACAGGTCCCAGTCGGCGACCCGGACGGCGAGGTGGCTGAGGGGGTACGGCGCGATGTCGATGCCGCGGGCAGAAAGACGGTCGCGCTGCATCGCGGCGAAGGCTCGATAGTCCCCGATGATCTCGGCGATCGGATCAGACGTCGCCAGGTGGCATCCTCCTCCGCCATCGTACGAGATGTACGGCTAGGCGAGCGATTCCCATTCCGGGCCGCCGGTCGAACGGCTCGTCGACAGATGAGTTCCGTCCCGGATCGCGGTCTCAACACCGCAGGCCGATCCGCAACCAGCGATCTGGAGGACGAATTGCCCGAGCAGGGTGACACCGGCTTCCCCAAGCTCTCCGCCAACGCGATCACGCCTCACCTCGCGGCGACCTTCGCGGACTTACCCGTCCACGTCTACACGATCGAGCACGCCGACGGCGTCGTCCTCGTCGACACCGGCATGATCGACTCGACGCCGGAGCTGGACGAGGAAGGCGCGCCGGTGCCGATGCCGGAGAACATCCCCCGAGAGGTCGTGTGCGTCGTCAACACCCACCTTCATTTCGACCACTGCGGCGGCAACCGCCTGTTTCCCGGCGTGCCGATCCACGT
>JAICNR010000009.1 GCA_025931135.1 Gemmatimonadota bacterium | reverse complement strand
CGGATGTTCGCCTACGACGACAACAAGCAGGCCTACATCCGGGACGCGCGCGCGGGGACGTTCGCGCAGCTGGTGACGGCCGCCGAGCGCTGCCCTGCGGGTCTCATCCATCCCGGCTCGCCGTGGAACCCCGGCGAAAAGGACCTCGAGAAGTGGATCGCCCGCGCCGCCCCCTTCAACTGATCCGCTCCGCTCGAGCGGTCGGCGCGAAGGCCCTCCGGGGAAGCACGGGGTTCCGGCATGGCGTCCATCCGCCGGACTCCAAGCGTCTCACCGAGCGCGTGCCGATCCGGCGCATGCCCTTCCCCGGGGAGATCGTGCTGCCGCTCCGGCAGCACGCCGGCAAGCCGGCGATCCCGATGGTGAAATCCGGCGACCGGGTCGAGCGCGGCGACAAGATCGCCGCGGCCGACGGGTTTGTGTCGGCACCCGTCCACGCCTCGGCGACCGGCGTCGTCTCGGGTGTGGGGCTCGCTCCGCATCCTGACGGGTCATTCTCGCCCGCGATCCGCATCGCGGTCGAGCGCTTCTCCCCCCAGATCCCGCGTCCCCGTCTCGTCCCCCGGTGGGAAGGGCTGACCCCGCAGGAGGTGGTGCTCGCCGTTCAGGAGGCGGGTGTGGTGGGCCTGGGCGGAGCGGCGTTTCCCACCCACGTGAAGCTGCGGCCGCCGCCGGACGCGAAGGTCGAGCTTCTGGTCGTCAACGGAGCGGAGTGTGAACCCTATCTGACGACCGATCACCGCACGATGGTCGAGCATCCCGACCGGGTTTGGTTCGGTGTCCGGATCATGCTCCACTGCCTCGGGGCCGGACGCGCGGTGATCGGCGTGGAGCGGAACAAGCCCGACGCGATCTCGGCGCTCGAGGCCGCGCGACCCTCCGATCTGGACGCGCGCGTGATGCCGCTGACGGTGAAGTATCCGCAGGGCGCCGAGAAGATGCTGATCCGGGCGATCACGGGTCGCGAAGTGCCGTCGGGCAAGCTCCCCGTGAACGTCGGCGTGGTGGTCCAGAACGCGGGCTCGATCGCCACGATCGCGGAGGTGTTCCAGACCGGGCTTCCCCTGGTGGAGCGGATCGTGACCGTGACCGGCCCCGGGGTGCGTCGACCCTCCAACCTCGTCGTTCCCGTCGGGACGAAGCTCCGCGACGTGCTGGAGTTCTGCGGCGGTCTGGCCGACGACGCGACCGAGATCCTCTTCGGGGGCCCGATGATGGGATTGCCCCAGAGCGACCTAGACGTCCCGATCCTCAAGGGCACGACAGGGGTCGTGGCGCTGACCCGGGCGGAGACGAACCGCGGGACCGTCTATCCGTGCATCCACTGCGGACACTGCCTCGACGCGTGTCCGGTGTTCCTCGACCCTCAGCGGCTCGCCGCCCTGGCGCAGGCGGGGAACTACGAGGAGATGGAAGCGCTCCACCTTGCCGACTGCATGCTGTGCGGTTCGTGCTCCTACGTCTGTCCCTCGAACATCCCGCTCTCCCAGATGTTCGCGCTGGGGAAGGCCGCGGTGCGGCGCGTGAGCCCTACGCGCGCGGCATGAGCGACCGGGAATTCGAGCTCGCCGCCTCCCCGCACCTGAAGGCGGGGGTGTCCACCGCGCGGATCATGTGGTCGGTGGTCGGGAGCCTGGTCCCCGTGGTCGCAGCCTCGGCCTGGTTCTTCGGCTATCCCGCGCTGCTCGTCATCCTATCCGCCACGCTGGGCGCGGTCGCGACCGAGCGCGCGTTCGGTCCCCGCGGGAGTCTGAGGGACGGCTCCGCGGCGATCACCGGACTGCTGCTGGGGCTGGCGCTGCCGGCGGGGCTCCCCCTCTGGATGGCGTTCGTCGGGGGAGCGTTCGGGATCGGTTTCGGAAAGGCCATCTTCGGCGGTCTCGGCCAGAACGTGTTCAACCCCGCGCTCCTGGGGCGCGCGTTCCTGCAGGCGGCGTTTCCCGTCGCGCTGACGACCTGGCCGGCGGTGGGAGGCGGATGGACGGCCACGCGGGGAGCTACGTTCGCCGTGCCGTTCACGGGCGGAGCGACGGCGGACGCCGTCACGGCGGCCACGCCGCTCGGGCTCTGGAAATTCGAAGGTGAGGCGACTCCGCTGGGAGCGCTGGCAATCGGACAGACCGGCGGATCCCTGGGCGAGACGGCTTCCATTCTGATCCTTCTCGGCGGCGCCTATCTCGCGTGGAAGCGGTACCTGGACTGGCGGATCCCGGTCGCCGTCTTCGGCAGCGTCGCGCTCCTGTCGGCGATCCTGTCCGCGATCGACCCCGCGCGGTACCCGGGTCCGCTGTTCATGCTCTTCTCCGGCGGGCTGATGCTCGGGGCCGTGTACATGGCCACCGATCCCGTCACCTCGCCGGTGACGCACGCGGGCGCGTGGATCTTCGGTCTGGGGATCGGGGTGCTCGTCGTCGTCATCCGCTCCTGGGGTGGTCTTCCCGAGGGCGTGATGTACGCGATCCTCCTGATGAACGCGCTGGTCCCGTTCATCGACCGCGCCACGCGGCCGCGGGTATTCGGCACGGGGCGGGGAGCGGAGGCGACATGACCACGGAGATCGCGGGGACTCGCGACGTACCGTCGTGGCGGCTCCTGGCCACCCTGGGGATCGCGGGCGCGGTGGCGGGGTTGCTGGTCGTGCTGGTCCAGGGTTGGGCGGAGCCGCGCATCGAATCGCACCGCGCCGCGGTCCTCGAGGCCGCGATCATGAACGTGCTCGGCGAGCCGGCGCGATACGACACCCTGTACGTGGCCGAGACCGGCCTGTCCCGCCGTCCTGCGGGGACGATGGATGCGGAGGCCGACCGGGTGTACCTGGGATACGATGCCGGGGGTCGTCCGGTCGGCTACGCGATCACCGCCGCCGAGCCCGGCTTCCAGGACGTGATCCGGCTGATCTTCGGCTACGAGCCCGCCTCCGGGAACGTGCTGGGGATGCAGGTGCTGGAGAACAAGGAGACCCCGGGGCTCGGCGACAAGATCGAGAAAGACGCGTCGTTCGTCGCCGAGTTCGAGGGCGCGACGGCGCCGCTCGCGGGGGTGAAGGCGGGGGCCGGCGTCGGCGAGGCCGGGGAAGTCGACATGATCACCGGTGCCACGATTTCCTCGCGGGCCGTGATCGGGATCATCAATCGTCGATTGGAGCGGCTCGATCCGCTCCTCCGGACCTACGTGGCGGAGGCAGCGCCGTGAGCGCCCCGGCCACCCGGCGAGAGGACCTGGCGCGCGGGGTGTGGCGCGAGAACCCCGTCCTCGTTCAGCTCCTGGGGTTGTGCCCCACGCTGGCGGTCACGAACACGGTGGCGAACAGCCTCGCGATGGGGCTGGCCACGTTCTTCGTCCTGCTGGGGTCCAGCGTCCTCGTCTCGTCGCTCAAGCGAGTGATTCCCCACCAGGTCCGCATCTCGGCCTACATCCTGATCATCGCGACCTTCGTGACGATGGCAGACCTGCTCCTGGCGGCCATCGTCCCGGACATCCACAAGGCGCTGGGAGCGTTCATCGCCCTCATCGTCGTCAACTGCATCATCCTCGGGCGGCAGGAGGCGTTCGCCTCGAAGCGCCCGGTAGGGAGGTCCGCGCTCGACGCGATCGGAATGGGGATCGGGTTCATGGTCGCGCTCCTGCTGATGGGAACGTTCCGGGAAATCCTGGGGAGCGGTTCCCTGCTGGGCGTCCCGTTGTTCGGCAGCGGCTACGAACCGTGGGTCGTCATGATCCTTCCCCCCGGAGGCTTTCTCACCCTGGGCGGGATCCTCCTCTTCCTCGGCTGGTCGCGGCAGCGTCGCGGACCTGCGCCCAAGCTCCGCCACTGGCCGCACGGCGTGACCACGGGGAGGGCTGGATGAGCGAGCTGATCTGGATTCTGATCTCGACGATGGTGGTGAACAACTTCACGCTGGCGATGTTCCTCGGCCTCTGCCCCTTCATGGGAGTGTCCTCCCGGGTGGCGACCGCGCTCCGCATGAGTGCCGCGAACTTCTTCGTGCTCGTGATCACGTCGGTGTCGGTTTGGTTCCTCAACGCGTTCGTCCTGGAGCGTGCACCCTACCTGCGCCTCATCGCGTTCATCGTCGTCATCGCGTCCCTGGTGCAGGTCGTCGAGATGGCGATCAAGAAGCTGAGCCCGGCGCTGTTCCGGGATCTCGGCATCTACCTGCCGCTCATCACGACGAATTGCGCGATCCTGGGGCTGGCGATCTTCCAGACCAACCGGGGTTACGGGTTTCTCGAAGGCCTGTCCTTCGCGGTGGGAGCCGGCCTGGGCCTGGCGCTGGCGCTGGTGCTCATGGCCTCGATCCGCCAGCGCGTGGAGCTCTCCGATGTGCCGGCGGTGGCCCGCGGGATGGGATTGGTGCTGATCATCGCGGCTGGGCTCTCGCTCGCCTTCATGGGCTTCGCCGGGTTGTTGAGCGCATGAGCGCGCTGATCGGCAGCCTGGCGTTCGCGGTCCTGTTCATTCTGTTCGGCGCCCTGCCGCGCCGAGGGTCGGGTTGTCTCGGGTGCGATGGGCCGGGGCGGGACGTGCCGTTCTGCCCCGGTTGCCCGCACGCGGGCGAGCGATCGGCACCGACGGAGGGAGAGAGAGAATGAGGAACGACGACGGGAAGCGGCCCGCGGTCCTCCCGGATCGCAGGGATTTCATCACGATGGGCCTGGGAGCCTTCCTGATCGCCACGCTTCCTCGCGCCGCTCGGCCCGCGCGCCGGTTGATCCGGCGGAGCGTGCCGATGATGGGGTCGATCGCAGAGCTGGCGGTCGTCGATCGCGACCCCCGGCACGCCCACGCCGCGCTCGACGCAGCCCTCGACGAGCTGAGGCGCGTGGAACGGGCGATGACCCGGTTCGATCCGGCTTCGGACGTGGGACGAGCCAACGCGCGCGCGTTCGCGGAGCCCGTCGCGGTCTCCGAGCCCACGGCGTACGTGCTGTCGGAGGCGCTTCGCTGGGCGGCAGTCACCGGGGGGGCCTTCGACCCGGCGCTCGCGAGAGCGACCGAGCTGTGGGATGTGGAGCACCGGCGCGTGCCGCCCGCCCCGCGCGACTATGCGCGATTCGCGGGACGACGCCTCTACGAGTCCGTCGGCCAGGACCGTTGGCGGGGCCGCGCGGTCGTGAGGTTCGAAGACCCGGATGTGGGAATCGATCTCGGCGGCATCGCCAAGGGATACGGGGTCGACCGCGCCGTCGAGGCGCTCCGGGCATGGGGTGTGACGAGCGCGCTGGTCAACGTCGGCGGGGACCTGTACGCGTTGGGATCCTCGGAGGATGGTGATGAGTGGGAAATCGGCATCCGTTCGCCCGAGGACCCGTCGCGCCTCAAGGGCGTCGTCCGCATCGAGGACCTCGCGGTGGCGACGTCCGGAGACTACGAGCGGTTCTTCGACTACGGCGATCGCCGCTTCCATCACCTGATCGATCCGGGCACGGGCGCGCCGCGCCTGACCTCCCGCCACACGAGCACCGCCCTGGGGCCCACGTGCCTGGCGGCGGACGCGGCGGCGACCGCGGCGTTCGGCGCCGCGCCCGATGCGGCGGTCCGGATGACGGCGGCCGGTGACCCCGGCGTGGAGCTGGTGGATATCTGAACGAGTCGGCGAGGGAGCCGACGGAGCGATACCGACCGGCGCGGGACGCCGGTCCAACGATGAAAGGAGCCCGGGATGCTGCTGATGGATCTGGTCACTCGCGCGCCAATCACGGTGTTGCCCGAGACGAGCGTGCTCGAAGCCGCGCGTCTCATGCGCGACCGCAACGTGGGATCGGTGATCGTGTACGAGGAGGGAAAGGTGGTCGGGATCCTCACCGACAGGGACGTCGTTATGGCGCTTGCGGATGGGCGCTTCGCGGGGGTAGGGCAGGGCGTCTCCGAGCTGATGACGCGCGACCCGGTGTGCCTGGAGAGCCGCGACGACATGGACACGGGGCTCGCGCGCATGAAGGCGCATCGGGTTCGGCGCATGCCGGTGCTCAACGAGCAAGGTGAGCTCGTCGGGATCGTGTCGCTCGACGATATCCTCATGCACATGGGCCACACGATGAGCACCGCGGCGGATCTCGTCGAAGAGGAGGTGGCGGCGATCCCGGAGGACGCCTGGCCGCGTTGCGTTCGCTAGGACCCTGAGAGGCATCCGGCTCGAGATAACAGGGCGAGTGACCGGATTCCCGCCCCCAATGCTCCGGTCGCATCTTCTGCCTATGCGCGACCGGATACCCTGCGCGTATTCGCCTCTACGGCCGCATCCGTCGGAGCCGCGTGATCGACGGGCTCGTCACGTTCCTGTTCCCCGACATCGAGGGGAGCACCCGCCGCCGGGACCCGGACGCGCCTTCCATGGCCGCCGCCGGCCAGCGTGCTTTTCCGTGAGATTTGATTTTTTCCCCGACATCGCGCATTTAGGCCGCGGTACCTGAGCTGCCTCATGCCACTCCGGAGGGGAACCCATCGATGTCAACGATTCTGAACAGCGCGCCAGGGACCGAACTGCTGGTCACGCCCGAGATGGTCGCCGAGCGGATCACGCGCCGGGGTCCGACCGAGGCGGTGGAGCTCCTGGAGTCGTACCCGCTCGAGCTCGGTGTCTCGGCGCTCGAGAAAGTGAACGCCGCGCTCCGCTGGTCGGTGCTCCGGGCGATGCCGGAAGAACGGCGCGCCGCGGTGCTCGAGGCCGCGCGGCCCGACCTGCGGCCGACCTGGCGCCGGAACCTCGAGTATCCGGAGAACACGATCGGAAGCCTGATGGACGCGCCGATCGGGGTGCTCCATCCGGAGACGACGATCGGCGAAGCCATCGACGAGCTTCGCGGGCTTGTAAAGCGCGCCTTTATCACCTATCTGTTTGTCACAGACGAAAGTGGAAAGCTGGTCGGAGTCGTGGTCATGCGCGAGCTGCTCCTGGGCGACCGATCGCAGCGGCTGGACGAGATCATGCTGCGAGACCCGTTCTTCCTGACTCCCGAGACCACGCTCACGGACGCGATGCGATCCGTCCTGAATCGCCACTACCCGGTTTACCCGGTGTGCGAGCCCGACGGCACCCTGATCGGCCTGGTGCGCGGTCAGACGATGTTCGAGGTGCAGGCGATCGAGATCAGCGCCCAGGCCGGGAGTATGGTCGGCGTCGAGAAGGAGGAGCGGCTTTCCACTCCCTGGCCGCGGAGCCTGAAGTTCCGACATCCCTGGCTCCAGCTGAACCTCCTGACGGCCTTTGTAGCGGCGGCGGTCGTGGGCATCTTCCAGGACACGATCGACGAGATCGTCGTGCTGGCGGTATTCCTGCCGGTGCTCGCCGGCCAGTCGGGGAACACCGGCTGTCAGGCCCTCGCAGTGGCGCTTCGGGGGATGACGCTCGGCGAGCTGAGACCGGGACGGGAGAGGATGCTCGTGCTCAAGGAGGGTCTGCTGGGACTCCTGAACGGTGCTCTGGTCGGACTGACCGCAGGGGCGGGGATGTACTTCTTCGCGCGGTCGCAGGGCAATTCCGACGCGCTGTTGCTGGGGATCATTGTCGCGATCGCGATGACGTTGAGTTGCGTGATCAGCGGTCTCTCGGGCGCCCTCATCCCGATGACGCTGAAGCGGCTCGGCGCCGATCCGGCCACGGCCTCCAGCATCTTCCTGACGACAGCCACGGACGTGGCCAGCATGGGGATCTTCCTCGGGCTCGCGACCGCTCTCGTCCGCTGACGCCGTCGTCATTCCTCCGCGCGGCTCCCACCCGACCGAGCGGACCGCGGCTCGCCAGCCGCCTGAAGAAACGCCGCCTTCCTCCGGCCCGCAGCACCTGTGGTGGCGCGGTCGCATGCCCGTAGCGGGCTCCGCGATCGTCGCGCGCTCCTGACGGCACGATCTGAGGGCATCATCCGCATGCGGGACGAAGGAGGATGAGTCTCGAACGCGCGATCCGGGCCGCGGAGGATCCCGAACGCGCCGCACGCGACGCGGGCCTCCGTTATGTCCTCGATGACGCTCCGGGGATCACCCGGAAGCGGAGCGGCAAGGGCTGGAGTTACTACGATGCGAAAGGCCGACTCATCGGCGATCGACGCGAGCGGGAGCGGCTGAACAGGCTCGCGATCCCCCCTGCCTGGACGGAGGTCTGGATCAACCCTCGCCCCGACGGTCACCTGCTGGCCACCGGGAGGGACTCCGAAGGGCGGAAGCAGTACCGCTATCACCCGGACTGGCGAGCGATCCGCGACGAGGCGAAGTACGCGCGGCTCGTTCCGTTCGGCCGCGCTCTCCCGCGGATCCGCGCCCGCGTCGACGAAGACCTGGGACGGACGGGTCTGCCGAGGGAGAAGGTGCTCGGAACCGTGGTCCGGCTGCTCGAGCTGTCGTTGATCCGGGTCGGCAACGACGAGTACGCGCGGTTGAACGGGTCGTACGGGTTGACGACGATGCGCGACCGGCACGTCGAGCTCGAGGGAGCGCGTATCCGCTTCGAGTTCCGCGGCAAAGGGGGGAAGCGGCACGAGATCCACGTCCTCGACCGGCGCCTCGCGCGGATCGTGCGGCAGTGTCGGGACGTACCCGGCTACGAGCTCTTCCAGTACTACGACGAGGAAGGGGAAAAGCGCTCGGTCGGCTCCGCGGAGGTGAACGACTATCTACGCGAGATCGGCGAGGACGACTTCACGGCGAAAGACTTCCGCACCTGGGCCGGAACCTTGCAAGCGGCGGGGTCCCTTCTCGAGTGCGAGCCGTGCGCTAACGCACGGGAAGGTCGCATGCGGATCAACGCCGCGGCTACGCTAGTGGCCGAGCGGCTCGGCAACACGCCCGCCATCTGCAAGGCCTGCTATATCCATCCCGCGATCTTCGATCTCTATCTGGAGGGGTCGCTCGCCGAGCATCTCGGCTCCGTGCGCAAGCGAGGTCGCCGAACCCGGGTCGACGGCCTGTCGGCGGAAGAGCGTGCCCTCCTCACGCTCCTCGAGAAGGTGCACCGGGCGGACGGATTGTAGATTCCGTGGCGATGGGATCGAGCGGCCTCGTCATCAGCGTCTCGGGGATCCGGGGGATCGTGGGCGAGGGGCTCACGCCCGAGGTCGTGGCCACGTACGCGGCCGCGCACGGGGCCGCGGCCAGGGCCCGGACGGGCCGGACCGCAGTGGTGCTGGGTCGTGACGCGCGCGTGAGCGGCCCGTTCCTGGCCTTGGCGGCCGAGTCCGGCCTCCGAAGCGTCGGGTGCGACGTGATCGACGTGGGTATGGCATGCACGCCGACGATCCTGCTCGCAGTCGAAGACCGGAGCGCCGCGGCGGGGATCGCGCTCACGGCGAGCCACAATCGGGCCCAGTGGAACGCACTCAAGCTCGCCTCGCATCGCGGAATGTTCCTGACGCCCGCGGAAGGCGCCGAGGTTCTTTCGATGGCCGGCGAGGCGCGCATCCCGCGCGCGGCGTGGGACGCAGCGGGTGGCCGCGAGGCACTAGACGACGCGACGGCCAGGCACGTCGAGCGGGTCCTGGCGGATCCTCTGGTCCAAGCCGACGCGGTCCGCAGGCGGGGCTTCCGCGTCGTGCTCGACACCTGCGCGGGGGCGGGCAGCCTTCCCACGATCCCGCTCCTTTCGCGTCTCGGGGTGGAGGTCGATGGGCTCCACCTCGAGCCGACGGGCCGCTTCCCGCGCGACCCCGAACCAACTGCCGCGAACCTGGCCGAGCTCCGCGAGCGTGTCCGGAGCGTGGGCGCCGACATGGGGCTGGCGATCGACCCCGATGGCGACCGGCTGGCGCTGGTCGACGAGCGAGGAGAGGCGCTGGGCGAGGACCTGACCCTCGCGCTGGCGGTGGACTACGTGCTGTCGCGACGACACGGAACGGTCGTCACGAACCTGTCGACCAGCCAGGTCGTCGACAGGGTGGCGGAGTCCCACGGCGCCCCCGTCCTCCGAACGGCGGTGGGCGAGGTGAACGTCGCCCTGGGGATGCTATCGGTCGACAGCCCGATCGGGGGTGAGGGGAACGGCGGTGTGATCCATCCGGGGATCCACCACACCAGGGACGCTCCGGCCGGGGTGGCGCTCCTCCTGACCTACCTCGCTCTCCGGGGCGGCACCCTTTCGGAAGCGGCGGGCGCGCTCCCGTCGTACTCGATCGTCAAGGCGAAGCTGCCCCTCGACGGAATCGACGGCGACGCGCTGCTGGCCAGGGCGGCGGCGGAGATGAACGCGGCGGAGATCGATCGCACGGACGGGCTGAAGCTCCTCTGGCCCGCGCGCCAGGAATGGCTCCACCTCCGGAAATCGGGCACCGAGTCGATCGTCCGGATCATCGCGGAAGCCCCGGACGCGGAGGCCGCCGCGCGGCTCCTGGACCGGGCAGGCCGGCTCGCGGCGGACTGACCCTCCGTTCCCTTCCTTTTCGGCCCGATTCCTGCTAGCATCAATGTGGGCACGCTCGTCACCAAATAGCGAATCGGGGATGCGTAACCATGTGTGGGATCATTGGATACATCGGTTCGAGCCAGGCCGCGCCCATCCTGCTGGAGGGGTTGCGGAGGATGGAGTATCGCGGCTACGACTCGGCGGGGGTCGCGATCATCAATGGCAAGGGAATGCACATCGCAAAGCTCCCCGGTCGCATCCAAGGCCTCCAGGACCTGGTCGAATCCGACCCGCCCGTCGGGACCATCGGGGTCGCACACACGCGCTGGGCGACTCACGGGCCGCCGACCCAGATCAACGCGCATCCCCACACCTGCTGCAAGGACAGGATCGCAGTCGTTCACAACGGGATCATCGAGAACGCCGGTGCGCTGCGTGATCGCCTGCTCCAGCGCGGCCACACGTTCAAGAGCGAGACCGACACCGAGGTCGTGGCGCATCTGATCGAGGAGGAGTATTCCGGAGATCTCGGTGATGCAGTCCGCGCCGCCCTCCGGCACGTCGAAGGAACCTACGGCCTCGTCGTCCTCTCGCTCGACAGTCCCGATCAGATCGTCGCCGCCCGGATGGGGAGCCCTCTGTTGGTCGGGATCGACGACGGCGAGCTGTTCGTGGCCAGCGACGCCGCTGCCGTCATCGGTCATACGCGCCGGGTCATCTACCTCGACGACGGCGAGATGGTCACGCTCTCCCGCAACGGGTACGTCATGCGCGATCTCGAGAATACCCATGTGGACAAGACGATCGACGAGATCTCGTGGGACCTCAAGGAGATCGAGAAGGGCGGCTATCCGCACTTCATGCTCAAGGAGATCTTCGAGCAACCGGAGGCGATCCGGAACGCGATGCGCGGCCGCCTGCAGCTGTCCGAAGGAACGGCGGTCCTGGGCGGGCTCAGCCATATCGACGAGGAGGGCTGGCGCGCCTTCGACCGTGTCGTGCTCACGGCTTGCGGGACATCGTGGCATGCGGCGCTGGTCGGCGAGTACCTGCTCGAGGACGTCACGAGGATACCGGTCGAGGTCGAGTACGCGAGCGAATTCCGCTATCGGAACCCCGTGATCGACGACAAGACGTTGATGTTCGCGATCAGCCAGTCGGGCGAGACGGCGGATACGCTGGCCGCCGTCCGCGAGGGGCAGCGCCGCGGCGGCCGCGTGCTGGGGATCGTGAACGTCGTGGGGTCGTCGATTGCGCGCGCTACCGACGGGGGGATCTACATCCACGCTGGCCCGGAGATCGGCGTAGCCTCGACGAAGGCGTTCACGTGCCAGCTCACCGTGCTGTCGCTGATCACCCTGTTCCTGGGCCGTCGGCGCCATATGTCCGCAGAGCGCGGGCGCCAGATCGCGGAGGCGATGTGGGCGCTGCCCGAGAAGCTCCAGCAGGTGCTCGAGCGCGACGACCTCGTGCGTGAGATCGCCGAGAAGTACTGCGAGTCCACGAACTTCCTGTACCTGGGCCGCGGCCTCAACTTCCCCGTCGCACTCGAAGGTGCGCTCAAGCTCAAGGAGATCTCCTACATCCACGCCGAGGGATACCCGGCGGCGGAGATGAAGCACGGCCCGATCGCACTGATCGACCAGAACATGCCCGTGGTCGTGGTCGCCACGCGCGACGCCGTGTATTCGAAGGTCTTGTCGAACGTCGAAGAGGTGAAGGCGCGCCGCGGGCGCGTTCTGGCGATCGTGAACGATGGGGATAGCGAGGTGGCGCGGCTCGCGGACCATGTGATCGAAGTCCCCGAGACCGATGATATGCTGACGCCGATTCTTAGCGTCGTGCCTTTGCAGCTCCTCGCGTACCACATCGCGGTCCTCCGTGGCTGCGATGTGGACAAGCCGCGAAACCTCGCGAAGTCGGTCACGGTCGAATAGCCGCGGGCGCGGGTACCGGCCCGGAGCCGCGCTGGAGGACGTGGGCCCGCCGCACGCGGATCCCGTTCGTCGCCAAGCTCGCCTGGAACGCGGCCCTTTCCCCGCTGCAGCCGGCAGGTCTGGTGATCCTGAACTCGGGCCGCTGCGGGTCCACCGTCCTGTCGTGGATGCTCCACTCCCACCCACGGATCTTCTCCCACGGCGAGGTCTTGTTCCGATACGACCGCACCTATAGTGGGCGCGCCCGGCGTCCGGATCCGATGCGATACCTCGATCGCGACCGGCGGCGGGCCGGGCGCCGGCACTTCGTGCTCTCCGTCCATATCCTGCGCGGCCAGCACCTCGACATGGTCGGGATGGGACTCGAGGAGCTGCTCGACGCGTTGGGGGCGCTCGGTATCGAGCGGATCGCGCTCCTCGAGCGGAGGAACAGTCTGAACGTCCTGCTCTCGAGCTACGCGGGATCGCGGCGGAGGATCTGGCACGTGCCGGCCGGCGGGGAGGCCGAGCGCCAGTCGTTCGCGCTGGATCCCGCATCGGTCGAGTTCGCGCGCACGAGGAAGCCGCTCCTGGAATGGCTGGAGGAGTTCGAGCGGGCCTACCGGGAGGCGCGTCCGATCGTGGCCGCGCGAGGGGGGATCCACCTCACCTACGAGGAAGACGTCCTCCCCGATCCCCGGCTCGGGTACCGCAAGCTCTGCCATGCGCTGGGCGAGCCCCCGGTGGACATTCCCGTGCCGCTCCAGCGGGCGAACCCGTACCACGCACGAGACGTCCTGGAGAACTATGCGGCCGTCGAACGCGAGCTGCGCGGGACGCGCTTCGCATGGATGCTGGAGTCCGAGTGAATCCGGAGCCCGGGGAGGACCGATGCGCGTCTGCCTTCAGCGCGTGAGCTCGGCGGCGGTGACGGTCGCGACCGATCGCGGCCCGCGGGAGACCGGCCGCATCGGGCCGGGCCTCCTCGCGCTCGTGGGCTTCGCCGCGGCCGACGAACGCGGGACCCTGGAGTGGATGGCGGCCAAGATCGCGGACCTTCGGGTCTTCGAGGGCAGTGGCACTAGCGGCTTCGACCGATCGCTCCGGGAAACGGACGGCGGCCTCCTTGTCGTCAGCCAGTTCACCCTCTACGGCGACGCCCGCAAAGGACGCCGGCCGGACTTCGGATCCGCCGCGCCGTTCGCGCGCGCGGAGGCTAGGTTCCGCGAGTTCCTCGCGCTATGCGAGCGGGAGCTCCCGGGTCGCGTGCAGAGCGGAGAGTTCGGCGCCCGCATGGAGGTCGCGCTCGTCAACGAAGGTCCCGTCACCTTGTGGATCGAGCGATGACCCGCGAGACGCCCCCTCTCGTCCTCGCGTCGGGCAGTCCGCGGCGGCGGCAGGTTCTCGAGCAGCTCGGAATCGACTTTCGCGTCGTTCCCGCCCCAGACGGGGTGGAGACGCCGTGGAACGGTCTCGAGTCGCCCCCGGACTTCGCCGAGCGGCTGGCACTGGCAAAGGCGACCACGGTGTCGTCGTCCCATCCGAACGCGATCGTCCTGGCCGCCGACACGATCGTGGTCCTGGAAGGCACCGTGCTCGAAAAGCCCCGAGACGAGGCCCACGCCCGCGAGATGCTGACCCGCCTTGCCGGCCGCGAGCACGTGGTCCATACCGGGGCCGCGGTCACGGAGACGGAAGGACGGACCGCCTCCGGCGTGGAGAGCACAGGAGTCCGGTTCCGCCCCCTCGACGCCGACCAGATCGAGGCGTACGTCGCGACCGGCGAGCCGCTCGACAAGGCGGGCGCTTACGGGATCCAGGGCTACGGCGCGGCGCTGGTCGAGTCCGTGGACGGCTGCTACTTCAACGTCATGGGCTTCCCCGTGAACCGCGTGCTGGCCCTGCTCGAGCGCATCGGCTGGCGGTACGCGTTTCCCGGACGTCTCGTTCGGGTCCGCGCTCGAGCTTGAAAGACGGCGGCGTGACAACTGCCCCCTCGCGGCGGACCTTCCGGCCCGTGCCGATCGACACGATCTCCTGGCAGGGCGACCACGTCCGCATGATCGACCAGACGCGGCTTCCGAACGAGCGCGTCGACATCGAGATCCGAACCGCGCCCGAGATGATCGAGGCGATCCGGGCGCTGCGGATCCGCGGCGCACCGGCGATCGGGATCGCGGCCGCGATGGGCCTCGTCGCCGCGCTTCGTCCACACCGCGACGACGAGGAGGGGTTCCGCGATCGGCTCGGGGAGTACGCCGCCGATCTCTCGGCGGCGCGTCCCACGGCGGTCAACCTCTCGTGGGCGATCGGCCGGATGCGGGAGGTCGCGCGGCGGCATCCCGACATGGCGGCGGCTGCGCTATGGGAGCGGCTCGAGCAGGAGGCCCTCGCGATCCTGGAGGAAGACCGGGCCATGTGCCGGCGGATCGGAGAATCGGCCCGGGGGGTGATCCGCGAACGAGCGGGAATCCTCACCCACTGCAACGCCGGCGGGCTGGCGACCTCCGGGTACGGAACCGCGCTCGCCTGTGCCTACGTCGCGCAGGAGGACGGCAAGCGGGTACGGGTATTCGCGGACGAGACCCGGCCTCTCCTCCAGGGCAGCCGGCTCACGGCATGGGAGCTGATGGAGGGTGGGGTCGATGTCACGCTGATCTGCGACGACATGACGGCTGCCACGATGGCCCGGGGGGAGATCGATCTCGTGATCGTCGGCGCGGACCGCATCGCGGCCAACGGAGATACGGCGAACAAGATCGGGACCTACGGCGTGGCGATTCTCGCGCGCGAGCACGGAATCCCGTTCTACGTGGCAGCCCCGCGGACCACGTTCGACTTCTCCATCGCCGACGGCCGGAGCATCCCGATCGAGGAGCGGGACCCGGCCGAGATCACACACGGATTCGGGACTCCCACCGCGCCGGCCGGCGTGAAGGTCTTCAGCCCGGCCTTCGACGTGACTCCCGCCCGGTACATCACCGGGTTCTTCACCGATGCCGGCCTGCTGACGCCACCATACGAGACCTCTCTCCGGAAGCTGCGGAACGGCACCCCGTGACGAGGGGTCCGGCTTGACCGGCCACCCAGCCGGCGGGTATCTTCCTATGCTGTATTTCAAGGCCGAACACGGTGCGCGCGCTCGCGCGGCCGGAGGATTCTCGAGGAGACATGGAATGAAGACCCATCAGGTTACGCCGGACCAGATCACCCGGCGTTGGTACCTCGTCGACGCCGAGGGGCAGACCCTGGGCCGCCTGGCGAGTCGCGTCGCCCAGATCCTGCGCGGGAAGCACAAGCCGATCTACACTCCGCACATGGACACCGGCGACCATGTGCTGGTGGTCAACGCCGAGAAGGTGAGACTGACCGGGAAGAAGCTCGATCAGAAGCGCTACTACCGGCATTCCGGCTATCCCGGGGGCCTCAAGGAGACCCCCATCCGCCGGATGCTCGAGACCCACCCGGAGCGGGTGGTCGAGCTGGCCATCAAGGGAATGATGCCCAAGGGCAAGCTGGGGCGGGCGATGACGCGGAAGCTGCGCGTGTACGCGGGCCCGGTGCATCCCCATCGCGCCCAACAGCCGATTTCGCTCGACCTGACCCAGTGGCCGCCTCAGCGTCAGGCGGCCGAGCCGGCGTCGAAGTAGAGCCGGCGCGGAACCCGAGAGGCGAAAGGAACAGGATGGCGAAGCAGTTCAGCGGAGTGGGGCGGCGGAAGACGTCTGTGGCCCGCGTGTACCTGCGACCGGGCAAGGGGACCTGGGAGATCAATGGGCGGCCCTTGGCCGAGTACTTCCCGCGCCTCCTGCACGCGCAGCAGTGCCAGAAGCCGTTCGAGGTCACCCGGACGGACAATCAGTACGACGTGAGCGTGAACGTGAATGGCGGCGGCCCGACCGGTCAGGCCGGGGCCGTACAGCTCGGCATCGCCCGGGCGCTGGTCACGGCCGACGACACGCTCCGCGGGGCGCTGAAGAACGAGGGGCTTCTGACGCGCGACCCGCGGATGGTCGAGCGGAAGAAGTATGGACGACCGAAGGCGAGAAAGCGCTTTCAGTTCTCCAAGAGATAGTCGGCCGCGGGATAGTCGGCCGCGTATAGCGGCGCATCTCTGCGTTGCGCGACTCGTGCCGGCCTGCGGCGTACTTTTTCGTACGCCTCGGCCGTCCCTCCTCGCGCGCCTTGACATGCACCGCTCTCCGCGACCTCCGTCAGGTCGCGACAGGTAGTAAGAGGTAGGCAGGAAAAAAATTCACACACCGGCGGAGGGTTCGCGCGGTGTCCGCCCCTCGCGGGCGGATTCGCGGACCCGGGGATGCCGGTGGAGGCCCAACTCGGAAGGAGTCCGACCCATGGCGGTCCCCGCACAACTGCGCGCTCTGCTAGAAGCCGGCGTCCACTTCGGGCATCAGACCCGTCGCTGGAACCCCAAGATGCGCAAGTTCATCTTCGCCGAGCGCAACGGCATCTACATCATCGATCTGAATAAGACCCTGCGCCAACTCGAGCGGGCCAAGGAACTGGTGTCCGAGCTGGTGGGCCAGGGCAAGAAGGTCCTGTTCGTTTGTACGAAACGGCAGCTAAAGGACGTCGTTCGTGAGGAAGCAGAGCGCAGCGGCCAGTTCTTCGTGACGAACCGCTGGCTGGGTGGCACGCTGACGAACTTCCGCACGATCAAGCGGGGTCTGAAACGGCTCAAGGAGATCGAACGGATGCGGGAAGACGGCACGTTCGATCTGCTTCCCAAGAAGGAAGTCATAGAGATCGAACGGGAGTACGACAAGCTGCAGCGGAATCTGGGCGGGATCGCGGACATGGAGGAACTGCCGGGTGCGGTCTTCGTCGTGGACGCGAAGAAAGAGCGGATCGCGGTCAACGAGGCGAACAAGCTGGGCATCCCGTTGATCGCGATCGTCGACACGAACGCGGATCCCGAGCTGATCACCGTTCCGATCGCGGGGAACGACGATGCCATCAAGTCGGTGCGTCTGATCACCAGTCAGGTGGCCGATGCGATCGTCGACGCGCGTGAGCGGATCGTGAAGGAAGAGGCCGTGGAGAAGGCCGAAAAGCAGGAAACCGAAGAGGAGAAGCCGGCCCGTCCGCAGCGGCCCAAGCGGAAGATTCGGGCCCGGCTGCCCGATCAGGACGAGGAAGGGGAAGAGGAGTAAGGCATGGGAACGATTACGGCATCGCAGGTGCAGGAGCTCCGCCAGCGAACCGGCGTGGGCATGATGGAATGTAAGAAGGCCCTCGAGGAGACGAGTGGCGACCTGGAGGCGGCGATCGACCTGCTGCGCACGCGCGGGCAGGCGAAGGCCGCCAAGAAGGCCGGTCGCGAGACAAGCGAGGGTCTGGTAGAGTCCTACATTCACCTGGGCGGGAAGATCGGTGTCCTCATCGAGGTGGACTGCGAGACCGATTTCGTCGCCAAAACCACGGACTTCCGCGACCTCGCCCGCTCGCTCGCGATGCAGGTCGCGGCCGCTTCGCCGCTGGCGGTCGACCGGGAAGGCCTCGACGCCGAGGTGGTCGAACGCGAGATGGGGATTTACCGTCAGCAGGCGGAGGATTCGGGCAAGCCGCCGGAGATCGTCGAGAAGATCGCCTCGGGCAAGCTCGAGAAGTGGTACCAGGAGGTTTGCCTCCTCGATCAGGCATATATCAAGGACCCCGACCGGAAGGTGTCGGATGTCGTCAACGAGGCCGTCCAGCGACTCGGCGAGAACATCGTCGTCCGCCGCTTCACCCGCTTCGAGGTCGGAGAGTAGGACGCGCCTCAAGTACGGCCGAATCGTCCTGAAGCTGTCCGGCGAAGCGCTTGCCGGCGGCCGGGGATTCGGCATCGACCCGCCCGTCGTCGACGAGCTCACCAGCGAGATCGTGTCCATCCACCAGACCGGCGTGGAGCTGGGGCTGGTCGTCGGCGGCGGGAACATCGTGCGCGGGACTACCGCCAGCGAAGGCGGCATGGATCGGGTCTCGGCCGATACCATGGGCATGCTCGCGACGGTGATCAACGCACTCGCGATCCAGGACCTCCTTGAGCGCAAGGGCCTCGAAACTCGCCTGCTCACCGCTATCCGGATGGAGGCCGTCGCCGAGCCGTATATTCGCCGGCGCGCGGTTCGTCACCTCGAGAAGGGTCGGGTCGTGCTGTTCGCGGGCGGCACCGGCAACCCGTATTTCTCCACTGACACCGCCGCGGTGCTGCGAGCCATCGAGATCGACGCCGACGCGATCCTGAAAGCGACGAAGGTCGACGGGATCTACAGCGCCGACCCCCGCACGGATCCGGAAGCGAAGTTCCTGGAGAAAGTCAGCTACATCGACATCCTGAAACGCGATCTCCGCGTGATGGACGCTACCGCCGTATCGATGTGCAAGGACAACGACCTTCCGATCGTCGTGTTCGACATCCGTCGACAGGGTGCCGTTCGTGCGATTCTGGCCGGCGAATCTGTCGGCTCGGTCGTAGGCGGCTGAGGAGCCAGGGGGGAACGCTATGGACTCGGGCCTGAAGGAAGTCAGCGCTCACATGGACAAATCGGTCGAGGCGATCCGCAACGAGCTCGCTACGGTACGGACCGGAAAGGCCGCACCGGCGCTCCTCGACCTGATCAAAGTGGATGCTTACGGCTCCCAGATGCCGCTCAACCAGATGGCGACGATCGCAGCGCCCGAGCCGCGGATGCTGGTCGTGCAACCCTACGATCCCAGCCAGCTGAACGCCATCGAGAAGGCGATCATGTCCAGCGATCTGGGGCTCGTGCCCAACAACGACGGCAAGATCATCCGCCTGCCGATTCCTCCCCTCACCGAGGAACGCCGCAAGGAACTGGTGCGGCTGACGCACAAGATCGCGGAAGAAGGCCGGATCGCAATCCGCAACATCCGCCACGACGCCAATAAGCGGATCCATCAGGCGCAGAAGGACGGCGACGTCAGTGAAGACGAGATGCATCGCCAGCTCAAGGAAGTGCAGGACCTGACCGACAAGCACATCGCGACGATCGATCAGATGCTGGAGCGCAAGGAGCAGGAGGTGATGGAGGTCTGACGGCGCGCACGAAGAGGGTGCGGGACCGATGACCCCGCTCGAGGACAGGGCGCACGCGATCCGCGCGCAGGGGAACCTGCCTCGGCACGTGGCCGTGATCATGGACGGCAACGGCCGCTGGGCGGAGCGCCGGGGACAGCCCAGGATATTCGGGCACCGGGCGGGGATGAAATCGGTGCGGGCCGTCATCGAGGCCGCCGGCGACCTCGGGATCGAAGCCCTGACCCTGTACGCGTTCTCCAAGGAGAACTGGCGCCGCCCCGCTCCCGAGGTCCAGGCTCTGATGGGCCTCCTTCGTCGCTACATGAAGTCCGAGCGGGAGGAGCTGGTCCAGCGCGGCGCCCGCGTGGAAGCGATCGGCGACCTGGACCAGCTCGAGCCCAGCGCCCGCGAAGAGCTCGATCGGCTGATCGAGGCCACATCGGGTTGCGAGCGCTTGCGGGTCACGCTCGCGCTTTCGTACGGGGGACGGGCGGAGATCGTCGCGGCAGCGCGCCGGATCGCGCGCGCTGCGGTCGCCGGCGAATTGGACCCTGACGCGCTCGACGAGGCGGGGTTCGCCCGCTTCCTCTACAGTCCTCACCTTCCGGATCCGGACCTCCTCGTACGAACGAGCGGCGAGATGCGGATATCGAACTTCCTCCTCTGGCAGATCGCGTACGCCGAGCTCTACGTCACCGAGACCCTGTGGCCGGACTTCGATCGCGCGGCGTTCTTCGAAGCGATCGAAGACTACCAGTCGCGCGAGCGGCGCTTCGGCAAGGTGATGGCGTGAGCGTCGAGGCGGGGCTCGCGCCGAGCCTCCCCCGGCAGGACCTGAAGCGGCGGCTCGTAACCGCGATCGTCCTGGGTCCCGTGTTCCTGCTTGCCGTTGCCGTCGGAGGACTCGTGTTCCTCGGCGCGATGATGCTCCTGGCGGGGGTCGCCGCGTGGGAGTTCTTCCGCATGGCGGGCCGTAAATCCGGCCGGCCGCGCGCAGCGCCCGGGATCGGGCTCGCTCTCGCCTTTCCCGCGCTCCTCTACTGGTCGCCGTCGCATCCCCTCGCGATCCCCGCGCTCGTCACCGTGGGCGTCCTGGGGATCGCGCTGGCCCAACTCCTCGACCCGGACGGCGAGGAGATGCTGGCGGCGGTGTCGACCACCGTCTACGGCTCCGCCTACGCGGGACTTCTCCTCGCCCATTTCGTCCTGATCCGCGAGGTGTCGCGCGTGGTCCCCGGCATGCCGTACTGGTCCGGCGCGCTCCTGGTCGGGGTGACGGTCGCCCTCACATGGGTGAACGATTCCTCCGCCTACGTCATCGGCCGGCGGTGGGGCCGGCGGAAGCTGATCGCGCGAGTCAGCCCCGGAAAGACGGTGGAGGGCGCGGTCGGAGCACTCCTCGTGACCGTGCTGGCGGCGGTTCCGACGCTCTGGCTCGTGGACCGCTGGGTCCCGCTGTTCGATCTGAGGGACGCGCTCGCGGTGGGGACGCTCGTCGGTGTCGCTGCGCCGCTGGGTGACCTCGTGGAGTCGGCGTTCAAGCGCGACGCGGGCGTGAAGGACGCGAGCGATCTGGTGCCCGGCCACGGTGGTGTCCTCGATCGGTTCGACAGCCTGATGGCTGTCGCGCCGGCGTTCTGGTACTACCTGTGGGCGGTCGTCCTGTGAGTCGGCGGCTGATCGTCCTCGGCGCGACCGGATCGATCGGCGCCAGCGCGCTCGACGTCGCCGCCGAGCTGGGGGAGCGGATCGAGGTCGTGGGGCTGTCCTGCAACGGGAGCTGGCGCGAGCTCGCAGCGCTCGCTTCACGCTGGCGGCCGGCCGCAGTCGCGATCGCGGACGAGGCGGCGTGGCGCGAGGCCCGGGCATCGGGCGCGTTCGGGGAGGAGGTGCGGCTGCTCGCCGGCGCTACGGGCCTGGTCGAGCTGGCGGCCGGCGGTGATGCGGACATCGTGCTGAACGGGATCGTCGGGGCCGCGGGGCTCGAGGCCACGCTCGCCGCTCTCGGAGCGGGCCGGCGGGTCGCGCTCGCGAACAAGGAGTCGCTGGTCGTCGGAGGAGAGCTGGTTGCGGCCGTGCTCGGAAGAAGGATCCTCGAGCGCGGGATGCTACTGCCCGTGGACAGCGAGCACAGCGCGATCTGGCAGCTCCTCGCGGGGAAGCGGACGGAGGAAGTGCGGCGGATCATCCTGACGGCGAGCGGTGGCCCGTTCCGGCGCACGCCCGCTGAGGCGCTCGCCCGCGTAACGCCCGCGCAGGCGCTGGCGCACCCCACCTGGGATATGGGGCCGAAGATCACGATCGATTCGGCGACGCTCGCGAACAAGGGCCTCGAGGTCATCGAGGCGCATCATCTGTTCGGCCTCCCCTATGAGCGGATCGACGTCGTCGTGCACCCGCAATCGATCGTGCACGGCCTCGTCGAATGGACCGACGGCGCGCTGTTCGCCGAGTTGGGCGCTCCCGACATGCGGGCCCCGATCCGAACCGCTCTGGCGTGGCCGGAGCGCGCGATTGGCCCGCCGGCGGTGGCGCTGGCCGAGCTCTCCGGGCTGACGTTCGAGGCGCCGGACCTGCACCGCTTCCCGGCCCTCGCCCTGGCGCGCGCGGCGGGGCAGGCCGGAGGCACGGCTCCGGCCGTCTTCAACGCGGCGAACGAGGTCGCGGTGGCGCTCTTCCTCGAGGGCGCCGTCGGTTTTCCCGACATCGCCGGGCTCTGCGGGCGCGTCCTCGACCGCCACGCCACGCATCCGGTCGATTCGCTGGCGACCCTGATGGAGGCGGATCGCTGGGCGCGCGAGGAGACTCGGTCGCTGGGCAGCCGCCGGCCGAGCGCGGCGACGCGGTCCTAGACCCGGTCTCGACCCTCGAGCGAATACCCGTGGGCCGCGAGCTGCCTGGCGGCCATGCGCTCGAACACTCGCTTCTCCGCCGATGAGAGCTCGGCGCGGAAGCGTCCCACGCGGCTGTCCGAGACCGCCGATCGCAACAGCTGGAACTCGTTCCGCCGGCCGCGCTCATCCCCGAAGGCGGCAGGATCCAGCTGAGCGGTCTCGGGCTCGAGATCCAGGAATCGCATCACGCGCTCGAGCTCTTCCGGCGGGTTACGCACGAAGTCCTCGTACCGCAGGGTCAGCAGCCGCGGGTGCCCGCTCATCCGGAGCGCGGAGTCCACACACCGGCGCCAGTATCGCGCGAACCGACGCGCGGACGACGACTGGGGGATGCCCGGATGCCCTTTCGCCGAGGCGAAGCAGTCGCGACCGTCCCGGACCACGTTGACGAAGCGGGCGTTCGGGAAGCGTCGCGCGAGGAAGCGGAGCTGGAGCACGTGCTGGGGAGTCTTCTCCACGAACGTCGCGCCGGCGCTGCGGGACTCCAGCAACCCTACCGCGCGATCGAAGAAGTCCACCAGATCGCGGGAAACGGCGAACAGCGAGCGGTTCTCCGCCCACGACAGGCCAAAGTGACGACGTCCGAATATATTCTGAAACGAGAAGAGGCCGGTTTCCCCCGGAATCGAGAACAGCTCGCTGTGCGCGGCCAGCACGCTCTGGACGAGCGACGTGCCGCTGCGGGGGGCGCCGACCACGAACACCGTCCTCGAGGCGCTCGTGGTCCGAGGCAGCCTCCAGGACAGATTGCGGGGAACATGGGCCGGGTTCCGGGCGTAGGATCGCAGGACGTCGAGCACGCGGTTCACGACCGATCCTACGCGCTCCCCTCGAGGATGGCAAAGAAATGCAGACCCTGATTCTGACGATCATCGTGCTCGGCGTGCTCGTCTTCGTGCACGAGCTCGGTCATTTCGTGACCGCGAAGTGGGCGGGCGTGGGCGTTCCCCGCTTCTCGATCGGGCTCGGACCCCGCGTCGTCGGCGTGCAAGTCGGAGAAACGGACTACTGCCTCTCCGCGATTCCGTTCGGCGGGTACGTGAAGATGGCGGGCATGGAAGGCGAGGAGGCGTTCGAGGGCCTCGAAGGAGGCGTGGGCGAAGAGGACCCGGCCGCGGTTCCGCCGGACAAGCGCTTCGAGAACAAGAGCGTCGGCTGGCGGCTCGCGATCCTCTCGGCCGGGGTGCTCATGAACTTCCTACTCGGCTGGCTGATCTACGTGGGTCTCGCGTGGCGCGAGGGGATCCCGACGATCGACGGGACGAGCGTGGCGGCCGTGGATTCGACGCTCGCGACCGGGCATCCGGAGTTGCGGGCGCTGGCGGGTCAGGACGTGGCGACGGTGGAAGGACGGCCCGTATCGAACTGGCTCGAGTTGTCCGAAGCCGTGGTGGCTGCCGACGACCCCCAGCTCGAGATCGGGCTGGCCTCGGGTCGCAGCCTGTCGGTTCCGGTCTCGGGCCGCGGAGACCGCGAGCGCATCGTCTCCGCACTCGTGCCGCTCATTCCGACCGTGATCGACGAGGTGCAGGAAGGGAGCCCCGCGGGGCGCGCGGGGATCGTGCCCGGGGATCGCATCCTGTCCGTCGACGGCATCGGAACTCCTTCGTTCGATCGCGTATCCGAGGTGGTGCGGGAGCGGCCAGAGCGCATCCTGCCCGTGGAGGTGGAACGCCTCGTCGACGGCCAGCCCAGGCGGCTGACCCTGACGGTCGAGACCGGAGTCGAGAAGGCGCCGCGCGCGACGGACGGGAAGTTCGTGGACGTCGGCGTGCTCGGTGTCGGTGCGAAGATCGAGCGCATCCGACTCGGCCCCGGCGAGGCGGTGGTCGCCGGCACCCAGGCCGCGGGCCGCGCCTCGATGCTGATCCTCGGGGGGCTGTACGACATCGTCACGGGCGGGGTCAGCCTGAAGGCCGTCGGGGGGCCGGTCGCCATCGGCCAGCTGACAGGTCATTTCGCGCGCCAGGGGGTGAGCAGCCTCCTCGGCTGGGTCGCTCTGTTCTCGATCAACCTCGCGATCCTGAATCTGCTGCCGATCCCCGTGCTGGACGGCGGTCACATCCTGTTCCTCGGCATCGAGGCGTCGCGCGGCCGACCGCTCTCAACGTCCCAGAAGCTGCGTCTGTCCCAGGTCGGCCTGGCGTTCCTGGTTCTTCTCATGGCGTGGGCATTCACGGCCGATATCCTGCGCATCGTAGGGTTCTGAGCTCGGGGAGACGACCGCCGCGGGGCGGGGGCGACGGAGGCTCCGGCAGGCGCGGAGGAAGCGGCGGAACCCGCTCGGGCGACCAAGGCGGGGATCGCCCCCGGGGCGGACGACCGGGGAAGCCTCCCGGCAAACGGGGCGAGCGGACCGGCAAGCCCGGCGGGAAACGCGGGGAAGGAAGCAAGGGGGCTGGAGCGTCCCGCGGAGAGCGCGGGGGAAGCGGAACTCGCAAGCCCGGCGGGAAACCCGGAGAAACTCGGAAGCCCGGCGGGAAGCGCGGGGAGCGGGGTGGCGGGCGCCGAAGCGGGGCGCCGCGCCGAACGCCACCCGCACGAGCCGCTCGGCCCCGCGGCCCGCGCCCCCTGGTCGCCGTCTTCGCGAAGGCGCCCGAGCCCGGCCGTGTGAAGACGCGGCTCTCGCCTGCCCTCCGCCCCGGAGAAGCTGCCGACCTCTACCGGGCGCTCCTCCTCGACACGATCGATGTGGTCGAGTCCGCCGGCGCGCGCCTCTTCGTCGCCTTCACGCCACCGACGTCTCGCCGGCCGCTCGAGCGGCTCCTCGGGAGCCGGCGGCGGCTACTGCCGCAGCCGCCGGGGGACCTGGGAGCCCGACTCGAAGGCGTTCTCGAGCGCCTCCAGGCGGAGGCCGGGCCACGGGCGATTGTCGTGGGAAGCGACTGCCCCGGGCTCACGCCCGATCGACTCCGCGAAGCATGGGACGCGCTCGAATCGAAACCGGTGGTGATCGGGCCCGCGGTGGACGGTGGCTTCTACCTGCTCGGTCTTTCCCGCGCGGAGCCCGGTCTCCTCCGAGGCATTCCGTGGAGCACGGGCGGCGTGCTGGACGCAACGCGCGGACAAGCGGGCGCGCGCGGCCTCGCGGTCCACGAGCTGCATGCGGAACGGGACATCGACACGCCCGACGATCTGTTCCAGTTGTTCGCGGAGACGCGCGCCTCGAAGCTCGAATCCACCTACCCGCGGACATGGAAGATCCTGCATGCGATCATGACTCCTCGGCGGTTCGCGGAACTCGAATCACGGTTGCTCGAATCGCGTGGGCTGACTTGACTTGCGGCTCTCTCCGGGGAATCTTACTAATCGAAGTCCGGGTCGACTTCGCGACTTGCGGCGCTACCCCGAAGGAGACTGCGTGACACCATCATCGTCCGTTGCGCCGAGCCACTTGAACGCCTCCCTGACCCCCCTGTCCGTGGTGGCCGGCCGGGAGGAGATCGACCCCCCGATCCTCGTCGAGAACGAGCGGCTTCCCAAACGCATCCTGGACCTGGCCTTCTGCGGGGTACTACTGGTCGCTACGGCGCCTGCGTGGCCGCTCATCGCCGTCGCGGTGAAGCTCGAAGACGGCGGGCCGGTGTTCTATCGTCAGCGGAGATGGGGACAGGGCGGCAGGTTGTTCGACGTCTTCAAGTTCCGCACCATGATCTCGGACTCGGACGAAAAGCATGGAGTCGTGGAGGCGCGCGACGAGGACCACCGGGTGACGCGCGTCGGCGCCGTGCTCCGCAGCTTCGGGATCGACGAGCTGCCTCAGGTGCTGAATATCGTCAAGGGGGAGATGAGCTTTGTCGGCCCGCGCCCGCTCGCCGTCGGGGAGATCGTGCATGACGACGACGGTAACCCGACCGTCTGGGACCGGCTGCCCGAGTTCCGTCGCCGCATGAGCGTACGTCCCGGCCTGACCAGTCTCGCGACTCTGTACCTGCCCAAGGACGTAGACCGCAAGCGGAAGTTCCGCTACGACATGCTCTACATCCGCAGGCGCAGCTTCTGGCTGGATGTCCGCCTGATCGCCCTGTCGGTGTGGGTCAGCCTGTCCGGTCGCTGGGAAACCCGGCAAAACAAGATCTGACTCGAGGTCCAGCGTGGATTCCCGCTCACAGTCGCTCCCCCCGAAGGGGATCGTAAAGCCGGACTACGACGTGATCGTGGTCGGCGCTTCGTGCGCCGGGCTGGCGGCGGCCGGATCGCTCGGAAAGCAGGGCCTCAGGACGCTGGTCCTCGACAGCCGCCATGACTTCGGCACGCCGGAACGCACGTGGATCGTCACCCGCAAGCTGGCCGACGTGGCGGGCTGTGACGTCGGACGGAGCGTGATCCACGAAACCGGCGTCATGGAGCTGTTCGCGAACGGGACGCGACGCCGCGTGGAGCTCGAGCGGCCTGATCTCGTCGTCGAGCGCGGCGCGCTCCGCCGAATCCTCGCGCGCGAAGTGGAACGGGCGGGAGTGGAAGTTCGGTTGGGCGGGCGGGTCCACGAGGTGGAGGTGGAGGCCGGCGCGATGGCGGTGCGGGTCCGCAATGGTGCATCCGCGCGGCTGACGACGCGTCACCTGGTCGGCGCGGACGGCTCGCGCAGCGTCGTGGCGGAGGCGTTCGGGGCACGACCCCAGCGTACCGTTCCGATCGTGCAGGCGCGGGTCGCGCTCGGGGATCGGTACGACCCAAATGTCACCAGGATCTGGTTCGACCGCGAGCGAACGCGGTTTTTCTTCTGGCTGATCCCTGAGTCCACGACCACCGGCGTCCTGGGCCTGATCGCCGAGACTCCGTCGAACGCTCGCGATCTCCTCGAGAGCTTCATGGACGAGCACGGCTACCGCGCCGAGGAGTATCAGGGGGCGATGATCCCTCTGCACCAGCCGCGACGCCCGATCGAGTGGCGGGCCGGCGACGGACGGGTGCTCCTTGTCGGCGACGCCGCCGCGCACGTCAAAGTCACTACCGTAGGCGGAGTAGTGTCCGGGATCTGGGGCGCGCAAGCCGCCGCGCGGGCACTCGCGACCGGGACCCCGTACCGTCGGGAGTTGCGCGCGCTGCATCGCGAGCTGTATCTGCACGATGCCGTGCGCTGGTTCATGGACCGCTTCAGAGGTCGGCACTACGATTCCCTGCTGAAGCTTCTCAACCGGGAGCTGGATCTGCTGCTCAGCACGAACGACCGCGACAGCATGGGTTCCAAGGGATGGTCGCTGCTCCGCGCCCAGCCGCGGCTGTTCCTGCTGGGTCTCGATGCCTTCGTCCGGGGTACGCGTTGATCGAAAGCAAGCTCCTCGACCTCGCCAAGTCGCGGATCCTGGTTACGGGAGGTTCGGGCTTCCTCGGCTCCCACGTCGTCGAGGAGCTGGAGCGCCACGGAATCCCCCGTGGCCGTCTCCTGCTGCCACGTTCGACGGATTACGACCTCGTGCGCGAGGAATCGGTGGCGCGCCTCTTCCGCGAGACCCGACCCGATGTCGTCGTGCATCTGGCCGCCGTGGTAGGCGGCATCGGCGCGAACAGCGCTCGGCCCGGAGAGTTCTTCTACAAGAACCTGATCATGGGCGTCCACCTCATGGAGCAGGCGCGGCTGAGCGGTGTACGGCGGTTCCTCACCGTGGGTACGGTTTGCTCCTATCCGAAGAACACGGCGGTACCGTTCCGCGAAGACGAACTCTGGAACGGATATCCCGAGGAGACGAACGCGCCGTACGGCATCGCCAAGAAGGCGCTCCTCGTGCAGGGCCAGGCGTATCGCCGGCAGTACGGCTTCCCTGCCGTCCACCTGCTGGTTGTCAACCTGTACGGACCGCGAGACGATTTCGATCCCTCGACCAGCCACGTGATCCCCGCGCTGATCAAGAAATGCGTCGACGCGCGGGAAGAAGGCCGCGACCGGATCGTGGTCTGGGGAGACGGGTCCCCCACCCGTGAGTTCCTGTATGTGAAGGACGCCGCGCGAGGGATCGTGCTCGCGCTCGAGCGATACGCGGACGAGGAGCCGGTGAACCTGGGGAGCGGAACCGAGATCTCGATCCGCGAGCTGGTTGCGAAGATCGTCGAGCTCACCGGATTCGAAGGATCGATCGAATGGGACGACAGCAAGCCCAACGGACAGCCTCGGCGATGCCTCGACACCTCGCGCGCCAGGGAGCGGTTCGGTTTCGCTGCGCGGATCGGCTTGGACGAAGGTCTTGCGGAGACGGTCCGGTGGTTTGAATCGACCCGCGTGAAGCCGATCGTGGCGTGACCGGCCGCTGAGCGGCACCCTACCGGAAGCTCCTTCCACCGAGCGGATTGCAGGCACCCCCACGAACAGCATGAGCGACCGGGAACACGACGCCGCCTGGACGACGGTCATCCGTCCTACGGGCCACTGGTTCGATCTCCGCCTCCGCGAGCTGTGGAGTTACCGTGATCTCGTAATCCTATTCGTGCGGCGGGATTTCGTGGCTCAGTACAAGCAGACGATCCTGGGACCGCTGTGGCACCTCGTCCAACCGCTCCTCACCACGGTGGTCTTCACGATCGTGTTCGGGCGCATCGCGCGGATCCCCACCGACAGCCTGCCGCCGTTTCTGTTCTATCTATCCGGCAACGTGGTGTGGGGATATTTCAGCAGCAGCTTCACGAAGACATCGAATACGTTCGTCTCGAACGCGAACGTGTTCGGCAAGGTCTACTTCCCGCGCCTCGCCGTCCCTGTGTCGACGCTGGGTACGAGCCTGATCGGCTTCGCGATCCAACTCGCGATCTTCCTCGGGTTCATGGCGTGGTTCATAGCGCGCGGCGCGCCGGTGGACCCCAACCTCTGGGTGCTCGCCACCCCCCTCCTGGTCCTGCTCATGGCTGGTCTCGGACTCGGCGGGGGGGTCATCCTCTCGGCTCTCACGAGCCGCTATCGAGACCTCACGAACGTCGTCGCGTTCGGTGTGCAGCTGCTCATGTACATGACGCCGGTGGTCTACCCGCTGTCCAGCGTGCCGGAGGCGTATCGCCCGCTGGTGGTCGCGAATCCCTTGACGCCGATCGTCGAAGCGTTCCGATACGCGTTCCTCGGCGTAGGTACCGTAAACGTCGCGCATCTGACCTACACCGCTGTTTTCACGGCGGTCGTGCTCTTGTTCGGCATACTGATCTTCAATCGGATCGAGCGCACCTTCATGGACACCGTCTGACGTCCATGTCGACGGCCATCCAGGTCGAGGACCTCTCCAAGTACTACCGGCTGGGAGTCGTCGGCAGTCGCAGGCTGCGCGAGGACGTCCATCGCTGGCTCGAGTACGCGCGAGGCCGGCCCGCGACGATTTCCCACGAGGGACAGGAACTGCGGCGCGGCGACCACATCTGGGCGCTCCGGGGCGTGAGCTTCGAGGTCGGGCAGGGGGAGATCGTGGGGATCGTGGGCAGCAACGGCGCCGGAAAGAGCACGTTGGTCAAGATCCTGTCGCGGATCACCGCTCCTACCTCCGGCGTGGTCCGGTTGCGCGGCCACGTCGGGAGCCTGCTAGAGGTGGGAACCGGCTTCCATCCGGAGCTCACAGGAAGGGAGAACATCTTCCTGAACGGAGCGATCCTGGGGATGCCACGACACGAGACCGAGCGCAAGTACGACGAGATCGTGGAGTTCTCCGGAGTCGGGACGTTCATCGACACTCCGGTCAAGCGGTATTCGTCGGGTATGCGCGTGCGCCTGGCGTTCGCCGTGGCGGCGCATCTCGAGCCCGAGATCCTGCTCATCGACGAGGTGCTTGCGGTGGG